>CBDUZS010000049.1:0-20095 GCA_965371785.1 uncultured bacterium
CGTCGAAGTCTCCATCAACGGTATGCTCCGTCCAGGATGTTCCCGAGCCATCGACATTCTCCCACCAGGTGATATCGTTATCTGCGGAAGCAGCACCAAGAATGTCCATATCACCGTCACCATCAATGTCTTCTGAGTAAACGGATACGGCAGCCCAGAAGTTTCCATCAACGGTATGCTCCGTCCAGGATGTGCCCGATCCGTCGATGTTCTCCCACCAGGTGATGTCGTTCCCCCCAGGGGCTGCACCGAGAACATCCATGTCACCATCACCGTTAACGTCCTCTGAGTAGACGCACATTGCAGATTCAAAGTCATCATCAACGTTATGCTCTATCCATGATGTACCCAGGCCGTCGATATTCTCCCACCAGGTGATGTCGGCATAGAACATGGAAGCACCTAGCACGTCCATATCACCGTCACCGTCTACGTCCTCTGAGTAAACGGAAGAGGCAAGGGAAAAGTCCCCATCAATGGGATGTTCAACGATTAGTTGAAGTGCAATATCCCCTGGAATACTGCCCCACTCGATATTTGTGGAGAGAAAGAACTGATTGCCCCAGTCAATAACTGGCCCCAGCACACCGGCTCCCCCGGACCAATCGGCCTGGGTAGCAGAATCGGCATAGGTAACGATGAAGGAACCACAGAGCACCAAAGGCAGGATTCTTCTATACATGGGACACCCCCTGTATATCAAAGAATCTTAGGTATTTATGCAGATGTCAACCAGATTGATGTACCTGATATCTGGTACCCCGTAGTGGATACTTTTAGAACTCTCGCAGCTTACTCTATGACAGTGAAGGGCTGGGTTGCAGTTACGTCCCCAGAGGTCATCCTGACGAAGTAGACGCCCGGACCCGGTAGCTCCAGAATGATATTGTGATAGCCGGGTGGTCGATACCCCATGAAATCAGACCAGATAACTCTACCAACGACATCGTATAACTGGACAGATGTCAGTCCTCCGGCAACCAGGTGGTATGATAGAGTCGCTGACATAAGTGCAGGATTTGGAAGGATATCGAATGTGAGTGGAGCGATAGGATTAGACGATTCACTCCCAATACCACCCATGTTTACGCAGTAACGGTGTATCAGTCCCATCTCAGGATCATTGAACCAGAATCTGCTGCCGCCGTCACAAGTTCCTACACCTACTGCACTTGCATAGGTTCCGTACCCAAGCGGTTCATAATGACTTGCAGAATTGTAGATACGAACTGGTGATACCTCATCGTTGCACGCAATAGGAATTCCAAATTCCACTTCTGCGCATAGATCATACACTTCTATACTGTGACTAATGGTGAACAAGCATTGTATTGGCTGGCTGCCAATAGGCATCTCAAGCACATAAACAGATCTGTCGGAAGAATCCAGTAGATACATATAATCAGTCATACTTTGGCTCAGTATGCCAATCCCCGAAATAGTCTGAATTCCAGTGTCTGAGAAGTCCCAGCTTCCAAGAAGGTTACCATCGTAATCGATGGCATGTATGATTGCTGTCCCGCTCTCCGCGAACCATAAAGAATCAGTATTAGCTGCCAGTCCGACGGCAGGATTGGACAGTGGAGGTAGCTCAATTGTATCGAGTACAGCTCCGGTCACGTCTTCAACAACGTAGATCAAACAATCCAGTGAATCCAGGACGTACAAACCAGCAAGCCCGGATATGTTCTCGCTGGGAGCAGGAAAGCTCCACTCTATGAACTGAGCCTGTACAAGACCAGTCAGCAGCACACAAACACCTATGAAACATCGAATGTTTTTTACTTTCATTCTGTCACACTCCAAAGATAACTAACTATATGTTAGCAAGATAGTCAAGACCATGATTGGGCAATGATACCACCCCTGACGGGACTAGAACTTTTGACGGAATTGCAGGCTTCTACGCAGTAAACCTGCGGTGTTGTTGAAGATTATGGCTGATTCAGTTGTTTTCGGTGAGGAGATCCATCTCGGTGGTTTCCGTCAGTCCCGCTTCTGTGATCGTCTTCCTGGCATGTTCGAGACCCACGTAAAATCTGTTGGTGTAGAGTTCGTACTCATCGCGGAGCCTGGGGGGTGTCATGTTGACCGTTATCACGTTAGCTCCGGCTTTGAAGCAGTCGAGCTGGCCGCCTTTTCTGAGCTTCTCGAAAGTGCTGGTGGCAGGAATGAGGGTGTTCTGCAGGAAGAGGCGCATTGCTGCGATGAAACGCAGGCCCAGATCGACGTCTCCCACCGGAGCGTTCTCCAGAGGGGTTCCCTTTGCGGGGAGGAAGACCGAGACGCTGGACATTTCAACTTCGAGCTCCTTTAGCAGCAGGAGATCATCTACCAGTGTGTCGATTGTCTGGCCCGGCAGGCCAAGGAGCGGGCCGGAGCCGATGTGATAGCCATGCCTTCGCATCGTCCGTAGCCATTCGAGCCTGCCTGCCAGCGTGAACCCGGGTTTCATCTCTTCGAAAAGGTCTGAATCGGCGGATTCGTGCTTCAGAATGAATTTTCTCGCACCCGCTTCGTACCAGAGGTCCAGATCATCCTCACTGTGAATCCCGACACAGAGCAATACACCCATTCCCTTGCTGGATATCCTCCGAATCACGCTTTCCAGCCAGTGAGCATCGTACTCCTCGCTCTCGGCAGCCTGGAGGAAGAACGTTCGGATACCGTTCTCGTAAGCCCTGTCGGCCGTGGCAACTATCTCATCCGGAGTCAGAGTGAATCTCAATGCAGCAGTGTTGTCGGCGCGCATTCCGCAGTACAGGCAGCTGCACCTGCATGTGTTTGCGAATTCGATAACGGCTCTTATGAAGGCTTTTTCACCGAAGTGCTTTCTTCTGATTTTTCTTGCGGCTTCGCAGAGGAATTCCATTTCATCGTTGTCCGATGTGAGAATCTTCCTGAGATCTTCTCCTGTAAAGCCCTGTTCGAGCCTCTGTTCTATCCATTCGCCTGTAATCGTCATGTCTGCTCTTCACGGGAAAGGAGTTCGTCTGTGATAGCTGCCAGTGCTTCTTCATCCGCTTCGAACCCTGTCCATATTCTGAATGACTCGGCTGCCTGTCTGACCAGCATGTACTCCCCCGTAACGACTCTGATCCCCCTGGTTCGCAGGGAATTTCTCCAGGACCAATTCGGGTTGTAGTTCAGATCCATGAACAGGAAGCCCCCCGGGATGTTCCAGTAGATCGGAAAGTCATCGTCGTCCTTCCAGCCCAGGACCGTAGCGTTGATCAAAGTTCCCGAAGAAATTTTCATGCATTCTTCCAGATCTTCGAGGGAGTATGCCCGTCCTTCTCCCGACCACATCTCAGGTGATCTGCAGAAGATCGAGAAATCTCTTTCGTCTCCTGCAAGTGCCCTTGCAGCAGCCCTTGCCACGCCACCGCTTCCAATAACACAGACCGGGTCTGGAGCGTTAAAACATCTGAGAGTATGTCGCAAACCTGCAACATCTGTGTTGTACCCCATCCATCCTTCGTCAACTGACATGAGAGTGTTAACGGCGGAAACGGCATCCGCTTCCCCGTCGAGTCCGACACAGAACCTGATCACATCTGTCTTGTGGGGAAAGGTGACGTTGAGACCTCTCAGGTCTGCCCCGTGAAGCCTCGAAAGGAGAACCGGGAGCCTCGAGGGTTCTGTCGGATACTCTCTGTAACAGCCCTCGATACCCGACAGGCTGAAGAGTTCGGCATGTATCACCGGGGACAGGGTTCTATCCAGCGGCCACCCGGTGATTCCTATCTCCATTCTACCCCTGCCTCATTCCCCTGATCTTCGAGAAGAGCCTGAAGAGCCAGTCCGACAATCCACCCTGTCTGTAGAATACCGGGGCGAAGAAATCACAGTCACGCGGCACTCTCCCCTCCTCCAGCATCTGTTCCGCTATCATGGAATGGGCATAGGCTCTGATCGTTCCCAGGTTGACGAAAGTACTGCTCCAGCCGAGTGTCAGCCTTGCCCTGGCCATGAACATGAACTTGGCAATAAGCGCAAGGGTTCCCTCACCGGGGTTGCCGTTGAAGAAGTTCACCCCGACGTTCAGGCCGGCTTTTCTGGCAGCCCTCACCGCCGGGTAGAGACGCCGCGGGTCGTTTTTCTTGCCGAGCAGCCTCAAGCCCTTTGCCGTAATCGCATCGGGGGAGAAGTCGACCTTCTCGGCTCCTGCTCTGACCATCTTCTCCAGCTGTTCCGGAGTCACATCCGTATCGAGCCATGCCCCCCACCGGACTCCTGTATCGGCCTCTTTCAGTGCTTCGAGGAGTGAATTGAAGTAGTTACCGGGGCGGTTGAAGATAGAATCAACGAACTGGAAGGTGGGCGCGCCCAGTTTGGCGAGATTCTCGATATCGGTTACAACGTGTCCGATGGGACGTGGTCTGAACTCCCTGCCGCTGAGAAAACCGTACGTGCAGTACGTGCATCCGAACGGGCACCCGCGCCTGCTCTGGACACCTACGCCATTACAGGCGAAATAGGGTTTCATGTCGAAGATCGAGTAATCGGGAAGCCTGATCGCAGAGAGGTCTGCCGGAACCGATGGGAGAAGCCTGCCGCCGTCCCAGCCCGTTATCTGCGTTCCCCCGCCTACGTGCGCAAGCAGCTGCGGGAAAACCACCTCTCCCTCACCGGAAAGGCCAAAATCTATTCTGGGGTGCTGCTCGAGTATCAGCTCGGAGTAGATGGAGAAGCCTGTTCCGCCTGCAACCACCACACCCTTCCAGGGGCGAAGACTCTCCAGTATCGCAGTAAAGGGAGGGATGTACGAGTGAGTTACCGGCCAGGTGCTGTCGTCGATGTTTCGCAGGGAGATGCCAAGCACTTCCGGTTCGAAGTACTTCAGTTCACGATCGAGAGAACCGGTATTCCCTTCGGTCAGGCTGAGGTCCAGTATGCGGACATCGTGGTTTTCCAGCTGTCCCGCCAGGTAGGCAAGACCAATCGGAAAGATCGGCGCCTCTTTCCTGCCTGTAGAAGATTGCACGAGAAGTACTTTCAAGAGACTCCCCTGTCCGTTTCCCCACGATGATGGTTTGACTATAATGAAATCTATGCAAAGACACTCAAACCTCACGGTCAAGACGGTTCTGCTCCTTGCCGGTATGCTTCTTACCTCACTGGCGGGTGCTCAACCTGCTCTGCCGGTTCGCTCGATTGAACTGGACGGCCTGGCAGAAACCATCGCCGGAACGAGACAGATTCCCCGGGGTGGGAATCTTCTTCTCCTGGCTGCCGCAAATGGCTGGTACGGGCCGGTAAGCGATGTGATAATCCACCCCTCTTCCAGCTGGCAGGAGTTCTTCGAACTGTATGAGATGGGAGACGATGTTGAAAGGATCGGAGTCTTCGTTGACGCTGAACTTGACGTGACGGTGATCGTAACGGCTGCCGTACAGAGAGTTGCCCCCGACGGACTCAGCGCATCGTACTCTCCTGGAGACACCGTCAGCCTTACGTTCCCGCAGTGGAACACACTCGGCACACCCATGCTCGCAATCGAGACACCGGACATGCAGGTTCTGGAGATCTATCCCGATTCGAGCGGGACATGTTCCTTCGTGGCAGTCATTCGGGGAGTCTACTGGATAGAGGTGCTGGAGGAAGTGAGTAACGGCCCCGAGGTTACGCTCCTCTTCCCCCTTGTGGCCGGGGGAACGGAATGGGATGTGATCGAAGGCCGCATCGACTATCCAAGCTCTGACGCGTCAACGATGCGGCAGGTTCTCGAAGAGCTCAACAGTCTCAGAGAATCGATGGGAATCCTCCCTCTCGAGGAGAACCCCCTGCTTGACAGCATCGCACAGATCAGAGCGGCTGACCTGGCAGTCACGGGAAGCACAAGCCATCAATCTGCTGATGGTAACAGCCTTGCCGATCTGCTTCCACAGGATTGCACGTACGCCGAAAACATAGGCCGTGGAACAGGGTTCGACGAAGCATGGTCCATGCTTCTGCTGAGCCCCATGCACCTGAGAACCTGCCTGAGCCCTGATTACCGGTTCATCGGCACTGGCGCATCGGTAGATGCGAGGCTTGATAAGTGGCAGCTGGTGATCGTACAAGTATTTACGGCATTCGGTGACGATCTGTGAAGAGACTGCTGGCTTTGGTGCTCCTTTCCGCCTGTGGAACATGGCTAGCGATCACTTTCTCCCCGGTCGATTCTCTTCCGCAGATTGTCCTGCTGGTCTTTCTTGCCTGCGTAACAACAGCTTTCCCCTGCACATGCACCGCATCGAATCGTTTCGCGTTGAATCGAAGCGTGTTCGCAGTGCTCTTCATTGCACTGGGCACATCGGGAGGGGCTGCCGCGGCACTGGCAGGTCTGTTTGCCGGCATCGCTTCGGGCAGAATGCGACCCGGAAACAGGTTCAGCGGCCGGGAGGGAGTGTTCTTTCTTCTTTCCGGTCTGGCATCCATCGGCATTATGGCGCTGGTCAGCTCAATACCGGGGGGAATAGCGGGAAGCTGGCAGAATGTTGCTCTGCTCCTTCTCCTGCTGGTACTCGCTGACAGCCTGATATCTTCGCTGATCGGGAAATTTCCCCTGCGGAGCATTCCTGGAAGTCTTACGAAGTATCTCCTCGACTACGTCATTGTCACACCGGTAACGATCGTACTTCTCAGAGCTTCTGAATCGGGAGATATCGGCATTCTTGCAGCGGTTTCCATTCCGCTGATAGCCTACTCGCTCCTGCTCGACAACAGGGAACAGCTTGCCGCAAACCAGCGCGAGAAGACTGCCGAACTGTCTTCACAGAACGAGCTTGTCTGTGAATTGATGTCTGCCGTGTCATCCAGGGAGCTGGTCTCTCTGCTTTCGGAGTACCTCGGTACTGCCGGTTCCTCTACCGGCGTCCGGATACTCTCGCGGCTGCCCGAAGAGAAAAGGTGGGTGGTATATGAAAGCGACGGACAGACAACCGTTGACTCCGAAGAACTTCCTGGCTTGCTCCCTGTCACCGGACGGCTCACAGAACCTTTCGAGCTGCCTGGCGGAAGAGGTGTGTTTCTGGGTCTGTCGGATGATGCGAGCCTGCTTCTGTTCCTGGACCAGGATTGCGCCGGGAGACTCACTGGAATGTCTCCCGAGATACGGATTAATTTTGTGCTCCTGATCAGTCAGTCATGGCAGGCAATGGGCCACCATCTGAGGAGTGAAGAGGCATTCCTTGCGGCGGCGGTGATGCTGGTGAGACTGGTGGATTCAAAGGATGATTACACACACGGACATTCGCTCCGGGTGGCAGACCTTTCCTGCGCGCTGGGAGCAAGACTAGAACTCCCGGATAACCAGATGAAGACTCTCAGGGTTGGAGCCCTTCTGCACGACCTCGGAAAAATCGCGATCGATACCGAGATACTCACGAAGAAGGGGTTGCTCACCGCCTTGGAGAGAGGGTCGATGGAAAGGCACTCCGAGGAGGGGGCGGCAATCGTCGCCAGGCTCAAGGGATACGACAGGGTTGCTGATATCATTCTGAACCATCACGAGAGACTCGACGGGGCAGGATACCCGTCCGGAAGAAAGAACAGAGAAATTCCATTTCTTGCGAGGATTGTTTCGGTAGCCGACAATTTCGATGCCATTACGAGTACGAGATCCTACCACACTCTCATCGACCAGATGACTGCTCTTGATACGATACGCTGCGGACGGGGATTACAGTTCGACGCAAGGGTAGTCGACGCTCTGCAGGAGCTTATCTCCTCGAGGGTTCAGGAAGCGGGTACGGCAAATGGTGCTTAGACCCGGACTGAGTCTGTTCACCCTGTCAGTACTGGTTCTTCTCGCACTTCTCATCCACCCCGAATACGTGAACATACCAAGACCTGTCGAACTCACCGTGTTCCTTCTCCTGTGGGTCGGGGTAGCACTCTCCTCCTCTCTCAGCTACCTTTCCTCAACCGGACTGGTTCTGTCCCTGTTCCCCTGTTTTCAGGCATTCATGATTACCGGTGGCTACTCGGGGTTCCTCGAGCTCGGTTTCTTCTCCGCCACGCTTGCCGGTGCGTTCGCCCTTAGCAGG
This sequence comes from uncultured bacterium, assembly GCA_965371785.1. Classification (GTDB taxonomy): domain Bacteria; phylum Fermentibacterota; class Fermentibacteria; order Fermentibacterales; family JCC-6; genus CBDUZS01. The sequence continues at coordinate 8,034 of CBDUZS010000049.1, forward strand.
CGGCGTGGAATGCGGATGGTCATGGCTGTGAGACAGGCAGTCGTGCTTGCGCTGGTCACCATTATTTCGATTCGTTTCACCGGATTTCTGTACTATCTCGTCTTTCCCGACGCGGCTACGGGTTACATCCAGCAGGTTCTGCATATGGCACTCATCATTCCCGTGCTTATTTACTTCAACCTCCACCTCAGAGCACTGGTCAAACTCAGACCGATGAGTCATTCGGGAAGGAATCTAACAGTATTCCTCCAGATAATCGCCCTTCCAGTACTCTCTTCCCCGCTTCTTGCACAGGCTGGCGCCGACCTGGCTTCGGGCGCGGCATCCAATGACGGATTCTGGCTGGTTTCCCTGTCAGCCGGGACGTTCGCAGTGCTTGCAGTCCAGGTGGGTTCCACGATCGTATTCGAGAAATCCAAGTACGCAAGGGGAAGGGCGTTCGAAGCGGAGAAGATGATGGCGCAGCTCTCCCGCAATCTTGCAGCCTGTAACAGCCCCCTCCAGGCTCTCAGATACCTGACGGAAGCCTGGTTCACAACTTCAAGACCGGAGGCTGTCAGGGTAACCTGGCGGAATGTATCCTATGCTTTTCCCGCAGAGGAGGAGCATTTCGGGGAATCTCCTCTCATGAGGAGGGGAAGATCGGGGCTTCAGGTGGAGGTTTGGCCGACCATGGACACCTCGCTGGACCCGGACAGAATGGATGCTTTCATATCACAGACGGAGACCGCAATACTCAACCAGGAACTTCAGAGAACGGTGACGTCGAGAGCCTGGGATTTCATGGAGGCAATGGTCTACTCACTCGACAGGTCTGATCACAGGCTTTCCGGCTACAGCAAATTCGTCGCGGAAATCGCACTGGGAATCGGTAACAGGCTCCTGCTGCAGCCCGGCCAACTCGAGAACCTCCGCATGGCAGCGCTCCTGCACCACGCTGCGCCAATGCTCTATTCGGAAGAAGTTGAGCGCCAGTCATCTTTCGGAAAAGCCCCGGATTCGATGAGATTCCAGCTCCCCGAAGAGACCCTGAATGCCCTCGTACACATGAACGAGAATTTCGACGGCTCGGGTGCTCCCGAAGGGCTCAGGGAAACATCAATCCCTCTGCTAGCACGAATTCTGTCAATTGCAGCTGCTTTCGCCAGGATATCGCAGACAACTGGTCAGAAGAAAGCCCTGTCGGAGATCGAACTCCGAAAGGGCAGTATATTCGATCCCTTTCTTGTCGAGCTTCTCGCAGCAGTTCAGGAGAACGACTGAATATAAAACGGCGGCACTCGAGCCGCCGCCGGGCATGTAACGGGTTAATCTATCTGTAAAATTTACGTACCAGTTCGATGCGCTCGGCCTTGTCTCCCCTGCTTCCAGTTACGGCTAAGGTGAGCTCTCTGATCCCATCGGAAATTTCGTTAACACTTGTTTCTATGGAGTACTCGTAAGAACCGATGAGTTCGATTCTCGAGGTTTCACCCGTTTCCGGATAACCCCTGTTCTCCCACTGTGACATCTCCGATGAAACCACGATCAGAACAGTTCTTCGCAGCTCTATCTGCCTGCTCCCCTCCACGAAGAATTTCACGGCCATGGCAAGCGTTCCCAGCACGATTAGTATTACCAGTGATGCAACTATGCATTCGACAAGGGTGAAAGCACGTTTCCTCATCGTATGCCTGCACCTTCGCTCTCGATGAATACCCTTCGGTTCTCCCCGGTGCCGAACATGTAGAAACGCCAGTTGTTCCTCGTAACCATCCTGTCATTCCGGCAGGTTCGCGTACTGGTACCGAGCAAAAGGCCGTCTCCGTCGAGCGGGTTCATCACGAGAGCTGCATCGCCGCTCTCCAGAGAGATAACATCCGGTGTGCTCCCATCGATGTCCCCGATCAGACCATCTTCAGCCGGACATATACTGCGGGTATACCCCATCCCCATGGATACGATTCTGATGGAGTCGCCCATGACCCCCATCATCATATTGTTCGATCCGTCGAATCGACCACTCCAGTCCCGGTTCAAAGCGCCGGAAGCCGAGTAGTCCCTGAAGCCGTTCCAGGAAAGGCGCCGCCATACCATCGTTCCATCCCTTTGAAGCCAGCAGCCGCTAAGACCGAAGCGCCCTTCCAGAGAGCCCCAGGCCAGCAGTCTTCCGCCGGGGATTGCATCGACGATCGGTTCGCTCGAGGTTCCCGACTGAAATGCAAGAGTGGTCGAACCGGCCCAGGCGATGTCTGAGGTGCCATCCCGGTTGAAATCGCCCTGGAATACATCGAGTATCCCCGAACCGAGGAACCCAAAACTGGGCTCTGCATAGAACAAGCCGTATAGCCCTCCCCCGTCCAGGAATACGGGACAGGTGCCGCTGGCCGAAGAGCCGTACAGGATCGTACCGCTTCCGGGGGCTATCATCTGTGACCGGTTGTTTCCGTCGGAGACGAGCAGTGCCGGTTCGGAATCGTACTCTCCAACGGAAAGACGCGAGTTGGCGTTCCAGAGAATGACACTGGATGCCGTAGAGCTGACGGTCCCGTTGCTCGAGATGCAGTAGATCTGATCACCGTTCCCATCACGAGTGAGTACAAAGGCAACGGATTCGCCCTCAATGGACCCGGCAGCAACATCCCAGAAAATCGGAATATCGCAGACTTCCACGGGAAAACCGGGTGACATCCTTCCGGTGAACGGGTCAATGAGACCGATCTCGATAAAACCATTCCTTGTTCCGGCTATGAACAAGCCTGTTCCGCTGGGCAGTACGACTGGATCGCTATACGAGTCGAGTGCGATAAGGAGTTCCCTTGGAGGAGTGGGCTGAATCTCCTCGACTGCAAAGAACGTTGTCATTATCCCGGTAGTGAACTCGGGAAGATTGTTGATATCCTCGATTCTTCCCTCCCGGAGGAGCTTCGCCAGCCCGAGTACCGCGCTCTCCTCAGTCAGTCTGGCCTGTGCTCTCTCCTCGAGTTCAACCTGTGTGCCGACCATTCTGGAGATGTAGCCGAGCAGCAGTACCACAGAGAGCATCACTACGACTGAGGCAGCAAGGGCAATAACCAGAGCTGCCCCTCTTCTCCGCGGAAAGATTCTATTATTTCTTTTCATACATCCATATAGTAAGCAGTAAATGTGCCACTAAAGATCGACGGAATACAGGTATTTGCTAGTGCAATACTATATTAATCTATCATACTTTCTCGTCAGCAGTGAAAAATGCTTCACATGGTGTGAACGGAAGTGCACAACTCAGAGCAGAGTATAAATCTCTCCAGGTCTGCGAATGATGTGTCCCTGCATCTCGAGCATGAGCAGTTCAGCCTGAAGGGCTCCGGTATCGAGTTCGAGCTTTCTTACCATCTCGTCGAAATGAAGCGGTGAATCCGCAAGGAGTTGAACCACGGCGACGGCCACTTCACCTTCTACATCGGGAAGCCGTGAAGCGGTCTGCTTCTTCACCGAGATTCCTAGAACTTCGAGAACATCATCGACCGATGTGACCAGGCTGGCGCCCTCCTTGAGAAGTCTGTTCGTTCCGAAAGAAGTGCTCCTGGTAACTTCACCGGGAACGGCGAATACTTCTCTACCCTGATCGAGAGCGCTGTTTACGGTAATCATCGTTCCGCTCCTCTCGCCAGCTTCGACGACGATCACTCCTCTTGAAAGACCGCTGATGATCCGGTTTCTCTCTGGAAAGTTAAACCTGTCAGGCTTAGTACCTGGAGGGTATTCCGACACAAGGGCGCCGCAGTTCGTGATACTTCGGGCAAGTCTGCTGTGCTCGGGTGGATATGGAACATCGATACCGCAGCCCAGCACTGCAATGGTTGGTCCGCCGGCCTCGAGCGATCCTCTGTGAGCCTCTCCATCTATGCCTCGGGCCAGGCCGCTGGTTACACATATGCCGGATGAAGAAAGAGCCCGTGAAAGCGATCTCGCGACACCGAGACCGTAGACAGAACTCCTGCGGGAGCCTATGACGGCTACAACCGGTTTCTGCAGAGCCTTTTCAAGCTCACCTTCAAAGAACAGAACGGCAGGCGGATCGGGGATGTCGGATAGGGAAGAAGGATAGCCGGAGCCGGAGAAGAGAACGCAGCCCATGTTATTGTCCACGTATTTCTTCAACTTTGCATCGTTACTGGCTTCATTCGGTCGGCCATCGGGATAATTCAATGCGTACAGTTCGAGAACCTCTTCCGGGGACTTGCCCCTGCCAAAGAGGTCTCTCAGAATCTTCCTGCCGGGTCCATTCCATGTGCTGAGGCTGAGAATCGTCCGAATCAGCTCTTCTCTCGCAGCGACGCCACCCTCTTCAACAGATGCCCCAGAAATGGTTTCACCCCCGACCCGGTAATCGAACTCAATGGGAACACACTCTCCCCCAGGGTCTCGACGATCTCGGTAATCTCACTCTCTTCAAGGAGATCGATCTTGGACAGAACGACCACTTCCTCAAGCATGTTAAGCTCTGAATCGTAGCGGTGTATCTCGTCCCTCACGATTTCGAGTTGTCTGAGCGGTGTCTCAGGAAGGTCTGCTGCAACCATGTAGACGAGTATCCTGTTCCTGCATACATGCCTCAGGAACCTGTGTCCGAGTCCCAGGCCCTTGCTGGCTCCCTCTATCAGACCGGGAAGGTCCGCCATCACGAAACTGAAACCTCTTTCCATCCGCACGACTCCGAGGCATGGGTGCAGTGTAGTGAACGGGTAGTTTGCAATCTTCGGTCTGGCAGCGCTGACCCGTGAGAGAAGGGTTGATTTCCCAGCATTCGGTAGACCCACAAGCCCCACATCGGCGATCAGAGCCAGCTCCAGACGAAGCTGAAGTTCTTCGCCTGGCCGTCCTCTGGTCGCCTTTCTCGGTGCCTGTCTCGTGGAGGATGCGAAGGACGCGTTTCCCTTGCCCGGGGCACCGCCTCGGGCAACAACGAGTGTCTGCCCAGGTTCGGTCAGGTCTCCCAGCATGAGACCGGTTTCGTTGTGGAACACGGATGTCCCGGGAGGGATATCAAGGTCCAGATCGGCTCCGCGTCTGCCGGTCCGGTTCGAGGGGCCGCCGTCCACCCCGTTCTCTGCCCTGAAGAGAGCACCATTCCGAAAGTCGATGAGAGTCGTGAGCTTCGGATTCACGATGAGGTTGATGCAACCGCCCCTGCCGCCTTTACCACCGCTGGGACCGCCTTTGGGTACGTTGGCTTCGCGGCGGAAGGCAACGATGCCGTTTCCACCCTTTCCTCCCCTGACATTGATTATTACCCTGTCAACGAATCTTGCCGGCATTTCCTCATCTTCCAGAAATGGGGGACAACGTCCCCCATTCCCCCCGAAAGCGATACAGGTGCAGTGCGTTTACTCGCTGTAACGCTCCACGATATCTATCTTGTCCTCACACAGCTGTATGGCGTTCCTTGCTGCGGACACCATGTTCTGTGCCTGTGAACTCCTGTAACCTGTAACCTGGTTGAGGTAGACGATTGCGGCGTTCAGCTCGGTGATCGCATCCTCCCACACGGGGACGTTGCAGGGCTCCAGATCGGAGACCTGTGCTTTCTGCGTTCCGCTCGAGTAGTAGAAGGCGCCCATCATGTAGTTGGCCACAGGGTCGTTCGGATATGCGTTCTTGAGTCTGGCAAAGACGTTCTGCATCGCGCCTCTCTGACCGCTGTCGCGGTAGAGTGTAGCGAGAAGGATGTACGCCTGCCTGTTGCCAGTGCTCGAGATAAGCCCTTCCAGCCTGTTGACAGCATCGGTTGTTCTGCCGGCATATGCTTCCATCTGAGCGGTGTAGAGAACGAGATCGTAGTTGTCGGATTCGGTCTCCAGCAGGATCACTGCGTTATCGGCAGCATCGGAGTACCTGCCCACCTTGCCGAGAGCAGCGATCAGCTTGAGCCTGAGATTTCTGAACTCCGGTCTGACCTCGAGTATCGTCTCGAGGTGTGGAATAGCACTGTCGTAGTCTTCGAGCTCAACGAACAGGAGCCCCAGTGCATAACGTGCCTGAAGGTTGTTCGGATTCTGAACGAGTGCATTCTCGAAACTGGATACGGCTTCCTCCAGCATACCGAGAACACTGTAAGCGCTTGCCAACCCGATGTATGCAGCTGAATTATCGGAGTCGCTGTCAATGGCAGATTCGAAATAATCCTTGGCAGACTCCGCATCTCCCTCTGCAAGCAGTACCGAGCCGATTCCAGAAAGGGCAAGTGTGTTGTCCGGATCGGTCAGGAGAACATCCTCGAATATCTCCCTGGCTCTTCCCATGGAATCAACATCGCTCTTGAGGTAAATGGCAGCCAGTTCCATGCGTGCATCAAGAAGGCTCGGGTCTACCGACAACGCCTGTCTGAAGGACATTATGGCCATTCCCCAGTTCTCTATGCTGACATGATATCTTGCCATGTTCAGAGATTCCTGTGCTCGTTGTCCGACCTCTGTCCCGATCGATTCGATCATCTCTCCTGCAAGCTCCTGTACCGGTCCGGTATTCTTCACGACCATCGATGGTGGTGGTGTGACAACGTTTGCGGAGACTATGACTGCAATGTTCCACATTACAGAATATTGCTCGCCGCCCGGAGCAACGAAACCGAAAATTATCAGGTCGGCTCCCATTGCCGCTCCAGCGTCAGCAACGAAATCTGGAGGAACTCCGTATTCGAAGTCATCCGGATCGAATCCGAGATCTTCGAAAGCATCTTCCAGATCGTCCTCATCGATTAGTCCGTACTCAAGATTCTCCTCTATTTCGTCCTCCAGGGAATCGTACAGTTTCTCGCTTATCCATTTGGAATCGGAATCACTGAAGCCGAATGGGATTACCCCTATCATCGTTGTCGCGCCGTCCCCCGAGGCAACCGCGGTGCCACATGCGAGAAGGATGGTACACAATCCTGTTACAACGAGCTTGATCAACTCTCTCTCCTTCAGGATAGAGTTTCTATTGGAAGTGTGCTGGATTATTCAAACCTGTTCGGAGATGGAATATTGTATCAGTCCATGCCATCTGCAACACCGCCCTCCAGAAAGGCACCAGGTGATTCATCACAGGTGAAGTTTTCTAGGTCTCAATTGTGATACACCACTAGTCCCCGCAGTGTTCCATCGCGAATTCAATGACTTCCGTATCGGACACCAATCTGAACGAGGGAAGGGAACGGAGGATCACGCTTCCGTAACCTGCGCTCTTCAACCGATGATCGAGGATCAGGACGATTCCTCTGTCGGTGACCGATCTTATGAGCCTTCCCACTCCTTGTTTCAGTCTCACTGCGGCGGCGGGAAGCGTGAGTGTCCGAAATGAGCTTTCTCCCCGTCTTTCGATCGCTTCGAGGCGAGCGGCCGTAAGAGGATGTCCCGGAGATGGGAATGGTATCCTGTCGATTATCACTGCCTGGAGCAGGTCTCCTGGAAGATCTATTCCCTCCCAGAAGGATGTTGTGCCCAGGATGATTCCCCGGCTGTTCTTCCTGAACTCCTCGAGAATTTTCTTTCTCGGCATGTCTCCCTGAACGAACAGTCGGAGTCCATCGGGGAGATCGGCCGCTGCAAGATCCTTGACGAGGGTAAGATTGCGGTAACTGGTGAACAGCATCATCGTCCGCCCATGCAGAATACCTGAAAGCTCCTTTGCCCAGGACCAGGCTGTAGAAGCAAGTTCGCCATGGGAATCATGTCTTGGAAGCTGTTCGGGAACGGAGAGAACGGCCTGACCCGAGTAGTCGAAAGGGCTTCCGAAACTATGGGAGTAGCAATCCCAGGTTCCGAGACGATCGGTGAAGAATTCGAAACTGCCGTCGACCGTCAATGTTGCCGACGTCAGGATCACGGAAGGGAATGCGGCGTATACGATGGATGCGAGTTCTCTCCCAACCTCTAACGGCACCGAGCGCACCACTTTTCTCTTGCCTGAGACCTCCACAAAAGTGCAGTAATCATCGGCCGGCACGTTTTGCAGTGCTTTCACGGTTTCCTCGACGAATCCGGCAACCATTGCTGATGCTGCAAGGTTTCCGATTGGCTCCATTTCCTTTCGCAGCTCTCCCGCCAGCCTGGCTACACGGTTCAGCTCGACAAGGTTGTCCACAGTCGACCACCGGGCAGTTGTATCGTTGCCATGCGTCAGTCCGACGACCGCTGCGGCCAGTCCTCTCACCTTCTCGAGGAGCAGAGACTTCCGCTTGACCTCCAGCTCGCAGAACCCCACTCCGTCGAAGAGCGGAAAGAGCATACCCTCTCCAAGCGAAATGCCCATGCATTCACTGGCAGCATCCTCCAGCCTGTGTCCTTCATCGATGATGAGTAAATCCGCTTCGGGGATAAGATCCTCGGTCTGAAGTCCGGATATGAGAAGGTGATGGTTCAGGATAAGCAGATCGGCTCTTCGGGCAGCGTTTCTTGCGGTGTAGTAGAAACATTTACGAAACAGAGGACAGCTCGAGCCGGGACAATCGAGCCTGTCGCCTGAGACGTGTCTCCAGATGTCAGAGGGAATGCTGGACGGTGAATGTGAGATGTCTCCTGTATCGGTGCTCTCCACCCATTCACCCAGCCCTGAGAACCCACCGAACCTGGCGGAGGCAAGAGACCATTTCCGCAGGCAGAGGTAGTTCCTCCGTCCCTTCAGCACGGCAACCCTGATATCGATACCGAGGGCATCGGTGAGAGACGGTATGTCCTTCGAAACGAGCTGATCCTGCAGAGTGAGTGTGGCAGTCGATACAACGGTCTTCGCTCCGGAAAGAAGCGCGGGTACGAGGTAGGCAAGGCTCTTCCCCACTCCCGTTCCAGCCTCGAGTACGAAGAGACCGCCGGTCTCCACGGCATCGGCCACCGTTAGAGCCATGTCCAGCTGGCGGGGTCTTACCGTGTACCCGGAAAGGGATGACTCTGGCAGGGTTCGCTCAAGAATCTCTTCGATTCTGTCAGTCAGCGATTCCGTCATCAGAGAGTACCTGCCGGTCTGACGCCTTTTATATGGAGTTGAACCGAGCTGCCGCAATGCCAGGTGTCTTCGCGAAGAGTGAAAGCAAGGTCAACGGGGCATGGAAGCAGTGATTGAGATCCTGACATCCCGAATCCTATAGCCCTTATCCTGGAGTCTCCAATCTGGAACAGGCAACTGAGATGACGGCCCTGCCCCACCAATTTCCAGCTTACCGCGCGAACACTCCTGGCCAGCCAGACGGGTTCTTCGTTACCTTCCCCGAAAGGCTCCAGTATCTCCAGAGCCCGGACGGTATCGATGTTAAAATCGCATTCTTCGAGCTGACCATCCAGCCATATGACAGTTCCGCGTCCGGTTTGCTCCTGCAGTACAGCAACCCTTTGTTCGAGTTCATCCCTGAACGAGTCGATCTTATCGGTGGCAATGGACAGCCCTGCGGCCATGTGATGTCCTCCGAACGCATCCAGCATACCGGTATCCGACTGGATTCCGCAAAGAACGTCGTGTATCGAAACTCCTGGAATACTCCTGGCGGAGCCCTTTGCGCTGTCTCCCGAGATCGATACGAGCACTACCGGGACACCCGTCTCGGACACCAGTCTGGAGGCAGCGATTCCGATGACCCCCTGATGCCACTCGCTGCTGCAGAGAACAAGGCTGCAGGCTTCGGGATATGAGTACGACATCCTGAGAGCGTCCTTGTAGACCTCGCCGTCGAGACAGCGTCGTTCCGAATTGTACTTCTCTATGATTTCGGCAAGCTCCGCGGCTCTTACGCGGCTTTCGGCAAGGAGAAGCTCGACCGCACTGGATGCGTGTCCTATCCTGCCGGAGGAGTTGAGCCTCGGGCCTATTGAGAACGCGATATCCCTCGAAGATATTTTCTGTAGATCATTCCCTGCACTTGCGGCAATTGCGGCCAGTCCCGGAATTGTGCTCTCGGACATCATCTGCAGTCCGATACTTACCAGAATCCTGTTATCGCCGGTCAGCGGAACCACATCACAAACCGTACCAATGGCGGCAAGCGGGAGCAAATCGACAATATCCTCAATGCCTGATCCGAAATGCTCGAACAGAGCCTGCATGGTTCTGAATGCCACTCCTGCTCCGGACAGACCTGACCAGGGGGCGGAATCGGATGAGAGCTGAGGGTCGACCAGTGAGAATGCATCGGGAAGTTCTGAAGACGGGCGGTGGTGGTCCGTGACCACCGTATCGATTCCCCGGGACGATAGCTCTTTAATCTCTGCAACGGCAGTGATTCCACAGTCGACTGTCACCATCAGGCTTGCGCCGACACTCGAGCATGCTTCAATCCCGCTGTCTCCGATACCGTAGCCGTCACCGAACCTGTCGGGAATGTGGTAGGACACCTCCCCGCCGAGCCTCCGGAGAGCAATACATGTAAGAGTAGTGGCTGTAATGCCGTCTGCGTCGTAATCCCCGTGAACGAGTATCCTCTCTCCCGAGTCTATTGCAGAAGCAATCCGTTCACACGCCCGTTCGATTCCCGGAAGAGCATTCCATGGAGACAGGTTTTCAAGTAAAGGATTCACAAGGAACTGCAGGGCATTCCCGTCCAGCCCCCTCCTGGCAAGGAGGAGGGCAATTGACAAAGGCAGGTGGGAGAACTCTTCGGGAGGAGTTTTCAGATGGAGTCCGGGAACGGGTCTGGCAAGCCAGCGATGTTTCAAACTTCCTCCAGGAGAAAGAGGGTCAGGCTGTAAGCCGGGTTCTGTATCGCCGTAGGCGATGACGGCCATCCATCTAGGGTATCGGTTCCCCGGTACCTCGAGCAGCCAACCCGGAGGTCAAGGGAACGGGCCATTCCCTGGCTCTGGCGAGCCTTCCTCCCTATTCGGCCTTGCACCGGACGAGGTTTGCCATGCAGGATCGGTTACCCGATCCCCGGCAGGCTCTTACCCTGCCCTTTCACCCTTACCTGCCTTGGCAGGAGGTTTCCTTTCTGTGGCACTGTCTGTGCGTTACCGCACCCGGGATTTCCCCGGCGTCCCGCCCTGTGGAGCCCGGACTTTCCTCCCCCGAAGGGGCGACCGCCCGCCTGACCCTGCTCTTTCCGTAATCTACTCGATTTCACCTGAGCAGGCAGTTAGTCACCAGCAAAGGAGCTGTCATCGGTCCAGACTACGAAACGTCCGCATATAGGACATGTAAACGTTGCGCCTGAAGCGATCTCTACGGCGCTCTGCGGAGGGATATTGGTCATGCATCCGCCACATGCTCCGCCGATCAGCCCCACAACTGCAAGGCCTTTCCCTACGGCTCTGAGCTGCTCGTACTTCCTGAGAAAGCGGATGTTGACACCTGTAACTCGCTTCTCCCTGGCAACCTGGAGGGATTCCACCTCCTGTTCGAGGTCTCTCTTCTCGGTCTGCAGGAATTCCTTCCTCTTCTCCGCTCTCTGGACACTCCTGTCGAGAATCTTCCTGGCAGTTTCGATTTCCAGGGTGGTCGCATCCTCCTTGTACATCAGCTCTATTGATCTGCTGTCAAGGTCGTCGATCATCTGTTCGACGGTGCTGATCTGCTGGAGCATGGCTCTGTACTCTTCGTTGGTCTTGAGAGAAAGGAGATTGTTCTTGTAATCGGCAAGCCTTTCCTTCGCATCCTGCTTGTCGACTATGCTCTGCTTCTGCCCTGCTTTGACCTCTTCGAGACATTTCTCGTGCTCTGAGAAGCGATCCCTGTGCTTCCTGATCTCCTGATCATGGATATCTATCTCCTTAGGGATTCTGCTCAGGTCTTCAAGGGTTCTGTCCAGTTTCCTGTCAAGGTCCTGAAGCTTCAGCAAGTCTTTAATGTGGTCGTCCATCTCCCTCTTTCTCCGTTAAGCGAAACAAAGAAAGGGGTGCGCCACAAGGCACACCCCACAGGTCTTCCTGTATAAATGGGATCACTCCCATTCCGGCAGCTCTGGCCGGTCCGATTGGTGGGCGGGACAGGATTCGAACCTGCGACCCCAAACGTGTGAAGCTTGTGCTCTAGCCAACTGAGCTACCCGCCCTTCAGATGACATGGTGGGCCCACCTGGACTCGAACCAGGGACCGACCGGTTATGAGCCGGTGGCTCTAGCCAACTGAGCTATGGGCCC
>CBDUZS010000050.1:0-19416 GCA_965371785.1 uncultured bacterium
AAGGTTGCTGGCGTATCCGACATTGTTGACATCTGCATAAATATCTAAGATTCATTGATATAGAGGAGGCGCTCTGTGTGTATCAGAATGTGGAGTGCCCATGCAGCAGGTCATCTCTCATAGGGAGTGGCTGGATAGTGAATGATGTACAATCATAATAAAAATAAGGTTTTCAATTAGATTTGGAGGTACGTCATGAAGCATTTCTTAATCCTCGTGATCATCCTCTCTGCAGCTTCCATAACGATTGCAGATTCCGCACAGCAGACCAGCTGGTCCGGAGGTCCCGGTGTTTCCGGTCCCGTAACCGTATTCGGTAATTCATTCTCCTCCGTCTCGAACATCGACTGGGGAGGATTGCCCGGTGTTCTCAAGCTTACCGCCGAAATAACTAAAATCGTGATCGATGGTAATTTTGATGGCGCTCATTCCGTTCACTCCATAGACGTTGACGGTGATGGTGACTGGGATGTCATCGCTGCCGCCTATAATGCCAATGAAATCGCCTGGTGGGACAACGTCGATGGCATTGGGGGTGTCTGGAGCAAGCACGTGATCAATAGCAGTTTCGCTTGGGCTCTCTCGACCTACGGAGAGGATATCGACGGTGATGGCGACTACGACGTAATCGGTGCTGCTTACGATGACAACGAGGTGACTTGGTGGGAGAATGTAAACGGATCCGGTCTCACCTGGACCGAGCACCTGATCAGTGACAGTTTCCTGGGAGCCTGCGCTGTCTACTCGGAAGATGTTGACGGTGATGGTGATATGGATATCCTCGGAACGGCAAGAACTGGTGATGAGGTGACCTGGTGGGAGAATGCTGACGGAGCAGGTCAGGTCTTGATCGAGCATACCATTACAACCGGATTCAACGGAGCACGCTCCGTCCACTCCGATGATATCGACGGTGATGGTGACATGGATGTTCTGGCTGCTGCCGTCATCGGCGACAGAATCACATGGTGGGAGAATCTGGATTACACCGGAACGAGCTGGGCCGAGCACAACATCGCCACCGGCTTCGATGGAGCCTGTGCTGTCTATCTTGATGACCTCGACGGTGACGGAGACATGGATGCTCTGGGCGCTGCCGTCCACGCCGATGATATGACCTGGTGGGAGAACGCTGACGGAGCAGGGGTGGTCTGGATACCCCATGTGATCGACAACTACTTCAACGGTGCCCATTCGATCATATCGGCAGATCTGGACAACGACGGCGATAAGGACGTAATAGGCACTGCAGAGAATGCCAATCAGGTAACCTGGTGGGAAAACGCTGATGGCTCCGGCACTCTCTGGGTCGAGCACCTCGTGGAGAGCGGCTTCGATGGCGCGGAGTGGGCATGGCCCGTTGACATCGATGGCGACGGCAACCTGGATATACTTGCCGTTGCGGAATCCGATGACGACGTCTGTCTCTGGGACCTTTCCGAGTTCGACACCGCAGGCTCTCTTGAATCCAGCATACTCGATACCGAAACCACTCCGTTATGGGATTACTTCGAGTGGAATTCTGACACGCCATCAGGCACATCACTCTGTTTCCAGGTCAGGGCATCTGACGACTATCAGTCAATGGGCCTCTGGTCCGATTCGTTATTGACCCCCTCACTTCTGAGCGGTTACATCGACGACGGTGACCAGTACGTTCAGTACAGGGTACTTATGAGCACGACGAACCCGGATGCTACACCCACCCTCTTCGATGTTATGCTGACCTGGGATCCCGTCGGCATCGGGGACACTGCTGAACCGATTCCTCCAGGAATTGCGCTGCTTCCCATTACACCGAATCCGGCAACAGGATCACCTGTCATCAGGTTCGGGCTGCCCGAACCTGCTTCCGTAAGTCTCTCAGTCTTCGACCTGTCGGGCAGGATGGTCAGTGAGATTCCTGGAAATGAGTACTTCCCGGGATATCATGATGTTCTGCTTGGCGATTTCTCTCCGGGCATTTACTTCTGCAGGATGATATCCGGAGACTTCAATGCTACAGAGCGCTTCGTGGTGATAGAGTAAGCTACCGTCGCAAAAGGACGCACTTCTCGACCCTTGATGCATCACCACTCCGTAATCTGATGAAGTACATGCCCGTACAGCATCCTTCTTCCGGTACCCATACAGAGGAATACGAACCTGCGGGAAGCTGATCCTCGACAATCGTTTCGATCAGTCTGCCGTCCATACCGAATATCTGCAGTCCGACCATTGAAGTGCTGGGGACCGTGTATTCGATGACGGTGGAGGTTGAGAAGGGGTTTGGGCGTCCGGGCGCAAGGGAGAACTGGAAAAGAGAAATACTCTCTTCCACCCCTGTGGTTACCCAGGTTACGCTGGTCGTATCCGCATTCGAGAGCGAGAAATCGGGACCGAGTGCTCTGACTTCGATTACTGTGGTTTCCTCGCTTCCGACTCTGACTATCTCCGGGACGAAGTAGGCATTGTTGGGTGAACCTCCTAGAAATGTTCTGGTGCTGTCCGGGTTCACACGGTAGACGTAATAGGCGTAAACCGGATCAGCGGAATGGGTCCACTTCAGCCTTATCGTGCCGAGAGTGTCGTTGACCTGTGAGAATTCATCGACGAAGAACCCGGAGGGCGGAGATGGTGGGTACTGCGCTCCGTCCAGAATGCTGATCTGTCCAACCAGTGCGGTGTAACCGGGCACCGATGACGCTGATTCGAATCTCAGAGCAATCATGGAGATAGTTCTGCCGGTATGTCCGCCAATACCGGTGCTCCAGCTGTTCCAGCCCGTGGAGGATGTGCTGCCGACATCGAAGTACTCGTAGGTCCCGGGCGCATCCGAGAATTCGAGGCTCAACCGAATGCAGGACGGCGTTCCGGCCGATCCCGTCGAGTAGACCGCTCCGAGAACGGTATTAGATGTGACATCGATTTCGGTCTTGTAGAGGAAAAGATCGGTTGGATTACCGGTGCTGAGATCGCCTGACACTTTCAGGCAGGATCCACCGAACCAGGCACTGTTCCAGTCGAGTTCGGGGTAGAGGGGTGTTCCGGTGCTCTGGGAGATCCATCGCCATGTCGGCAGAACGTCCTGAAGACTCCTGTTGTTCCAGTCGCCGTTCCGCAGAACGGCTCCTTCAACCGAGTAGAGATGCCCCTGTCCTGTATTGAAAGTTGTAACGAACGGCAGGTCGTTTATGGCTGATTTCGCGGGAACGTAATGTGCGAGCCCTTTCCACGGATGTGAAGTGGCAGTGTTGCTCGGATCACGATTCTCCCCGACCCAGAAGCGATTGGCTCTCTGGTAGAACTGTGAAGCGCTGGAGGAATTGGAGTAGGTCCAGTTGGGACAGTAGAAACCCAGTGACGTTATGTGAACGGTATCTTCGGGAAAAACACCATCCCAGTTTACGGAAGTGTTGTAGCCGTTGGCCTGAACGTCGACTCCCGCATACAGCTCGTAGGGGCTCCTGCCCAGAGCTATCGCATAGTTGGCAGAAAGGAGAAGACCGTTTGCGGACCACCAGAAATTAAGGAACATCTCATCGGAAACAGTTCCTCCGTACTCGAAGAACCAGTCGTTGTTCGAATTGAGAGCATTCTGCCAGGCGATTCCACCTGTTTCGATCATTGCATCGTACCACATGATCCGGACATCTGAAGTTTCCTGGATGTAGATCATGAAATCGCGCACTTCCTCTGCGAGGGTAACGTTGCCTCCCTGCGTCTCCTGGTTGATGAACCACCCATCGAATCCGTAGTAGTCCGCAACCTCTATCAGCTTGTCCGCAACCGGATAAGTCTCCCCTGTCTTCTGAACTAGATCCCACACCCACTGTATCTGCCCGCCGTACTGAGTGGGCGGCAGGAAGATTGTCCCGTAGACGGGAACTCCGTTCCTGTGTCCTGCGTCAATGACATCGGCACTGGGTGAGAGGATCAGCCCTTCCCCGGCGGAACCGCCCCACTGAACAAGGATATCAGCGTACTGCCAGTAGTTGAAGGCGTATGTATCAAAGATGTTTGCTCCCTGAGAAGGGTTACCGCTCGTTGAGGGATACATGATCGAAAGGCATGAGATTTCGGCTTCACCGGGATGAGCGTGCGGGTTTGCCTGTGAGTCTCCCGCAAATCTGTCAGCAAGTTCGATACTTCCGCGGTTGTAGGCTGCATCGGGGTCTGAGGATGGGCTCCAGCTCAGCAGTTCGTTTGGGAACCAGTACGAAGAGTACGGCTGCCCGGGAAGCTGCGCCAGAGAGCTTCCCGTGAAGAGTATGACGGTCAGTAATACGAAGTACATTGATCTACCCGAATCATTCATTTGTTTCTCCAGTCGCTGACCGAACATGGAATTATCTGTTCCATGGTCTCCTCCGTGAAATGCGGGAGAAGGCAGAAGCCATTTGAACATAATCTGCAGGTGAGATGGAACGCTAATCAAGTCCTCTGCATTTAGTGCGGATCGGGGATGCGTGCCCCCTGAGGGAGCACGCATCCCAGTGTTTATCTGATCAGAACGAGCTTACCGGTCGTGGTCCCGGAACCAGATGTAAGCCTGAAGAAGTAGACACCGGGTGGAACCTGAACGCCGTCGATGCCCGTAGTATTCCAGACCACATCGTATACGCCTGGAGTCTGTTGGGCATTCACGAGGGAAGACACCAGTCTGCCCTGCATGTCGTAGACAGCAAGTTCAACCTGTTCTGTTCCGCTGATCTGGTAGTGGATGGTGGTTGCGCCCGTAGCGGGATTAGGGGCAGCGTACGCCATCGTCGGTACGACGGGAGCACCCGTCTCATCCCCCACTCCGACAACGAGTGACCAGCGGTAATTCGAAGAGCCATGTGTACCCGCGAAGAGCCACTGTCCCGGGTTGATGCCAAGGCAGTTCACCCTGTTCGCATCCATGCCGTCACTCATGGCAGTCCAGCTGTTGCCGCCGTTGGAGGTCATGTAGACACCCTGACTGTACGTTGCCGCGTAGACTGTCTGATGATCGTATGGATCTATCAGAAGAGCCTTCGTGTAAGTGAACGTGGAAACATCCGTGAACGTGCTTCCGCCGTTTGTCGACTTGTACACACTGGACGATGTTGCCGCGTAGATGACACTGGTATCCACTGGATCGATGACGATGTCATAGACGTAGCCGCTGAGTCCGGCGAGAGCTAATGTTGCCCAGGTTCCCCCGCCGTTCTCGGTCTTGTAGATGGTGGGTACGTTGTTCGACTGGTATCCGCCAACGTAGATCACCTGGGAATCGTCGGGATCACGGGCCATGCAGTAAGCTCTGCCGTAGGATGAGCCCATCTCCCATCGAGTCCAGGTGCTTCCCGCGTTGTCGGACATCGCAACACTCATGAAGTAGTTGGGTGTAATGTACCTGTAGCCACAGCACCAGATCGTGCTCGGACTGGTGGGATCGATGAACATGTCACCACCGTCGGAGAAGTAGGAATCGATCTGTGTCCAGACGGAACCTCCGTCTGTGCTCCTGTAGAGCTCTGCGTTTCCTCAACCAGCCCCCTCGAGTGCGAGGACGGTATTTGGAGTCGTCGGGTGCACTACGATGCTGCAGAAATCCCCGCATGACAGCGGTGTTCCCAGCCTGGTCCAGCTGGTTCCGTTGTCCGTGGTCAGGAAAACACCAACATCCTCAACCTGCATGAAGATTCGGGATGGGTTTCCCGGTGTGTCTCCCATCGCCAGCACTTTTCCGATCAGCAGGCCAGTGTTCGATTCCGACCAGCTGGATCCGGTGGTCTCGGACTTGAAGAAACCGTAGCTGTTGCCTGTATAGGCGTTCGCGGAACTGATCCTGTCCGCTGCGACGGTCGAAAAGCTGGTCCCGTCGAGACCCGAGGATGAACTGGTCCAGCTGAGGCCGCCGTTCAGGCTTCTGTAGATGCTGTTGTAGGCGGCTGAATAGACCACGTTCGGATCGGCAGCTGACCATGACATGCTGTAGTTGTAATAGAAATTGGTTGTGACTTCGGTCCAGGTGGTGCCGCCGTTCGTGCTCCTCCAGATGTCGTAGTAGACCCCTGCACAGAGTACGTTGGGATTCGTCGGATGAACCGCCACTGAATTGAGATAGTACTGACCGACCCAGCCCGAGCATGACACGTCCGTCCAGGATGTACCCCCGTCAGTCGATTTGAACAGCTTGGGCGTATAGGGCGATGGGAAGCTGTATCCGCCTACGTAGATCGTATTAGGTGAGGATGGACTCACGGCGATGCATCGGCCGTAGGACTGTACGGTTTCGAGCTGTGTCTCGGTCCAGGAAGTTCCACCATTCGTACTCTTGACAAAGGCAATCACCCAGAAGCTGCCCGTGTACTTGTAACCGCATCCGTAGATGATGGACGGGTCGGTCGGGTGTGCTTCGATATCGTACACGTACAGGTTAGTGAAGGTACTGTACGTCCAGGTAACACCACCGTTCGTGGAACGGTAGACCCTGTTCGAGCTTCCCACGTACAGGTTATCCGTCGGTCCGATTGTCATGCAGTAGTTGCTCCAGGTGAACGAGCCGGCAACCGACCATGAATCACCGGAGTCGAGTGACTTCAGAATAAAGGTAGGACTTGAACCGGATGTTGCGTAGAGAACATCGCCGTCGACATACGACTGAACGATGTTCTTCACCTGCCCTCCTTCCGGACCTATCGATTCCCATTCGGCAAACGAGACCGACAAGAGCCCGAAGAAGAGCAGCATCAGTACATATTTTCCCCTTTGCACAGTTCCCCCTTTCCTGCGTCTGGCCAAATCAATAACTGAATTCTGTATAACCTTAATCTAATATTGTGTCAATCAATGATTAAAGGTGCAAGTAATGGAGCTTATCAGAATTGCGACGGTTCCATCTCGGAGAGAATCAGCTACTCAGGTGCAGGTGTATTGCGAAACTGCAGACGTCGTCACCATTGAGCAGGCTCTTACGAATCTCTACGTCTACAGGTCTCCGAGAGTGGAAGCGGTCTTCATCCGTTAACCGGGTTCGAGTTGTCTGAAGAGGAAGTCTTTTTCTTTCAGGTTTCTCTCGGCAGCTGAAATGAAGAGATCCCTTATATGGTCATCCATGGTGAAATAGAAAATCTGCCAGCCTCCAGCTATAAGATCGAAAGTCAGATCGACCATTACCTTTCTTCGAGCCCAGTCGGAATGCTGAAATGCGTCGTCCAGGATTAGAAAGGCTGGTTCCCTGAACAGGTCCTGAAGAAAACCTGCTCTCAGGGCAAGGAGGATCTGCTCCCTCGCCCCGGTACTCAGCTCGTCCAGGAAGAATGGCTCTGAGCCGTCACGCGTCCGGACGATAACCCTCCTGATCTCATCGAGATCCAGGCCTGAATAACCGGTAACCTTACTGAGAGTGCCGGTTACCGCATCGGATCGAAGGCCCCTCCTGATGGTCTCATCCTCGTGCAGGGCAAGATCATCGAGAACGGTATGGACCTGCATCTCCGCAAGGGCTCGGGCTTTCATGCGGGTGTGCTCCCCTGAAACCGTTTCTATTCTCTTCATGAGGGCCTCCGTATGCTCCTCAATCGAACTCATCGAAGTCTCATTCAGTTCGTTTGCAATCACTTTTTTCAAACCGGAAGAGGCGTTCTCGAGTCGCTCCAGTTCTCTCTGAAGTTCTTCATACCGGGATTGAAGCAGCAGGTATCTGTTCTGGTCCCAGTCGATCCCCGGAGGTGTCTCGAGAAACGTGCAGTCACCGAGGGAATTCATTTCCTGCCGTTTCAATTCAACGGATTCCCCGAGTTCATCCAGCTCCGAGACGATCCCTGTGAGTGTCTCATTCCTGTTCTCACGCATCTCCTCACGAGGTAGAACCTGGAGTACCGAGTCGATTTTCTCGAGAAGGGCGGCAATCTCCGTCTCGAGTGCAGTTATTTCACCACGGAGGTGCTCCCGCAGGTCAGCGCCTTTCTGAAGGGTCTCTATCATAGTCTTCAACGTTGCTCTGTCCGTGAGTTCCTGACCCGATCTCCGCTCGAATTCTGTAGACAACCTGCTGATCACTCTGACCTTTTCCGAATTCGTCAGCAGCTTCTTCAGGCTGTTTACTCTTGCTACGACGAATGCGACACCTGCGAGAAGCGAAATGACGCCCGGAACCGTCCAGCCGGCAAGAGCGGAGACAACAACCAGAGCAAAAGCCGAATACATAGCAACCGTGAAGAAAGTCGATGCTCCCGTTTCCGGCGCAGTGGTACCGAACCTGTCCAAGGCTTCAAGTACGTTCCGGAACCAGGGCAGGTCGGAAGTTTCCTCTTCGAGCCGCTCGACTGTTGCCGATTTCTGATTCAGGTCTTCCTTCCTCGCGGTGCATAACCTGAGATCCGATATCGATTGCTGAAGGTCAGAGCGTTCGGGAAGAGCCTTTTTTCTTGATTCGAGATCCTCGATCTCTCCGTTGAGGCGGTACGCCCTGTGATCCCTTGCCCTTTCCAGATCGGCCAGGGAGTCTTCTACAGCCTTCAGTTCCAGTTTCTTCCCGGCGAGGGGAGCCCCCGACAGCTGCTCTCTGATGGAGGCGAGAAGGTTCTCGAGCTTCTTGATCAACTCAGACTTTTCACGGATGTCACGATTGGGGCCACGGTCATCGGCAACTATTTCACCATTCACGAACCTTGCTTTCCCCAGTGTTTTCGAAAGCTTATTGCGCAGGTTATCGAGAAGCTCTTCGTTCGACAGTATTTGCTTCAGGATATCCCTGTCCAGACCTCCCGGAACCATATTGGAAAGAGCCGTTTCACCACTCTTGACAACCATCAGTCTGGACAGGTTCGGAGGAAGTGACGGTTCGGATACTCCCAGCAGGTCCTCGAGGCGTTTCCTGGAAGAAATGGTCAGGGATACCTTCTCCCCGCCAGGAAGAGTCAGTTCTACTCTGCTTCCTCTTCCCGGCTTCCACCTGTCCCGGGTGAGCCAGTTAGATCTCTTTCCGGTACTGAAGAGGCACTTGAGCATGAATTCCGTGATGAGAGTCTTTCCCGCTTCGTTAGGACCGTATATCAGGTTGAGAGACTTCGCATCGATGGAGAAATCCTGTGTAAGTGGTTCGACTTTGCAGACGTGAACTTTCTCGATGAAGAGAGACATCTATGAGCCTCCGAAAACGATGCCAAGGGCTTCTTCGATGATCATCTCCCGATCGGGCATGCCTGGTCCGGCAGGCAGTTCGAGGTGCTCGATCCGTCGAATCACCTTCTCGGCAATGATCGTCAACAGGCCTCCTGGGTTCTGAGAGAGCCCGGACACATCAGGCTCCAGTTCTGAATGGAGACTGAACCCCTCGAATCCCTCCATCAGCGTTTTCTTGATTGCCGATCTGTCTGTTGTGTAACCCCTGGCCCTGACTCTGAGTTGCACCTTTGCATCCTCTCCGGGCAAGAGGTTCCATGATTTGATTCGTGAGGATATCGCTGCCTTGAGAAGGGGGATCTCCTCATCTTCCGAGGGAATGACGAGAAATGATTCCCTGTAGAAGAGCAGATCGGTATTCACCGGCTGCGACTCGACCGTCAACGTATCCGTATCAAGCACGAGGAACCTTCTTCTGCCGGTCTCGTTGATATCAATGCCACAGGGAGAACCGGGATAATGAAGCCCCTTGATGTCGACAGGTTTGTGTATGTGACCAAGGAGTGTAATGGAGGGTTTGAACTGCTGGATATCGGATCGGGTCAGGGGCATGTACAGACCGGGCTCGTAAGGATTTGTCATACGGGAGCCACTCGTGTAATCACCATGACCGACCAGAATCCATCTGTCTGAGTCGAGTTCGGGCGCAATCTCGGCTATTCTCTGCCCCATGGTCAGCCCGGGTTCGCAGGGCACGAACAGTATTTCGGGTTCATCGGGCTTCAGCCTGTGAACCGTGGGTGAGGTGAAGAGCATTACGTTGGCTGCAGTGATCATCCTTGTACTGAGATCCGTATCATGATTCCCAGGTATTACCATCACCGAGAGTCGGCTGAATTCGGGACGCGAACAGAGCTGATCTAATTCGCTGCAGTTGCTGTAGTCCCTGTCGAAGAGATCGCCTGCAATTATCAGATGTTCATATCCACCTGCGAGCATCTGTAAAAAAATATCTTCCAGAGCGTGGAGTCTCTCAGGATGGGAGCCGTCTCCGGTTAGATGGACGTCGGCAGTTACCGCTATCTTCACTGAACCCTCCGACGGGGAGGTCTGCTATCGCTCCCCTGAACACTACGCAGCATATCGATTACGGATCAATATACGGAAAACCGGAGCACCCCGTAGAGGTGCTCCGGCAAAAGACCCGGCAGTACTCTGTACTAGACGAGACCGCGCAGGCGGGCGGCTGTGGCAACCCTGTCGATTGCTATCATGTAGGCCGCATCTCTCATGTACACGCTGCGCTTCTCGGCAAGATCCGCGACTGCATGGAATGCGTTTGTCATCTTCACGTCCAGCTTGGAGAGCACCTCGTCTTTTTCCCAGTAGTAGTTCATGTTGTTCTGGACCTGTTCGAAGTACGAGCAGGTAACGCCTCCTGCGTTGGCGAGGAAGTCGGGGATCATGAAGATGCCGCGCTCTTCGATAACGGTATCTGCTTCAGGCGTTGTAGGACCGTTTGCGCCCTCGGCGATTATCTTTACCCGGCTGTGTATTCTCTTCACGGTCTCGGAATTGATCTGGTTCTCGAGAGCCCCCGGCTGAAGGATATCAGCCTCCGTTTCGATCCAGGCGTCCCCGGGGAGCTGCTCGTAGCCGGCGGCAATTGCTTTTTCGGCATCAACGGTTCCAAACGTATTGGTGATGCTCATCAGGAAGTCGAAATCGACTCCGTCCATTTTCCTGTAGGTATAGGCTTTCATCTCCTTCTGATCCCAGCAGGAGATGCACACTACCTTTCCACCGTACTGGATGAACAGCTCTGTAGCGTACTGTGTTACGTTGCCGAATCCCTGGCAGGCCATGGTCGTGTTGCGGATGTCGATTCCCATGCGCTTGAGAGCTTCGCGGACGGTGTATATCACACCGTAACCGGTTGCTTCCGTTCTGCCGAGGGAGCCGCCGACGCCGACGGGCTTTCCGGTAATGATACCGGGAAACTTGCCGCCGGTAATCGTCTCGTACTCGTCCATCATCCAGAGCATGTGCTGACCGGTGGTCATCACATCCGGTGCGGGCACATCCAGGGCCGGTCCGATGTTCTTCCACACACTACGAATCCAGCCTCTGCAGATCAGCTCCTGCTCACGCTGTGAAAGCTCGTGGGGGTCGCAGATAACGCCACCCTTGCCGCCGCCGAGTGGAATATCGACCACGGCAGTCTTCCATGTCATCCATGTACCCAGAGCCCTTACCGTGTCTGCGGTTTCCTGCGGGTGAAAGCGGATTCCACCCTTGCACGGACCCCTGACATCGCTGTGCTGTATCCGGAAGCCACGGAAAACCTTGACGGAACCGTCATCCATGTGAACCGGAATTGTGAAATGGTATTCCCGCTGGGGCCAGCGGAGGAACTCGCACACTCCGGAGTCGAGACCCAGCTTCTCTGCTACACTGTCGAACTGTGCCTGAGCCATCTCGAAGGGGTTGAAGCCTTCAGACATTTCAGCCTCCTGCCCGGACTCTCAGTCCGGTAAGAAAGAGATAGGACCATTGGATTGAAACCACCTCCGGGGCATCGCCGAAGGACGAGAATTATAACTCTGAGGGCTTGTTGTGACAAGCACCGATGACCAGAGGAAACTCCTACCATCCAGAACATTAACCTCGGTAGAAGAGATGCTCGATATCACTCTTCCTGTCCTCGTCACTTCCTGGTGTTTCCACGATGGCCGGAACATCGATCAGATAGCTGGAGTTCACGAGATGCCGCAGACCTTCAAGGCCGATCTCGCCTTTCCCGATGGATTGATGCCTGTCGATTCTGCTCCCCAGAAGAGTCTTCGAATCGTTGATGTGAAACGCATGTATTCTGTCGAAACCTATCACCTCGTCGAGTTCGCCAAGAGTTCTCTCGACTGCATCGGGAGAGGAAAGATCGTAACCGGCGGCAAATGCATGTGCGGTATCGATACAGACACCTGTTCTGTCGGGAATGGATATCATGTCGAGTATTGTGCTCAGCTGCTCGAAACGCCATCCAAGGCAGCTTCCCATTCCCGCAGTATTCTCCAGGAGTATCCTGGACGAACCGGGGGAATCCTCGAGTACTCTGGAGATATTGGCTGCGATCTGCTCCATGCCGACTCTCTCCCCCCTGCCCATGTGAGCTCCAGGGTGCATGACGAGAAGTTCGATTCCGAAAGAATTCATTCTTCCCAGTTCCTCACGCAGAGCAATGATTGATTTCTCGATGACTTCCATCCTGTCTGACGACAGGTTTATCAGGTAGGATGCATGGGAGATGAATGGTATATTCCTGCGGTTCAGGAATTCCGAAAATTCCCTGTCTTTTATTGATCGCCCCTTCCAGCGAGTCTGGCTGGAAGTGAATATCTGAGCCGAGGACAGCGACAGACGATCGGCTCTCTCGAGTGCCTTTACCAATCCTCCTGCGGCGGACACGTGGATTCCAGGTAGCATTGTATTCATCCTCCTGGTGACATGATACAGAACTGGGTCATTGAGGAGTAGTGGGTTATTGCTGTATATTTGCGATTCCTTGAAACGCGAAATCTGTTTACGAAGGGAGAAAGCCTTGGGAAAACTTGAAGATCTGAGAGCCCAAGCAAGGGCAGGGGGTGGAGAGGACAAGATCAAGAAACGCCACGATGCGGACAAGCTGACCGCGCGTGAGCGGATCGATCTGCTCCTCGACCCCGATTCCTTCAACGAGATCGGTATGTTCGTCACGCACCGTTGCACCGATTTCGGCATGGAAAAGAAAAAATGTCTCGGTGACGGAATAGTTACGGGTTACGGAACGGTACATGGCAGACTGGTGTACGTTGTTTCCGAGGATTTTACAATTCTCGGAGGTTCACTTTCCAAAGAGTTTGCCGGCAAGATCGTCAAGATCCAGAAACTTGCACTGAAGAATGGCGCCCCCATGGTCAACATCAAGGATTCGGGAGGGGCCAGGATACAGGAAGGAATCGATTCGCTTGCCGGTTACGGTGAGGTCTTCCTCGGTAACGTACGTTCATCCGGTGTGATACCACAGATATCTGTCATCATGGGTCCATGTGCGGGCGGTGCGGTCTATTCCCCCGCATTGACCGATTTCGTCTTCATGGTTGCCAATGCCAGTTACATGTTCCTGACAGGACCTGACGTCATAAAGGCGGTCACACACGAGGAAGTGACATTCGAGGAACTCGGAGGGGCAAGGGCACACAACTCCAAGAGTGGTGTCGCCAGCTTCATGTGCAGTTCCGAGCAGCATGCACTCGCGGTCATAAGAGACCTTCTCACTTATCTGCCGCAGAACAACATGGAAGATCCACCGATTCTCGAATCTGAGAAGACACATGGCGGGTTGAAGAGCAAGATCACACAGTTCTTCAAAGGCGGCAGGAAAGCCTCGACTGATGACAGGCTCGAAAACGTTATCCCGGATGACGACAAACTCCCTTACGACATGAAGGATATCCTCCTGGCCGTTCTCGACGATGGGAAGTTCCTCGAAGTGCACGAGTACTTTGCACCGAGCCTGATAGTTGGCTTCGGCCGACTCGACGGCCGTACGGTAGGAATCGTTGCCAACCAGCCTGCTCACCTTGCGGGAGTGCTCGACACGGCTACATCGGCCAAGGGCGCCAGGTTCGTCCGGCTCTGTGACTGTTTCAACATTCCACTCGTGGTATTCGAGGATGCACCTGGATTCCTCCCGGGCGTCAGCCAGGAACACAGTGGAGTCATCAAGGAGGGTGCAAAACTCCTTTACGCATTCTGCGAGGCAACTGTTCCCAGAATCACGGTCGTCATAAGAAAGGCCTACGGAGGCGCATACATTGCCATGAACTCGAAGGAGATCGGAGCCGATTTCAACTTCGCATGGCCCTCTGCTCAGATAGCCGTCATGGGGGCTGAGGGAGCTGTGAAGATCCTTTTCAGACGCAATCTAGCCAGCGCAACCGACCCGGAAGCCGAGCGAAAGAAGCTCGTTGATGAGTACAACGAGAAATTCAGCAACCCGTACGTTGCGGCCAGCAAGGGCTACATTGACGAGGTGATCATGCCAGGCGAAACGCGTGAACGGCTGATCTCGGCATTTGCTTCCCTGCGCACCAAGCGCGAAACCACACCCTCACGGAAGCACGGGAACCTGCCGCTATGAGCCTGATCAGTAAGATCCTGGTAGCGAACCGCGGAGAGATTGCCGTCCGTATCATGCGTGCCTGCAGAGAGATGGATATCGAATCCGTAGCGGTTTTCTCCGAAGTCGATCGGACATCGAAACATGTTCGCTATGCAGACGAGGCATGGTGCATCGGCCCTGCTGTTTCCTCAGAGAGTTATCTGAGAATCGACAGGATCATTTCAACAGCAAAGGAATCCGGATGTGATGCGGTACATCCCGGATACGGCTTCCTCGCGGAGAATCCTGCCCTGCCGAGGGCGTGCAAGGAGGCAGGTCTTATCTTCATAGGACCCACTGAAGAAGCAATGGCACTTCTGGGGGACAAGACGGCAGCAAGGACGATGGCCATCGATGCCGGCATCCCGGTAATCCCCGGAATAGCACACCCGCTCGAAAACGCTGACGAAGCCCTGAAGGTTGCCGAAGAAATCGGTTATCCGGTCCTGCTCAAGGCAGCGGGAGGAGGAGGCGGTAAGGGTGTCAGAGTTGTAAATATACCTGACGAACTTGCAGACGCCTTCGAAAGAGCAACCGCCGAAGCCAAGGCTTCATTCGACAATCCTGACGTTTACGTCGAGAAATTCCTCATCAATCCCAGACACGTCGAGATACAGATACTCGCAGACAACTACGGAAACATTATCCACCTCAACGAGAGGGAATGCTCTGTCCAGAGACGTTTCCAGAAGCTGATAGAGGAATCCCCCAGCTGCGCCCTCGATGAAGAACTCCGAAAGAAAATGGGTGATACAGCGATCCGAACGGCCAGGGCCGCAGGCTACACGAATGCGGGAACGGTCGAGTTCCTTCTCGATGCGGAGGGGAACTTCTACTTCTGCGAGGTCAACACCAGGCTCCAGGTAGAACATCCCGTAACCGAATTGCTGACAGGTATTGATCTGGTCAAGCAGCAGATCCTGATCGCTTCGGGAGAGAAGCTTTCGTTGAAACAGGAGGACATCGGAATCAACGGAGCCTCCATCGAGTGCAGAATCTGCGCGGAGGATCCTATCTCCTTCCTTCCCTCAATCGGAACGATCACCGAGCTGGTGGAACCGGCAGGTCCGGGAGTAAGGCTCGATTCAGGCATCCACGACGGCTACGAAGTAACCATGTACTACGACCCGCTTGTGGCGAAGCTCATCGTCTGGGGCTCGAATCGGGAGGAAGCGATTGCCCGGATGAAACGGGCACTCGAGGAGTACAAGATAAAGGGGATAGAGACAACGATTCCATTTCACATGAAGGTACTCGAGCACGAGCCCTTCCTCCGCGGATGCTACAACACTGGAATAGTAAAGGAAATAGAGCACCCCGAAACGGATATGCATATAGAGATAGCCGCGATTGCCGCAGCCATCATTGCAAAGACTCAGGGGAGTATCGATATCAGACCCGTTACAGAGGACTCGAGCCGCTGGAAGCTTTCAGGGAGAACTGATCATGGCATTCATCGTCGTCGGTGGTAACAGAAGGTTCCGGATCGATCCGGAACTCAGGGAAGCAACGGATTTCGGCGAAGTGTATTCGGTAATACTGGACGACAGCGAATACAAACTCAACGTTTCCAGGATCACTCCCACCCACCTCTCGATACTCATGGGCAACAGATCCTACAACGTCGAAGTCGAAAGGAAGGACAAGGATTACCTGGTCTCTACAAGGGGAGAGGTTTTCTCCTTCAGAGTCCAGGACGAGAGAAGCATCGCAGCCGAGGGTGATGACGATACCGGAGAATCCATCATTACCGCTCCCATGCCCGGGATGGTAGTCAAGCTTCTCGTCGAAGAAGGCGATGTCGTGGAATCCAGGGACAAGCTTCTCGTTCTGGAAGCCATGAAGATGCAGAACGACATCACCGCTCCAGGGGCTGGAACCATTATAGAGGTATTCGTATCCGCGGGAGACACGGTGATGACCGGAGATCAGCTGATCAGTATCGAATAATCCTCATGAAAGTCGTTCCCTCCCCCGCCTTTCGAGTCCCCGGCACAGCAGGTACAACAGGATCGGTAGCCAGAAGACTAGGAATATCGGATTCAGGATACCTTTGGAACTGAAGCCGCCTGAGACATTTCCGGAAAGCAGTCCCAGGAACAGTATGACGAAGAAGCCTCCGAGGGCTGCCGCCCCAAGGAGCGAGCCCACGCGCTCCCATTTGAGTGCCAGGAACATAGCTACTACATAGATGCCCATCAGGGCCAATCCGATTGCTGCGATCGGCTCAATTGGCTCGGATAGCGGATTAGACTCCAGGGATTGCCCAATGAACATAAGCAGTAAAAACCCCGCTATGATCAACCCGAGTACGCGAGCTGACCACCTCATAACCACTATTGCTGCGTTCTTCCTTTCTCGGTCTGTCTTCATGAAACCCTCCTTTCAAGCAGGACCGTCACGCACCCGCTCGTCTGCAGATCTTACAGTGTATAACAGAACGCCCTAGTGTGCGTCTAATGCTTCGGCTCAGCAGCAAGCAGTGAACAAAAGGATATGGCTCTGCTCGTCTACTGTAGCCGATTGTTGTGCTTCATTCTGAAAACAGCTCTGAATGTGAACCGATGCGCTCGAATATCATCCTGTTTCCATCAATTTTGTATATCAGGAACCAATCTGATGCAATGTGGCATTCCCTACGACCCTTGTAGTTACCAACGAGTTGATGATCCCGGAAGATGGGATCGAGAACTTCCCCAGCAAGGAGAGTCCGGGAAATCAGTTTGAACTGCTCAATATCTCTTCCTTGTTTCTCGGCTCGTTTGATATCTTTCTTGAATTGTTTCGTAAAAGCTGGTGTATACATCAGATTCCAAGTTTATCAAACATATCCTCTGCATCCTCGCAGATAACAACTTCCTTACTCGCATCTGTTGTTTCGAAAGTTGCCTTGGTCGTTGCATTGGGAATAACCATGTTGAAAGGTAATCCGTTATTCATCTCAATTTGACGGTAAAACATCGTTATTGCCTGAGTGGTATTCACTCCAAGACGATGCAATATCTCTTCTGCCTTTTCCTTCAGTTCTGGTTTTAGTCTTGCTCTTACTGTTGCGGTCTTACTCATAGTGACCTCCTTCGTATCATATGTAGCGCAATTGGGCTACAATGTCAATAGATCACATACTTTTTCTTTTCTGCACAACGCTTCGAATGAGCCGCTTCATGGCTATAGCCGTTTCCAGCAAAGTCAGCTCTATTCGATTGTTCACTGCTAGTTATTACTGTTCGACTAATGGTAATTCAAGGGTATATACTCGTTGTATTCCTGATTCAGGATCAAGATTCCAAGCGAGGCTGCCGTTTGGGGAGATGCTGAATTTCCAATGTTGCCCATTCCTGGGAAACTCCGCCGTGCCTATATGAACTCCGTCATTATCAATTATATCAAAGACTGGTTTTTCTTCAGTTCCTCGCTGAATCCACAAATAGCCGCAGTTATCAACTCCCAAACCAACGATGAGTGCGTGGAAGGGATCTGGCTCATAGTTTTCAGGGAGGCTACTCATACCCAGGGCAGCGAACTGGATTCTTGCATATTCCATTTCTTCTTGTAATTCCTGTGAGGATTTTGCAACTGGAGGAATCCCGAGTGAAAAAGAATAGAGAAGATTTCCCTGACAATCCCAACATCGGATTTCATGCTGATCTGTAGACAAGTTTGTGTAATAAACACGTTCGTTTCTCGTATCGGATGCCATTATTGAGTATCCAAGCATGCCTGTTGGAGTTAGAGGTGCTTCCAAAGCATTCTCCACAACCAGTGTATCTGAGAAGAATTCAAGTTCTCTATCGATACTATCCAGTGAAAAGAGGGATGGTTTGAATATCAATGCCAGGTCCATGCCAAGCATGTCATAATCAACAGCACAGCCGGCTATATAGTTCGTGTCTACTGAAACAATTGCACTTGGTGGTGACAATGGCCAACCTACCAGCTCTGAGAGGCATTCACCATTGCCGTCGATGATAATGAGAGAACGCTTCAACATATCATTAACAATGATCCGGCCATCTGGATGCAGAACCATCTCCTGGGGAAATAGAAACTCACCTGGTCCATTTCCCTGCCTTGATAGTTTCGCTAGGTAAGTGCCTTCAGAGGAGAATTCTCTGATGCAACAGGCACTTTGATCAAGCAGTAGTATTGATCCTGATGGTGATACCTCTGCGTCAACAATAGAGCCCAATACATAGCAGGAATCACCGGTTTCTATACCTATGCTGTCAAGCACGGTAATAGTCAGCCTATTGGGGAATGGTTCAATCCATTGTGAGTCAGCACATCCTGAATACAAAGAAATAACCAGACAAGACAGGAATGAACTAATGATGTATTTAAACAACTGGAATCCTTTCAGGATTGTAGCTGTTTATTGTCAGTGAACATCCTAAATCAGCAGGCTGCGAAAACCTGTTCAAACCCACTACGCAGCTCTGCTGCATTTTGTTGTTAGCATCTTTATTTTGCTAACCTTGCACTTACCAGTCGGTTTATGCTTACTCCCTCTTCTGCTGCTATTTCAGCAAGCTTGCGATGAACTTCGGGAGGAATCCGCACCATGAACTTCCCGCTGTATTTCCTGATTGAAATAGGAACTGGTATTTTTTCCTTATTATTATTCATTTCGGAAATAACATCAGCTACAAGCTGACGTATTCCTGCAAGGGCAGATTCCTGAGTTTCGGTAAGCCAGCTTAAGCTAGGGAACTCAGTACATAGACCAACATATTCCTGATCTTCTTCGGACCATGTAACTCTGTATGTGTAAAGATCATTCTTCAGTGGCATCTTCTTCACGCAACCTCTCTATGGCTCGAAGAACTTGTCTAACCTGATAGGCTTTTGCTCTGCCTTTCGTATTCTGGATATTTACTCTTGGATCTCCTTGCCATGGTGTCGTGTAAACTTGATGGCTTGATCCGGATGACCTCGGCTGTCCAAAATAGTATTTGCATGCCTTGCATAAATCGGAGAATCGAACATCCTTCGGGTTATCCTTCATTCTTCTTATCAACTGTTCTATCTTTGCCATAGAATATAGTATCAATATTGATACCGGATGTCAATCCCTTCTTTGTATGCTAACGCTTCGAATGAGCTGCTGTGACACTGCCTTAAACGTGTAAAGTCAGCTCAAT
>CBDUZS010000051.1:0-19372 GCA_965371785.1 uncultured bacterium
CAAGAGAGCGGTGTAGTAAGCTGAAGTGGTGGGAAGAGCGTCTCAGACTAAGAACCCTCGGGGACCTGATCGGGATCCAACCACGAGTAGAAGCTGCTCTTCGTGGGCTTCGGGCAACTGGGAGAGATGGGAAAGGCACTTGCCTATCCGGAAAGACACTCACGAACTACGCAGAAACTCTGAGAAGCTTCTGCAACTGGGCCAGGAAACGGTCCTACCTCGAAGCAGATCCTCTAGCTTCCCTAGCCGGGTTTGACACTACACCCAAGAAGAAACGCCGTGCTCTCTCCCCTGAGGAGATTCACCGGGTCCTTGAAGTCGCACCGGAACATCGTCGGATTCTGTATATGGTGGCACTTACTACTGGACTTCGTGCTGGAGAGCTTCGAGCGCTGACACCAGATCACGTTGATGTCGAGAATGGAGTACTGATCCTCGATCCTTCCTGGACGAAGAACCGGAAACCAGGATTGCAGCCGATACCTGATCCTCTGGTCGATATCCTTGTTGAGTATGGAGCCAGTGGAAAAGCAACGCAACTGTACAGAGAGCACTACAATCGCAAAGATGCGAAACCAGTTGGTATCCCGGACAGTCCACTGCTGTTCGTACCCACGCATACGGCCAGGGACTTAAGGAAGGATCTGGACGATGCAGGAGTAGATGCCTTCATCCCTGGAGAAGGCACTGTTGACTTCCATTCCTGCAGGATCACCTACATCTCATTCGTCATTGAGGCGGGAGCATCCGTCAAGGAGGGTCAGACATTGGCACGCCACTCTACACCAGTGCTGACGATGAATGTCTATGCGCGTGCCCGAAACGACCGTCTAGCCGTTCTTGCTAACAAAGTCGGGGAGAATGTGCTTCCAGATTCGGAAAGTGCACTATGTGTGCACTCAGATGATCCGAGCGTATTTGAGCAGGTTGCTAATCGCTTTAGCGATAGGGAGATAAGGGCTCTTGGAGAGTTGGTGGAGGCGGCGGGATTCGAACCCGCGTCCGAATACATGGACTCTGCAGCTCTACATGCTTAGGCCGGATCAATTTCCCCGGGGTTTGGCTCCGGTCGGCGTTCGCCCGGGTATCTTCCATTGGTTCTTACTGCTTCCACCCGGAAGAAGGGTTTGGCAGCCAGCCCTCCTTCTTACGCCTGACCCCGGACCGGAAGGCAACTTCCGGGCAGACGGCTACCCGCCAATATGGGTAGCTGGCCGTTATTTAAGCGGCAGTTAGTTCTATCCACCATTTTTTACGAGGCGGCGGAACCTCGGCATGCTACCACAGAACCGCTTATGTACCCGTCGAGACCTGTCGCCCCCACGAAAGCTGTTCTGCACTTCTATTATTGCAGCAGATCGCGCTTTGTCAACGGGACTTGTCAGAACGATGGTTGATTAGTATAGATTGCAGTCATTTCAACACTTGCTAATCGAGGAGCGATTGATGTCCTGGAAATGTGATATCTGCGGAAAGCAGCCTTCGGTAGGGTTCAGAGTCAGCCACTCCGACAAGCATACAAAGCATACCTGGAAGCCAAATCTCCAGAGCATGAGGGTTCTTGTCAACGGCAGGGTGAAAAAACTCAAGGTTTGCACAACGTGCCTGAAATCGAATAGGGTCCAGAAGGCCTGATCAATTCCGTAATACGTCTGTCGGGATGAGAAATCACCCCGCTTTTTTATTGAGGATCTTCCTCTGCTTCCTTCTGACGTGCCTGATTCGCAGAAAGAGCCAGTTGCAGCTCGCGTGCCAGTCTCGTGTAGCCGAAACCCATGTTGAGAAAGTCCCATCCAAAGACAGTACTGGTCTTGAGGCGTGTGAACACCCAGCCGATATCGACCCCCGCCCTTGTGAACGCAGTGTTCCAGCCAATTCCCTTCAGCTTCTCCTCGAGGGCATTTGCCACTCGATAATCCCCGCGCGCAAGCAATGCACGGATATGTGCTTCTCTCGGGGATTCGGAGATCACGGAGACTGATCTTATTCTGCTGAGCTGGCCCTCGATGGTCTCCAGCCAGCGTCGGAGATCTCTTGTGTGGACCATCTCAGACCACTGGAAAGCCGTCCAGGGTCTGGGTATGAAGATGTTTATGTTCACCGTGATCGGGACCTTGGTCAGTTTACGTATTTTCTTGACAACCAGTGCAATAGAATCTCTGTCAGATTCCATCTCGAAGGGAAGCCCCACCTGGAAGTGAAGCCGAATCTCGCGGGTGCTCCTGGTGATCCCTGCGAAGGAGTCGATGATCGATTGCTCTCTGAGGTTCTTTCCGAGAACCTTCCTGAAGCTCTCCGATCCGGTTTCGAGATGAATGTTGATCACCGCCGGATCGAAATCGAGACCGATATTCTCCAGGTACTTCAGCGTATCGACTGAATGATTTGCGATGAGAACCTCGAAATCGTGCTTCCCGATAACTTCCATAACCTCGCGGAAGCATGAGTGCGATGAAGGTGAGGAAGCGTTCAGTCCAATCCTCGAACCAGAGGGAATTGTGTTCAGGAGTGATTCGAGGTCATCGACCCTTTTTTCTCTGTATGGAAGGTAAATGTATCCGGGCATACAGAATCTGCAGTTGAAGGGGCATCCTCTCGAGAGCTCCAGCATCACAGTGTTCTCGGGGCTGGTATCCGGGGAGACTGTGCCGGAGATAGTGCCTATTCCCTCGGTGTTTGCCCACTGGCGGATGATGGTTGCACTAGGCTTCCTGATTCCATGAATGGAAGGCACGTAGATACCGGGAAGCTGCGATAGCCATTTAAGAATTCTGACCTTTGGCGCCCCCTGGGAGCCAAGGCTCTTAATCGTATCGAGCACGGGACCCAGGGATGGCTCTGACTCTCCGATGATGAATGCGTCCATGAAGGGTGACAACGGAAGTGGATTGGCGGTAACACTGAGACCGCTTGCGAGGATGATCGGCCATTTCGCTTCTCTTTGCGAGCTGCGGAGGGTAATCCCCGATAACTGCATCATCTCCAGAACTGGAAGGAAATCGGTTTCGAAGGAGACCATGAACGTCAGCAGATCCGATTCAGAGATCGGTTTACCGCTTTCCAGAGTGACAACAGGTCTGCCTACCCGTCTTCTCCAGTTATGCTCGCTCTTCTCCGGGAAAAAGGCTCTTTCACACCTGGTATCAGGCCAGCTCGAAAGCTGGTTGAATAAACTGTGAAAGGAGAGCGACGACATCCCCAGTGAGTAGACCCCGGGATACGCCAGAACGGTTTCGAAAATACCGATGGAGTTACCCTTCAGGATCTTCGTTTCCCTGTCCAATATTTTACGTCTTTGTCTGTCGTACCGCTCAGACGCAGATTTGCGACTCATTTATTCAGGATACCCCCATATTGACTACTGTCTGAGTAATATATCGGTTGAGATCAGGATACTGCAAAGAATAGTATCTTTATCCTGCCGATAATCGTTTAATCAATAGTCCTCTTCAGGAAGGGTGGCAGTCCCTTTCTCGACGGTGTCACCCTGGGGTTATCCGACTGAGGTACGAATGGAGCCGCGAGGCTTTCCTCCCCTGTTCTGCCTGCTCCGAATGGAAAATCGTCGGACAGAGAAATATCGAGATCCTCAGGATCGGGGGCATATGCTTCTCCGAAACCGGTTGCTATCACGGTTACCTTGAGCTGATCACTCATGTCCTCACTGATACTCGATCCCATGAAGACGTTGGCCTGTTCGCCAACCACGTTTGTAATCGTCTCCATGGCCTCTGTGAACTCGCTGAACTTCATTTCCGGTGATGACTGGATGCTCACGAGCAGCGCCTTTGCTCCCTCGATCGATATGCTGTCGAGAAGAGGGCTGGAGATTGCCTCCTTCGCTGCCTCAACTGCTCTGCTCGGTCCGGAAGCAATACCGGTACCCATCATTGCGCCGCCGCCCTGGGTTATCACGGTCTTCACGTCCTGGAAATCCAGGTTTATCAATCCCGGAAAAGAGATCAGGCTCGATATGCCTTCGACCGCGTTCATGAGAACCATGTTCGCCATATCGAACACTTGCTCCAGTGTTGATGTCTCATCTGAAATTGACTTCAGGCGATCGTTCGGGATCACGATGAGAGTATCGACTTCCTTTCGCAGATCCTCGATCCCCTGTTCGGCCTGAACTGATTTCACCGTCCCCTCGAACTCGAACGGCCGGGTAACGACTCCCACGGTTATCGCACCCGCGCTATGGGCAATCCTGGCAACGACCGGCGTGGCACCGGTTCCCGTTCCACCGCCCATTCCTGCGGCAATGAAGACCATGTGGGCTCCTGAAACTACCTCCTCTATCTCCTTGATGTTCTCCTCTGCGGATTGTTCACCGATCTCGCTGCTGCCGCCCGCACCCAATCCTCTTGTTATCCTGGGGCCAATCTGTATCTGGACGTCGGCCAGACATCTGTAGAGTGCCTGGACATCAGTGTTTATTGCAACGTACTCTACACCCTTCAGATTCGATTGAATCATCCGGTTGATGGCATTGCACCCACACCCACCGACACCGAGAACTTTGAGCCGGGCTCCACCGGCGTTCTCCTCACCGATTTCCCTGAGCTCTATCACTGCCATGGTCTCCCCCTGTTCTTCCGGTTATCTGAGTTTTCCCAGAAATTCCTTCAATTTTCTGCTTACGTCCGTTAACAGTTTTCCTCCCCGCCTGGAACCCTCCTCGAGGGGCTTCTTGCTGCCGAGGATCAGGAGCCCTGCAGCAGTTGAATACTCGGGCTGCTTGACGAGTTCGGTCGAGGACTCCAGATCTGATGGAGCACCAGTTTCGACGGGAAGTCCGATCACTTCCCTGCCGGTCCTGGAAATCCCGGGAAGTCTTGATGTCCCTCCCGTTATCACAAGACCTGCGGGAAGCTCTGATCGGGAAACACCTGATCTGGACAGCTCGCCCGCAATACCTTCGAAGATTTCCTGAACACGTTGACAAACGATCTGGGAAACAACGGCATGGGATACGCTGAACGTCCCTCTGCCCCCCAGCCTTATCACCTTGATATTCTTGTTGGGATCCGCCATGGAATTGGCTGCAACCGCCCACCCTGTCTTGAGTTTTTCGGCCTGGACGGCAGGAATCCGCAGGGTCTGCAGATCACCGGTTATGAGGTTCCCGCCAAGGGGAACCACGCCCATAAAGGCAAGTGACCCGTTGATGTAAACCGCTACATCGGTTGTACCTGCACCTATATCGGCAACCGCCACACCCATTTCCATTTCGTCTTCTGTAAGAACCGCAGCGGCACTTGCGATCGCAGATGGAATCACTCCGGTTACGATTCTCCCCGATTCCTCCACGGCGGCAACGAGGTTGGCGACGGCAATCCTGTCAGCTATTACCGTATAAATTCTTGCGCTCAGCTGCTCGGCTCTCAGACCCAGAGGTGGTTTCCTGATGTTCTCGAAGCTGTCCACCGCGTAGTCACGCTTCACCACTTCCAGGATCCGGCAGCCCGCCGGGAGGCCAACGGCCATTGCTGCTTCCTCGGCTTTCTCGATATCCGCCTCGGTTATCTCGTGTGACTGGTAGTCATCACTCCTGCCGATACTGATGCTGCCCCTGCCCGCAAATCCCTTTACATGCTCACCGGTAACGGAAATGAAAACGTCGTTCACAGGCCATGCGGAAAGGATCTCGGCTTCTCGAGAAGCGCTTTCGGCTGCGCGGGTCAGCCCCTCCATGTCGATAACCATGCCGTCTCTCAACACATTTTCGTTTGCAGTGTACCCGGCACCGATTACTGCCAGACGGTCATTTTCCCTGATCTCGCCTACAACACATGTGACACCGGCTGTTCCGATATCCAGGCCTGCAACAACTCGTTCACTCATATTCACTCCCTGAATCTCAGTACTGCCTGGTTGCGGTATCTCAGATCCATCTCGCACCAGTCTCCGCCGAGGAAAGCACAGCTCTCCACCGTCCGATAAGCGGACCATCTCTCGGAGAGGTCATTTTCGCCGAGTATCACTGCACTATTGTCGTCAAAGAGAATCGACAGCGTTCTTCCATCGAGCACGAGATTTCCGCACCAGTTATCTGGAAGGCCCTCTGACAGCCACTCCACGACATTCGTAACACCGGTTGAGTCGGCACGTCCCTCGATCAGCACTACGGGAAGTGAATCCGAAATGAATGATGGAGGCAGAATCTCACAGTCAACGGAAATCGGATACACGCCGCTCTCGTCGGAGAGGAGCAGAACAGGTCTGGAGAGCGTAGCCCTGATCCGGATGGAAGATGGCCAGATCAGCGATGCTTCCGCAGTCTCGATTCCGGCAAGAGCCTCGAGTTCGTTCTCGAGGAAACCCCTGTCGATGCTGCCAAGCGGTTTACTGAAATATGGGATCAGGATATCCGCCACTGCAGCGGAGTCGGAGCATCTGATACCGTTTATCCTGACCGTATCCAGATCGAATTTCCCCGATCTCTCGGCAGATCTGTAAAGGAGGGCACCTCCGAAGGCCAGCAAAGAGACTAGCAGGAAGGTGAGGACTACCCCGTTCTCAGCTCGTCGCATTACCGCCCCTTCCCGCAAAAATTCTGGCAAGACCGTCAATCGTCCCGGCACCCATGAAAAGGACAACCGAGACCTCGTCGAGGATCCGTTCAAGAGCATCTTCCAGCTCCGCGGAATCGATACACACGGAATCCCCTCCTGCTTCGCGGGCACTCTCTGCCACAAGACCGCTTGATACTCCTGGAATCGGCTCTTCCCTCGCGGGGTAAATCGGCAGAACAAACGATTTCGAACACCCTAGAAGAGCCTTGCCCATTTCCCTGTACATGGCGCTTGTTCTCGAGAAGAGATGCGGCTGGAAGACCGCTGCAACTTTTCCATCGGTCATTCTGGACACCGCGTTCAGTGCGGATGCAACCTCATCGGGGTGATGGGCGTAATCGGAAATAATCAATGTTCCATCCCGCTTCCCCAGCAGCTCCAGCCTTCTGGAAACACCTGGAAAGGAGGACAGTGCTCTGACCGAATCAGAGTGCTGCACACCCAACATTTCACATGCGGCAATTGCGGCGGAAGCATTTTCCAGGTTGTGTATCCCGGGCTCCGGCAATCTTCCTTCGACCCCGCACACGGAGTAGAGCTCACCCCAGCCATCCCCCCCGAGAGGTTCGCACCATACATCACCGCCGGAACCGGTGGTGACTATCCTGCGGCCGATGCGTTCCGCCCACCTGGCGAGGGATCTGTGACCGAATGGTACGACAACTCCTCCGCCTGGAAGGCTCAGCTCGAGGAAAACGCCGTAGGCTTCTGCAAGGGCCTCCTCGGACCCGTAGCACTCGAGGTGTTCCAGCGCGTAGGATGTCACTACGGCAATGTACGGCTTCAGTCTCAGGAAGGCTCTATCGTATTCATCTGCCTCGACGACCGTGAGATTTCCTCCTGCAAGATAGTTCCCGTTCCATGCATCGACGTGTCCACCGACGAAGACGGTCGGATCGTGTCCGGTCTTCTCGAGAATCCATCCGATCATGGTCGTAGTCGTCGTTTTTCCATGGGCTCCACCTACGGCGATTAAACGAGTTCCATCGGTGAGTTCGGCAAGTGCTTCGCTCCTCCTGAGCAGCCTTATCCCCATTTCGCGAGCCCTTTTGAGCTCCGGGTGGTCGGGATGCAGGGCTGCGGTCCAGATAACCAGATCGGCGCCATCCAGGTGAGAGGGTGAATGCCCGGAAATAACGGTGATTCCTTCCTCTTCCAGAAGAAGACCGGTCTCCCCCGGAGTTCTGTCGCAACCGCTCACCTGCCAGCCCTGGTTTCTGAACCATCTCGCAAGAGCGCTCATTCCACTCCCGGCAATACCGATCAGATGCACACTCCGTCCCGTCATGAGCTCCTCCCGACAGCAAACTCGAGGAGACTTTCCGCAATCCTGGCAGAGGGATTCACCGGCATGTAATCGGCAAGGCTCCGGGACATCACAGCAAGTTCTTCCGGATTGTCGAGCAACCGGCGGAGTTCATCCCCCAGCCTGTCCGTAGTGTCATCACCCTCGTGAATGACAGTAGCACCTCCGATCGCTGCAATCTCCCCTGCATTTGCAGTCTGATGATCATCTGCTGCGTGAGGGTAGGGAATGAAGACTGCAGGCAGCCGGAACCAGCAGAGTTCCGCAATCGTCAGAGCCCCGCTCCTGGCAACGCAGAGATCGGCAGCGGAGTAGAGAAGAGATGGATCATCAACGAAACCTGTGAGAACGAACTTATTCCTGCCCCTTGTGAGTTCCCTCACCCTGGGCAAATCCCGCTCACCGCACTGCAGGATTACTGAAACTCCGCTCTGTGATACTGCATTTGCCAGGTCGTTTATGGAGCGAGCCCCCTGACTTCCCCCCAGGAAGAGAACGACCGGCGAGGAGTCGAGGCCCAGTTCTCTTCTTGCTTCTTCGGCACCTGTATGCCTCAAGCTGTCACGCACGGGGTTACCGGTGTACAAAGCCTTCCGGGGGAAGAACCTTTCTGCGCAGTGGAACCCGAGCATCACGACAGCGGCAAAGCGGGAAGCAAGTCTGTTGGATCTTCCGGGGATACTGTTGGAATCGTGAAGAACCGATGTGATTCCCATCGATCTCGCGGCAACCATTACGAAGAAGGAGGAGTACCCCCCGGTGGCAAAGACCAGATCGGGCTTCAGTCTCTCGAGGATATTCCTGGAGTCGAAGAATGCCTTCAAAGCTCTGAAGGGAAGCGC
Organism: uncultured bacterium; assembly: GCA_965371785.1. Lineage (GTDB taxonomy): Bacteria > Fermentibacterota > Fermentibacteria > Fermentibacterales > JCC-6 > CBDUZS01. The sequence goes on from CBDUZS010000051.1 coordinate 8,724, forward strand.
GAGCTTTGCTGGAATGCCACCCCGGTCAATTCTTGGTGAGTTCAGCACGTGCACTATCCGCTCGAATCTGCCGTACATCCTTGCATCTACCGGTCTGGGAGTGCAGACGAAATCGATCCGTGAATCCGGTTCCAGCTTCCAGAGGGATTCGGCCACCGAAATGGCGGGGCTGATGTGCCCGCCGGTTCCTCCGCCGGCGATCACGAAACCGCTCATCGTTCCACTCCATCTGCAACCCTGGCAATGATTCCTATGCTCATAAGCGTAATGACCAGGTTCGTTCCACCCCACGAGATCAGAGGAAGCGGCATTCCAGTGGTTGGCAGCAGCCGTGTGACAACACCGACATGTATCAGGACACCCACCGTGATGGATGCGGTGAGACCACCTGCCGCAAGGAACCCGAAACTGTTGTCCGAACCTTCAGCAATGAGCCAGCCACATATACAGAGCCCGAGGAGCATTGTGAGGAGGAGAGTGGTTCCCATGAAACCTGTCTCCTCCCCGATGACTGCAAGAATGAAATCGGAAAAGGCTTCGGGCAGAAAGCCCCTCTGCTGCCTGCCCCGGGCCAGTCCACGGCCCATCAGCCCCCCGCTGCCCAGCGCAATACATGCCTGAATCGGCTGAAAATTCTCCTCCTGCCTCATCTCGGATCCGCTGAGCCAGCCGGTTACACGCCCACGCTGATAGGGAGAACTGAATACGACAGCGGAAGCCATCAGCACGAGGGCGAGAAAGAGAACCAGCATGTGCATGAACCTGGCTTCGGACAGGTAGAGCATTACGATCAGAATTGCTACGAGATAGATGGCACCTGCGAAGTCCGGCTGAGCTATCATCAGACCGGCGGGAAGAAGTGCGGCAAGGGATATCGCTGCGACTCCTCCCGCATTCCTGGCATGAATCACTCCCCTGGATGAGAGCGTTGCCACGAGGAGGATGAGACTGAACCTTATCATATCGGAGGGAATCAGCCGAAACGGCCCCGCGATAATCCAGCGGGACGAGCCGTTGATTACGGGCGCGACGGCGGTTCCGGAAAAAAGAACGGTAACGAGCACGAGCAGCAGGGAAACAGCGTATATCGGAATCGATGCCAGCCTCCAGAATTTCGACGGCAACATGTAGGCCGCGATGCCGAGAATCGCGCCAATCGCGATACGGGCAAGATGACCGATGAGATAATGGTGGTTGTTGCCGTACAGCTTTATGGACGCGAACGAGCTGGCAGAGTAGACGGCCAGTATTCCCAGTGCGAGAAGCAGAGCGGTCAGAAGCAGCATCCACCTCTTTATCCTGACGACATCGGTTCTCATCCTGAGAGACTCCTGACTATCTCCCTGAAATGATCGCCCCTCTCTTCGAAATTGCTGTACTGATCGAAGCTTGCGCATCCTGGAGAGAGCAGGATTACGTCTCCTGCTCTGGCAAGATCGAGGGCGAAGCCGACTGCTTCGGGCAGAGTTCCAGAGGTCTTGGTTGGAACCGTATCGTCCCAGGCCAGTGAAAGCTCATCCGCTGCGTCTCCGAACAGGACTATCGCTCTTGCCTTCTCCTTAAGAAGGCTTCGCAGAACCGAGTAGTCCGATTCCTTCGCCTTACCGCCGGCAAGCAGCACAACCGGGCGCGTAAAGCTCTCGAGGGCAACTCTCAATGAATCGACATTCGTTGATTTGGAGTCGTTCACGTAATCGACACCGTCTATCACTCCGATAAGCTCGATCCTGTGCGGCACACCTGGAAATCCCTTCAGACCGGAAACCATCTCGACAGGCTCAATCCCGGCAGATGCCGCCATACAGACAACTGCCAGCGCATTCGAGAGGTTATGCCTTCCGGGAAGGGAAATCGCGGAGCATGCCATGAATGGAATCCGCTGGCCATCAGTACAAAACGTTATCGAACCGGTAACCGAATCTGCTCCGTGCCTTACCTTCTCGATACGGCTGAAGAGCATCTCTACTCCCCGAGAAAGCCCACGGAGCAGCATCAGCCCGGGATCCTCTGCGTTGAGGACCAGAGCATCTTCGGAATGCTGGTTCATAAAAATACCGGCTTTGGCTTTCCCGTATTCCTCCATCGTTCCATGCCTGTCGAGATGGTCCGGAGTCAGATTCAGGATGGCTGCAGCGGAGGGACGGAATGTAACTACTGTTTCCAGCTGGTAGCTGCTGACCTCCAGAACGAAGAATCCGGCATCCGGGTACTCGAGGACGGCCAGGGAGAACGGGAACCCTACGTTTCCTGCCACAACTGCGTTTCTCCCGGTCTCTCTCAGGAGGTAGCCAAGCCATTCGACCGTAGTCGTTTTTCCATTTGAGCCGGTTACGGCAATTACCTGGGCATTCGTGAAGTGACTGGCCAGTTCGATTTCACCGATCATTGGAAGCCCGAGCGACGAGGCGATCGATGGCAACTCGGAGGAGGGGCTGACGCCAGGGCTCAGGACAAGTCCGTCGAGACTTTTCATCAGCTCTGGATCGATCTCTCCACGGAATAGCTCACTGCACCATTCGCAGCACTCGACTTCCTTGTTCGAATCGAGCCCGATAACCGAGAAGCCGCTGGAATGGAGCAGTCTGGCTGCAGCTCTGCCGCTCAGACCAAGCCCCAGAACCCCTATTCTCCTGCCGTTACCCTCTGTCCAGTAAGACATGCGATCCTACCTGATCTTGAAAGTGCTCAAGCCGAGAACACCCAACAGGATTGCAATTATCCAGAACCGTATTACCACTTTGCTCTCGGCAAGGCCCATCAATTCGAAATGGTGGTGTAATGGCGCCATACGGAAAATCCTCCGTTTCGTTCTCCTGTAGAATCCGACCTGAAGGACAACGCTGAGCACCTCCGCGACGAATACCCCACCCACAAGAGCCAGAAGCAGCTCGTTTCTCGTAACGACCGCCATCGAGCCGATCGCCCCTCCGAGAGCAAGGGAGCCCGTGTCTCCCATGAAAACCGATGCAGGAGGGGCGTTGTACCAGAGGAATCCAAGACAGGCTCCTGCCATCGAGCCTGCGAACACCGCAACCTCACCGACTCCCGGCAGGTATGAGAACTGGAGATACCTGGCAAAATTGACGTGCCCGAGCACGTAAGCCAGCACCCCGAAAGCAAGGATTGAGACCAGGCTCACGCCGGTGGCAAGGCCATCGAGCCCGTCCGTGAGATTAACTGCATTTGCAGTTCCTGCAAGGACTAATGCCACGAAGAGAATGTACAGGATTCCGAAATCGATCCTGATGTGTTTGAAGAAGGGCACGGTGGTCTCGCTGGCGTTGATGGATATGCCGTCCGGTGAATCCAGATCCACAACCCTGACCGCAGGAACAATGGAGTTTGTATGGGCACTGGAAGTGTCATTCATTACCGGAGGAGCGAAGTAGAGCCATGCTCCCAGACCCAGACCGAGCGCGAACTGACCTACGAGCTTGTATCTCCCTACCAGACCTTTCGAACAGTGTCTGACCACCTTCAGGTAGTCATCCAGCAGCCCTATCAGACCCATCCAGATCGTGCTCACTAGAACCATGATGAGGTAGGGGTTGTCGAGCCTTCCCCAGAGGAGCACCGGGATGAGAACGGAGAACAGGATCAGCAGCCCGCCCATAGTCGGGGTTCCCTGTTTTCTGAGGTGACTCTGCGGACCATCTTCACGGATTGTCTGTCCGATCTGATGTTTCCTGAGAAAGCGTATGATCACAGGTCCGGCTAGGAAGGCAAGGATCAAGGCTGTAATCGTTGCATAGGCAGCTCTGAATGTAATGTACCCGAAGAGATTGAAGAGTGACACGCTGCCGCTCATCGGATAGAGAAGCCAGTAAAGCATCAGTCCTCCTCCTGAAGAGATTCGACGATTCTGCCCATCTGCAGCGAATGACTGCCCTTGATCAGAACGGTATCACCTCTGCTCATCTTCTCTCTCAATGCCTGCAATGCTTCCATCCAGTTCTGTGATAAGACAAACGGGGTTCTCTCGAGACAGGTTGAAGCAAGTGCGAAGTGCCTTCCCGTAAGGATCAGGAACTTCAACCCGAGAGAATCGGCCAGCTCGAGAATGCGGTTATGCATTTCATCGGACATCTCTCCGAGTTCGAGCATGTCTCCCAGTACGGCTATCCTGTCTTCGCTGCAGTCGGCCAGAGCAAGCAGGCATGCTTCAGTGGAATCGGGATTGGCATTGTAGCTCTCATCCATTATCCGGATTCCCGAAGCAGAGACGGTTCTTCCCCTTCCGGGCATTCCAGAGTACGATGCGAGCCTGTCCACTGCCAGTTCCAGGGGTATCCCGAGCCGCTCTGCGGCTGCAAGAGCAAACAGGCAGTTTACGTAGTTGTGCTCTCCCTCGATGGAAAGTTCGATCTCGCAGCCCAGTGGTTCGAGGTGGAAGCCGTCTCGGGTTCGTGAAAGCCACAGGTCTCCGCCGGTACCTATTCTCACGATCTCGAGCTCCCGCTTCCGGGCGGCTTCCTCGAGTATTGGTTCCGACACCGGAATGATTGCCAGCCCCCCCTCGATTGTGGCAGTTATCAGCTCTGCCTTCGCCGTTGCGACATCTTCAGTCGACGAGAAGAACTCCATGTGCGCAATACCGATGTTGGTGATAATCGTTATGCCGGGGCGGGCAATCGCTCCGAGAATCGCAAGTTCACCTGGATGGTTAATACCCATCTCGAGAACGGCGACCTCGACTTCCAGAGGCAGGTTGAGCAGGCTGATCGGAAGCCCCAGATGGTTGTTGAGGTTGCCGCGTGTTCCTCCGGTGATGAAGCTGCCCCTGAGAGCTTCCTTCAAAAGTTCTCTGGTGGTTGTTTTTCCGGAAGACCCGCTTACCCCCACTACAGGACAGGTAAGCTGATCCCTGCGCCAGGCTCCGGCACGGAGCAGTGCTTTCTCGACATCGTTCACGAGAATCCTGCCTGCGCCGGGAGCTCCAAGAGAAACCACCGCGCATCCTCCAGATGCGATCACGTCATCCACGAAAGCATGACCATCGGTTCTCGTGCCGCTCAGAGCAAAGAATATGCACTCGTGCCCTGCCTGCCTGGAGTCGATTACAGCCCTGCAGACAGACCTGTCCAGGTCGACTGGAGAGATGATTCCATCCATGGCTGCTGCCAGCTCCCGGAGTCTCAAGGCATACCTCTATTCCCGAGCGCCCTCCGGGCTTCTTCCCTGTCATCGAAGTGTATTCTCTCATGTCCGAGGACCTGGTAATCCTCATGCCCTTTTCCGGCGATGATCACCACGTCTCCCTTTCGAGCGATTCCGATGGCGATTTCTATGGCCCTTCTCCGATCTGCTTCGACTATCACGGCTTCCCTGGATCCCACTCCCATGAGAATGCCATTTATTATGGCAGTCGGGTTTTCGGTTCTCGGGTTGTCACTGGTTACCACCGTCACGTCGGCAATCCTTGCAGCGATTTCACCCATCTGAGGTCTTTTACCGGGATCACGATCGCCACCGGCGCCGAATACTACAATTACTTTCCCCGTAGAGAGCTCGCGCGCCTGTTCGAGCACCCTCTTCAGAGCATCCGGGGTATGCGCGTAATCGACCGCAACGAGAAACTCCCCGCCTTCTCCAACCACTTCGAGCCTTCCGGGAACTCCCTTGAAACCGGAAGCAGCGGATACACACTCCTCGAGGCTTGCTCCCAGCTCCATGCAGCAGGCCATCGCTCCTGCGAAATTGTAGACGTTTACCCTCCCCGGAACACCCAGTCCGACCCGGGCCTCTCCCACTGGAGTAGAGAAAGTGAAGTTCGTAGAAGTGAGCCTCACCGAAACGTCGCTGATGCGGTAAACGTCTGAAGAATCGACTCCAAAGGTAAGCGCACCATCTATATCCGGCAATCCTTCGGAATAGGTTCCGACGAGGATCTTTCCCCGTGGTTTCACAAGATCTCTGAGGTGGAGTTTTGAATCGAGGTACTCTTTCATACCGTCATGGAAATCGAGGTGATCCTGCGTGATATTGGTGAAGAGCACACAATCGAACCGGACCTCATCAACTCTTGCAAGGGATAGAGCATGGCTGGAAACCTCCATCACGCACGCCTTGTCTCCATCCCTGACCATACGTCTCATCAGTCTGGCGACCTGCAGCGAATCCGGGGTGGTCATGGTTGCACGCAGATGCTTCCCGCCGGCGACATGCCCTACCGTTCCCATGATGCCAGTGGGGATCCCACGGCTCTCAGAAATCCACCTGATCATGTGGGCGGTTGTCGTTTTTCCATTCGTTCCCGTGATCCCAACGCAGGAAAGGTCATTCCAGGGACAATCGTAAAATCGTGCGGCAAGAAGACCGAGTAGCCTCCTGTTGTCTCCGGAGGGATTCTGGATAGTTGTGCCCTTTACATCTGCGGGTCTTTCCGTGAGAGCGGCAGCGGCTCCCCGCTCGAAGGCAGCGAGAAGGTACTCATGCCCATCCGTTTCGAACCCCTTTATCGCCACGAAGAGAGCGCCCGGCTCAACCTGCCTTGAATCGTTGCTGATGGACAGGATGTCGATGTTGCCGGCAACTGACTCGAAGGGGACTCCCGTACTCGTAAGGAGTTCGGACAACAGCATCAGCGCCTCCCGGAAGCCAGCATGTCTCCGCTCGGGAGAGCTGGGGAAAGCGCAATCTCAGGCTCTGTTGCCAGTATTCTCGAGACCATCCTGCTGAATGCAGGAGCCGCAAGGGCGCTTCCGAATCTGTATTCGAACTCGGGTCTGTCTATGACGACGGCAACGACCATTTCCGGGCTGTCTGCGGGTACCATTCCCACGAATGCGGAGAGGTACTCATCATCTCCGTAGGATAGTCTTTCAGCGGTTCCAGTCTTCCCGGCAACGGAAACGCCTGTTACCCTGGCAGAACCGCCCGTTCCCTCTGCAACTGCCAGGGTCAGAATCTCCCTGATATCGGCAGCGGTCTCTTCCGAAATAACCCTCTTCCTTGGGAATGTGCTCCATTCCCTCCAGAGACCATCCTCCCGGCTGGCTGCAACAAGCCTGGGTTCGAACATGATGCCGCCATTGGCGAGCGCTGCATAAGCCATTGCAAGCTGAAGAGTGGTCACTGTAACTTCCTGACCGATGGCCAGGTTGGCTTTCGATACCCCTGACCAGATAGAGGGGGGGTGCAGCACACCGCCGGATTCCCCTGGAAGCTCAATGCTTGTTATCGATCCGAATCCGAAATTCCTGCAGTAATCGTAGAGCATTGAATCGGGTATCACCACCGAGAGAATGACGGTTCCCACATTGCTCGAATAGATGATGATCTCGTCGAGCGAGAGAGTTTCGAAGCGATGGCAATCAGTAATCGAGATCCCGCGAGCCTCAGCGGAATTCCTGCTGCAGTCGAACGAGTCCGCACGTGTGGCAAGGTCATTCTCGAGCACTGCAGCAAGAGCTATTACCTTGAAAGTGGACCCGGGTTCATGGTAACTCTCGATACAGTGGTTTGGCGCTAACGCGCCGTTCTCCAGCCGGGGAGGGTAACTCGCAAGGGCAAGGATATCACCGGTTGACGGATCGACTACAACGGCAGCCCCCCACGCCCCACCGCTCAGTTCAACGGCCTGCTCGAGCTCATCCTGAACGATGTACTGGAACCTTGAATCGATTGTAAGGATGATGTCGGAACCATTGACCGCAGGCAGGTTGTCCGCTTCCGGGTCGATGATACTGAAACCGTGGAAGGCACTCCTTTCGAGGTACGATACTCCGTCCTCTCCTCTGAGATAGCCGTCAAGCTCCCTTTCCAGCCCCTCCAGGATTTCACCTGAACACCTCCCGATGATGCAGGCAGCGTAGTCCTGCATGGGATACACGCGATCCGAACCGTTGATGCACTCGATGAAACGCGGAAGTTCGCGTACACTCGATAGCGCTTCCTGAAATGGAATATCGGATGCAAGTATCTGGTTTCTGCCCCGGTGATCCACTGGGACGGTAGTTCTTGCATAATCGCCGAGACTGGCAACCAGGCTGTCGACAAGGTGTGCTTCCCCTGGCGGCACGTTCGGCCAGTACACCTCTATCGATACCACTGCCCTGTTTCCGGCGAGCAGGAACCCGTTTCTGTCGAATATCCTGCCTCTCTGAGCTTCCAGGAGGACCCTGGTCGTGTGCTGAGCCTCAGCCCTGTCGGCGAAGTGCTCATGTCTCAACAACTGTATCCCGGCCAGCTGAGCGAATACGACTACGAACAGCCCGGTGTTGACCAGTATGGCCAGGCGGACCCTTGCTCTCCTCCTGCCCGATGTCCGGAGGGGGGCTATCATGAGGAGTCTGCCTCTGTAACCACATGTTCGGGCACCGTTTCCACGAGCAGAAAACTCTTCAGTGGAAGGGGCTCCAACCCGAGGCTGGTGCCGATCATCTGGAGTCTTTGTGGAGAAGTCAGACCGGCGAGTTCCAATTCCAGCTCCTGTTTCTCTCGTCTGAGAGAATCCAGCATCTCACCGGACTCCAGCATCTCGAGGGAGAGAGACACGCGCCAGTTGTGCATTGCCACCTCGGCGGCGGCGAGGATCAGAATGGCTATGCCAACGGTGTAGGCGATCTTTCTGACCTCGCTCTTCATACTCTGACTCCGGTCCTCAGCCTTGCGGATCTAGCTCTCGAATTGAGTTTCTTCTCTCTAGGAGATGGTACAACCCATGGTGGTTTCGTCGGCAGGAAATGCTGGGAGTCCCGAAAGAAATGCTTGACGAGCCTGTCCTCCAGAGAATGGAATGTGATGAATGCCGCACCTCCTCCGGGAATAAGCCATTCGTGCATGTGCGAAAGCAGCGCCGCAAGATGGTCGAGCTCACCATTGATGAAAATCCGGAGAGCCTGGAATACCCTCGAAAGAGCCTTTATGGGATTGCCGCGGACGGAGCTTCTCACGGCACGAGCGAGGTCAGTGGTTGTCGACAACGGTCTTCTTCGCACAATGTTGCGCGCAACCGCGCGGCTTCTGTGCTCTTCACCGAACCGGAAGAAGATATCAGCCAGGTCGCGTTCCGTGAATTCGTTCAGCACTTCTCCGGCCGTTGGGCAGTTTTCATTCCTGCCGAACCTCATGTCGAGCGGTCCTTCGAGCCTGTAGGAAAAACCCCTTGCGGGATCGTCGAGTTGTATTGAAGAGAGACCGAGATCGAAAAGAGCACCGGATGCATTTCCCTTACGTGACTCGGCAAGAAAGGCAGGGATCATTGTGTAACTCCCGAGCTCTATCCTGACCCTCGGTTCATCCCTGTAACGCTCCTGCAGAATACCGACGATATCGGGATCCCTGTCGAATCCGATGAGAGCAGTATTACGTGATTCACGGAGAAGAACCTCGAGATGACCGCCGCCGCCGACGGTGCCATCCACAAGAAGTTCGGGATCGTTGGAGAGGAGAAAGGCGGATATCTCACTCGATAGTATTGGGATATGATCGAGTGCCATGACCTCTAGATATCTATCTCGAGGTCTTCGGCAACCTCTTCGTATGAGAACCTTTCATTCCGGGAGTACGTTTCGAAGTTGTCAGGTGACCAGATTTCAATAGCATCGAATTGACCCAGGAAGACCACTTCGCTCTCGATCCCTGCCATCGATTGAAGTTCTGCAGGGATCGAAATCCTTCCCTGGGAGTCGATGCTTACCGGTCTGAGATACCTTGCGGACATCCGAAGAAAGAAACGGTTTCTGCTGTTGCTCCTCGATAGCTTCAGGAGTTCGCTTCTTACCCTGCTCCATTTCTCATGGGGATAGAGCACTAGACAACCGTCGAGACCGAGGTTGAGGTAAAGACTCTCGCCCGTCAACTGTCTTCTGAAATGAGCAGGAACGCTTACCCGTCCCTTGTCGTCCAGTGTATGCACATGAATTCCGGTAAACTCCACCATTGTTCCCTCCGGAATTCAATTCTACCCCACTTTCCCCCCCTGTCAACCCACTATATGGGATAATATCCCACCTGGGTACCACCACACGATTCGCAGAGGAGCATAACTTGCAGGTATACAACTAATTATCAGTATATCTCCGAGTGTTGCTTATTAAGGAATAGATATGCAGTTATCGGGGGAACGGATGATCGTCGGTTTTGAGAGCACCACTACAGGGTGTGTGCAGCTACTTCTTGCGCTTCATCCGGCGAAGCACAGGAATCCGTTTGCGGATCATCGGGTTGTCCTCGCTGTAGTAGTAGTGATAGCGGTACGTGTAGTAACCGTAGGACGTGTACATCGTGAGAGGATCGAATCCGTTCAGAACGGCCCCCGGGAGCGTCGAGGATGTTCGCTTCAGTTTCGTCCAGGCGGACTGGAGGACCTTCCTGTTTGCCAGGTGTGCTCCCACCACCAGCAGGGTTTCATCGATTGCCGAACTGAGCAGGATGGCATCCGTGACCACCGCAATGGGTGGGCTGTCGAAGATGACGACGTCGTATCTCTCGGAAACCAGTTTGATGAACTTCCCGACTTTCTTGCTGCCGAGCAGTTCAGAAGGGTTGTGCGGTATGTGTCCGCTGGTCAGGAGGGACAGGTTCTCGACACCGGACTTCCTTACAGTCTCACCAAGGCTGTTGAGTCCCGAGATACATTCAGCGAAGCCGGGTTCTCTGTTAATGCTGAATATCTGGTGTATCACTGGTCTGCGAAGGTCGGTATC
>CBDUZS010000052.1:0-18887 GCA_965371785.1 uncultured bacterium
ACCTTTTCGATATCATCCGTATTCCACCCTGCATCTTTCAGGGAAGAAATAATCACATTCCAGGAAGAACAGTCGACAACGCCAGCTGGCATGTTCTCGACTCCATCGAAATCGCTGCCGAATGCAACGTGCTCGATCCCTGCCACGTCTGCAGCATGCTCGACATGCGAAACGATATCTGCCGTTGATGCCCCTCCACCGCGAGAGAGAAAATCGGGAACGAACGTGATTCCCACCACACCCCCGAGAGAGGCAATCTCCCTGATGTCATCATCCGGCAGATTCCTGGGATTGTCCAGCAGTCTTCGACAATTGCAATGAGTAGCCGAAGTGTTTTCGATGCCCATGGAGAGAAGATCGAATCTGGCACGGTCACACAGGTGGGATACGTCAAGCAGTATACCCCTGTCATGGAGTTCTGCTGCGAGTTTCCTTCCCGTATCGGTGAGACCCTCATCTACTCCGATACCTCCGCCCAGTGCTGTCGATCCGTTCCAGGTGAGGCTTGCTGAAGTCAAATCGGCAGGGATTTCACCGGTCTCGAGCATCTGAGAGCAACCCTCTGCCGCGAGCAGCAGCGTGCAGCCGCTGTAGTCCTTCAGCTCGTCAAACAGCTTCAATCCGCGCAGCCATGCCGTCATCGGCGCCTTTTGCGCGGGAGAGCAGACGGCCATGACCAGATGAGTGCATCCCCCCTCTGCAAGTCTTTGCGCATCAACATGGGTTTCCGAGCCATTCAGGAATTCTGAAGAGTCTGATATCCGCAGCAGAGTGTCCACATGAGCATCGAACACTCCCGGATGCTCATTCATCCGTTGCGCCGGTTGTGTCGGAAGGAGAAAAGAAAACGGCTGAGAAGCCCCGGGTAATATCTGTCGCGTTGAGTATTATCAGAATCACAGCGATGAGGAGTGCGATCAGGATGAGCACTCTTCCCTTCCCTGCAGGTCTTGGATACCTGTCTCTCCAGTTGCTTACCAGACTCACGGTCTATCTTACGAGATTTGTGAGTCTGAAATTGTGTTTAAGTGCGGGGAACCCGGGAATGGGAATGGAATCCTCGTACATCACTATGAAAGTATCGCCCGAGAACATTGCGGTGTTGGGGTATCTCATCTCGGGAAGCGCATCGGGTGAGTCGCGGAGCTCGCTCCAGAGCGTAAGGAAATGAGCCTGTTTGACGCCCTTGTCAAGAGTGTCCATGACGTGGGCATCGATGGTATTCAACGCTCTCTTGACCTTGGCCGGCCCGAGTATGTAGAAGTCGAGCAGTTTCCAGCCAATCGCCACGGCAAGTATTATTACGGCACCCCAAAGGACACATCCGAAACTGACTGCTCCTCTTCTCGACATTTCCCTTCCCTACCAGCCTGAGAGACAGCTTCTCACTATCTCATCGGCGGCTTGTTCGAGCAGCCTGTCCCTGGCATCGGTGTACTGCTCTGTGTCAGGATCGTAGATGATCCACTCGCCAATACTCTCCGTGTCCAGAATATCTTCATCTTTCACCATGTCGGTAAAGGTCAGGTTTATCGTGATGTCGAGTTTGTACTCTTCGATCTCCTCGGCAGATGTGTAGGAATAGGCTGTTCTCGCAAACGAAACGATCCTGCCCTCGAGGATCGCATCAGGGTTATCGGTGACAACGGCAAGTCTTCCATTTGACACCAGTTCTTCGACTACTCTGGAGGTGAGATCCTGCTCGAGACCATACTCGGTGACGGAACTCCTGAAATGCACGATCTCAACGGTTTGCAGATGCTCCGGCAGGTTTCCGAGGAAGCTGTAGGCACATGAGCATAACAGGATACCCAGGACGGTAATGGCCGTAATATGTCTACATGCCCGAATGACCGAACCCCCCCTCGCCTCTGACCGTCTCCGGCAGGTCGTCGACAAGCGCTATCTGCGGCGATGCCACGGGTGCAAGGACCGCTTGCGCAATCCTGTCACCCCTGGCAATCCTGACCTGTTCGCTTCCGAGATTCGCAAGGACGATGCAGATTTCGCCCCTGTAGTCGGAGTCTATTGTTCCTGGAGTGTTGAGGATGGTGATTCCATACCTGATGGCCAACCCGCTTCTCGGTCGGATCTGCCATTCGTACCCCTGAGGAATCGAGACCCTGAGCCCGGTCGGTACGAGCACCCTCTGTCCGGGTTCGATGAGTATATCATCCTCGATGGCCGCTCTCAGATCTACACCGGATGATCCCTGTGTTGCCTTCTCCGGGACAGCAAGCCCTCTCCCGTGAGGCAATAGAGATATCTCGATGCCGACATTTTCCATCGATCCGGAACCCTCCGAGTTCAGCCCGAATTCGGGAAGCTAGTCTCTGTCGTCTTCGTCCGTATCTTCACCGAGGTTCTTCATCGTCAGGTCGATCTTGCCGTCGTCCCTGACCTTTGTGACCTTTACCCTTACTTTCTGCCCCCTCTTGAGGACATCGGATACTTCGTTTACCCTCTCGTTGCTGATCTGGCTGATGTGCACCAGACCGTCAGTGCCGGGCATGATCTCAACGAATGCCCCGAAATTCATGACGTTGGATACAACGCCGTCATAGATCTTGCCGACCTTTGCTGATCCAGTGAATTTCTCGATACTCTGGAGAGCAATCTCGGCAGCATCCGCATCGGTTGAGAGAACCGTAACGGTCCCGTCATCCTCGATGTTGATGTCTACACCGGTCTCCTCGGTAATGGCTCTGATATTCTTGCCGCCAGGACCTATCAGCTTGCCGATTTTATCCTTGTCTATCCTTACGGTGATGATTCTGGGAGCGTATCTGCTGATATCCTCTCTGGGAGCATCCAGTACGGAATTCATCTCTCGAAGGATATGCTTCCTGTCGACGGATGCTCTTTCGATAGCCTCGCCCAGAACCTCGAGAGATATCCCCTCTACCTTGAGGTCCATCTGTACCGCCGTAATACCCTTGTCGGAGCCGGCAACCTTCAGGTCCATGTCCCCGAAGTGATCCTCGACACCTGCGATATCGGACAGGATGATGTACTTCTCGCCATCGGCTACGAGCCCGAGCGCCACACCTGCAATCGCGGCCTTGATCGGAACACCCGCATCCATCAGACACAGTGAAGCTCCACAGACGGTGGCCTGGGATGACGAACCGTTGGATTCGAGGATGTCGGACACCACTCTGACGGTGTATTTGAAGGAATCGCTGTCGGGCATAACCGCTCCGATTGCCATCTCGGCGAGATGCCCGTGACCTATTTCCCTTCGCCCGGGTCCCCTTGCCGGCCGCACCTCTCCAACGCTGAAACTGGGGAAGTTATAGTGCAGCATAAAGTTCTTGGTGTACTCACCCATCAGGGCGTCTATCCTCTGCTGGTCTCTGGCCCCCCCCAGGGTAGTTGCGACAAGCGCCTGTGTCTCACCTCTGGTGAAGAGAGCGGAGCCATGCGTGCGGGGCAGGACACCTGTCTCGCAGGTAATCTTTCTTATTTCGGTCTGGCTCCTGCCGTCGTACCTCTCTCCATCCTCGAGAAGCTTCATCCTCACGAATTCCTTCTCGCTCTTGTAGACTGCCTTGGAAACGTTCTTCTGGAAGACCTCATCGTCGGCATCGGTATCGAAATGATCTGCAAGCTCGTCGAGGCATCTTTCCCTGGCGATCTTTGCAGCATCCGACATCGCAGATTTCTCAGGTTTCCCGTAGACCTTCGCAAACTCCTCGAAGGCGATTGCGCCGGCTTTTTCCATGAGCCCCTCCGGGAACTCCTTCGGCGTGAACTCGCGCTTCTCTCTGCCGATCGACTCCCTCATCCTCATCTGAAGATCGTTCACCTTGACAGCCTCGTCGGCAGCAATCCTGATGGCTTTCAGAATCACGTCCTCGGGCAGCTGTTGCGCCTGCCCTTCGAGCATTACCACGTGATCATTCTTGACTGCCACAATAAGGTCGAGATCACTCGCTTCGAGCTGCTGAATGGTTGGATTGAGCACCAGCTCCCCATCGATCCGGCCTACACTGATTGCGGACACCGGTCCGTCCCAGGGTATGTCTGAGATCATCAGGGCGGCCGAAGCACCGATCAGCCCCAGAAGATTGGGGTCATTTTCACCATCAGAACTGAGAATGAGACAGTACACCTGGGTCTCGAATGCATACCCTTCAGGAAAGAGGGGTCTGAGAGGGCGATCGATCAGTCTTGCGGTGAGAACTTCCTTCTCACTGGGTCTGCCTTCCCTCTTGAAGAACCCGCCCGGAATTTTACCGGCTGCATACGTTCTCTCCCTGTACTCAATCGTGAGAGGAAAGAAACCAAGGTCCCTTGTTATGTTCTTTTCGGAGACTGTCGCGACGAGGACTGCGGAATCACCGTAGGTGATGTACACTGCGCCGTCAGCCTGTTTTGCCATACGGCCTGTCTCGATCGTGAGTTTTCTTCCCGCTATTTCTTCTTCAAAAATTGTTGACATTTTTTTCCTTCTACTGTTCGTTTACCACAGACGGTTTGCCTGGGGCTGCAGGTTCGTGAACTCATTGATCTGAGAGCAGAACTATTTCCATTCGTACTCCAGAGGGAGATCGGTTCCTGCTTGTCGATGTTTTCCTACCTGCGTAGGCCGAGATCTTTTACGATTGTGCGATACCTGTCAGGATCTCCTTTCATCAGGTAGTTGAGAAGCCTTCTTCTCTTACCCACCATTTTCAGCAATCCCCTTCTCGAGTTGTGATCCTTGGGATGTCGTTTGCTGTGATCGGTGAGCTCCCTGATGCGCTCGGTGAGAATAGCGACCTGGACTTCCGATCGACCTGTGTCCTGCTCGTTTCCACCGAACTGCCTGGCAAGTTCCGCCTTTCTTTCAATACTGACTGCCATTACCTTTTACCTCCAGAACTTTTTCTACGTCCTTTTCTATCAGTTTTTTCAACTCGCGCTCCGAAAGACCCTTTGCAGGACCCCTCAGGAACGATTCGAACTCTATTCCAGCGGATTCTCCGTAAACGTCACCCTCCCAGAAGGGTATATGCGCTTCGATAAGCCCGACTGATCCAGGATGCACGAAGACGGCTGCCGGCAGCTTCCTGTGTTGAATACCGACCAACGCAACGTAGCTGCCGGGCGGTGGAACAAGCTTGCACCGGGGCACCCTCACGTTGATCGTAGGAAAACCCAGTGTGCGTCCTACTCCGTGCCCTCTTCCTACAACACCGGTGGCCGAATAATTCCGACCCAGGAGATTGGATGCCTCGATAAGCATTCCCTTTTCGAGAAGCTTCCTTATCCGCTCACTCTTCACCGGGATGCCGTCCTCCACGACGGGAGAAACAACTTCGAGATCTGCGCCCAGCCTGTTCGTCCAGCTTCTGAGCATCTCTATCGACCCGGTCCTCCCCGAACCGAAATGGAAGTCGTACCCTACTACAAGCCGCTCAACTCGTCCAATGCCTTCCAGTTCTGCGAGAAACTCCTGCGGCGATTCGGACTGGGTCCTCTCATCGAACGGGAAGACGATTATTCTGTCTATTCCAAGGCGTCTGAGAACAGTGCGCCGTTCTCCAGGTGTCGTCAATCTTCTTTTCCAGTAAGGGGTTCCAAAGAACTGTCTGGGAAGCGGTTCGAAGCAGACAACGTCCGCGGCACCTGAATCAAGGGCCTCACGCACAACGGCAGCATGCCCTCTGTGGAGACCGTCAAAGCTGCCGACCGCAATCGTCCGTTTCACCCGGTTACTTCCCACCGTTGAGAACACATATGGGCTTGACAACTTTCCCATCCCCCGAGCCTACCGCTATCAATCTGCCATCGGGGTCCAGAATCGCGGTGGTGCCGGATACCGAACCTGGAACGGGAGAGCCGTGTCTGAGCCTTTCGGTGGCATCCTGATCGAGATCCAGCTTGTTGAATCCACGCATTGCTGATGCCATGGAGAGGAGCGAAGAACCGGTATCCGGTTCGGAGCTGCATTCCTCCACCGAGAATTTCCCCGATACGGTTCTCCTGATGTCCAATGCAATTCCACCAGTTCCCAGGCATTCGCCGATGTCTCTCGCGAGAGCACGGATGTAAGTCCCGGGAGATACCATCACGGACAGTTCCATTCGACAATCGACAAGGGTTCCCATTTCCCAATCCGTTGCGGTCACACTCCTGCTGGGCATGTCTATGCGGGAATCCCCTTCCCTTGCCGTTACGAAGGCTCTTTTCCCATCCACCCTGACGGCTGAGAAGCGTGGAACCTGTTGCTCGAACTGCCCCTGGAAGCGGGACTCGATCAGGTCCGTAACATCGGTTCCGGTGATGTGAGCAGCCGGTTTTTCGAAGAGGAGCTTTCCGCAATCATCATCGGTATCCGTTGCCCTGCCCAGCATGAGAACAAAGCTGTAACGTTTACTCTGGCCGGTGAGAAAGCGGGAAAGGCGCGTTGCCCTGCCCAGGAGAACGACCAGGACACCCGTTGCATCAGGGTCGAGTGTGCCGGCATGACCGTATCTGGAATATCCGAAAGATGCTGCAACACCGCGTGAGGCCTTCCGGGAAGTTACTCCACGCCTCTTGTCAAGAAGGTAGACGTTTCCCCGGGGAGTCGACTCAGTCAATCCGTATTGAGCTCCCTGATGATCCCGAGAATCTTCTCGCCTTCCTCGAGTGATCTGTCGTAAACGAATTGGAGTTTCGGCACGGTTCTCAGGCGCACCTTTCCTGCGAGCTCCCGTCTTATGAAACCAGAGGCTGATTCCATGGCGTTCCTGCTCTGTATGATGTCGTCTTCCGAACCGATCATCGAAAAGAAAACAGTGGCAAAGGAGCCGTCTTTTGAAAGGGAGACGCGGTTCACGGTTACGAATTCCAGCCTGGGATCGGAAATGTCCTTCTCCAGTATGCCGCTTATGAGCAATCTGAACTGTTCGGACAGACGTTCGACGCGTCGGACATCCATCCGCTACAGTTCCCTTGCTATCTCGATGATTTCGAAGCATTCGATGATATCGCCGACCTTGACATCGTTGAAGCCGGTAAGACCAATGCCGCACTCGAAACCGGTAGCTACCTCCTTGCGGTCTTCCTTGAAGTGTCTCAGAGATGCAAGCGGGCCTTCCCAGATAACAATGCTGTCTCTGACGAGCTTGGCTCTGGCATTCCGTTTTATCGTTCCCGCAACGACGTAGCAGCCCGCAATCAGACCGATCTTCGGGACCTTGAACGTGTCTCTGATCTCGGCGGAACCAAGGAACTCTTCCTTCTCCAGAGGTTTGAGCAGACCGGAAAGAGCTTTCCTGACCGTATCCTCGATATCGTAGATCACTTTGAAGGTGCTTATCTCCACACCCATCTTATCGGCGCGGTCACGCGCCCTCACATCGGGCTGCACGCGGAAGCCTATTACCACTGCATCTGAGGCTGCTGCCAGGATGATATCTCCCTCGGTGATGCCGCCGGCGCCACTTCTGATGATGTCTATCGAGACTTCATCCGTTCCGATTCCGGACAGGGAATCGACGATTGCCTCAGAGGAGCCCTGGACATCCGCCTTGATTATCAGGTGAAGCACGCTTTCACTGCCTGAATGTTCTTTCCAGAAATCTTCGAGGGTAACCAGTCTGCTGGTGTGCAGCTCTCTCTCCCTTTCGACGAGCTGGCGGCGAAGGCTGACCTGTCGTGCTTCCTGCTCGCTTCCGACGACTATGAAGGAATCCCCTGCTTCGGGAACGTCTGATGAGCCAAGAATCTGGGTAGGATGCCCGGGCGGAACCTCGGTGAGCGGCAGATCATTCTCGTCGAACATGGCTCGTATCCTGCCGGAGAACCGTCCTGCGACGAAGTAATCACCCTCGCGGAGGGTACCGTCCTGAACCAGCACGTTAACCATGCTGCCCCTGCGCGGATCGATCTTGCTCTCGAGTACCGTTCCCCTGGCCAGCCTGTCGGGTACGGACCTGATCTCAAGCATCTCCGCCTGAAGAAGAATCTTGTCGAGAAGATCGTCGATGCCATCCCCCGTTATGGATGAAACCTCGGCGCAAAGCACATCTCCACTCCATTCTTCAACTAGGACCTTGTGCTGGGACAGGTCCTGTTTGATGAAATCGGGATTGGACGTGGGCAGATCGGTTTTGGTTATCGCAACGATCATCGGAATTGCGGCTGCCTTTGCGTGGTCGATTGCTTCCTCGGTCTGAGGCATAACACGGCTGTCAGCGGCAATGACCAGTACGACTATATCCGTGATCTGGGCACCCCTTGCCCTCATGGCTGTGAATGCAGCATGTCCGGGCGTGTCGATGAACGTGATAAGACTTCCATTTTCCATGGTCGACACGTACGCTCCGATATGCTGAGTGATTCCTCCCGATTCGGTGGAGATCACGTTGGCTGAGCGAATCCTGTCGAGTAGAGCGGTCTTTCCATGATCGACGTGACCCATGATCGTTACAATGGGGAGTCTGGCGGTAGACTCGCCATCGATTTCAAGCCGCTTCTGCTCGAGAGCTTCGGCTCCATACTCGGCGACTTCTTCGGTTTCGAATCCGAATTCTGCTGCAAGAAGTGAGATCGTATCGGTGTCGAGCCTCTGATTAGCTGTGGCCATAATCCCCAGATCAAGGCATTTAGCTATAACCGAACTCGTGGTGACACCGATCATTTCGGCAAGTTCAGAGGGGCTTGTGTACTCGGTTACACGCAGGACACCGGGTTCGGTATCTGTGACAACCTGCTGTTTTTCGTGGCGCTCAGATTTCTCTTCTCTGTACTTTCTTCTTCTTTTCTTCTGTCCCCTGGCCTTTTTCTTGTCGATGCTTGCCAGAGTGGACTTCACCGTTTTGACCGCTTCGGCGGTAACCTGGTTCTTTTTTCTGCGCTTCCTCCGTTTACGACTCCTGGTAGCTCTTGATCTTGCTTCCTGCTTCTCCAGTTCGAATTTACGCTGAACCCTGGAGGCCTGGTCAGCGGTAATGGAGCTCATATGGTTCTTTGCCTCTATCTTCATCTCAGCGAGGACTTTCAGCAGAGCTTCGCTGGAGAGATTGAGATCCCTTGCCAGTTCGTAGACCCTCTTTTTCCTCTCTTCAGATGCCTGCATCAAGCGAGCCACCTACTTCCCTGGTTCTTCTTCGGTATTTTCAGCCTCCCGTGCTTTCTCGGTTTCGGCTTTCTTTCTTTCCTCGCAAACGTAAACCGCTCTTTCCTCGACCATCTGTTCGGCTTCTCTGACGATCTTCTTCAGCATGACAGGACCGACTCCGTTGACGGCAAGCAGTTCCTTGTCATCCGTCTCGAGAACGATGTTTGCAGAATCGTATCCGGCTCTGCTGAGTCTTTCAGCCAGCTTATCGCTTACACAGCTGAGCATGGAAATATCCACTCTCTCCATGTCATCCCATCGCTTGGCATCTTCCCAGTCACTCTGAGTTTCGAGGTCGATCCTGCATCCCACGAGTTCCCCTGCAAGTCGAACGTTGTGGCCATTCTTGCCGATTGCCAGTGACAGTTGATCGTTCGGGACAACGGCTATCATCTTCTGGATTTCTTCACCGGTCTCCGGATCGATCAGTTTTACAATCTCGATATTGAGAACCATGGCTGGGAGAAGCGCATTTGTAGCGAGAGCACGCCTGTCCATTGTCCAGGATATCACGTCTATTCTCTCGCCGTTCAATTCGCGCATTACGGATTGCACCCGCGAGCCTTTCATGCCGACGAAAGTGCCAACAGCATCTACTCGCATGTCGTTACTTGCTACGGCAATTTTCGTTCGTACACCTGCTTCTCTGGCAATCGTTCTTATCTCGACAACACCTTCCTCGATCTCGGGAGCCTCTCTTTCGAAAAGCCGCCTGACCAGTTCCGGCGTAGCCCTGGAGAGAACGAGCTGTGGCTCGGTGGACTCGGGGGATTCGACACGAACCAGAATCGGTGTGATCATGTCCCCCTGGTCGTAGCGTTCGCCTCTTGCTCTCTCCTCGGCAGGTACAATTGCTTCGATTCTTCCAGCTATCTGAACCAGGACCCGGTTCTTGTACACCTGCTGGACTCTGCACCTGGGTATGATCTGGTCTATCCTGTCATGGTACTCTGCAAACACCTGCTCACGCTCTGCGGAACGGACGAGTGAGAGAAATTCCTGCCTGAAAACGTTTATCGATGCCCTGTTGAAGGAGCCTATGTCTATAGGGGTGGCGACCTTGTCGCCCTTTCCGGCTTTCTTGTCTATTCTGTGAGCGCTTGCCACGCTGATTTCGAGGTGCTCGCACCCGTCAGCTATGGTTTCTACGATCGTCTTCAGGGCCTCCATCGTAATGTCTCCCGTGCCCTGCTCCCATGTGACCCTGATCTCCTGGGAGGAGCCGTACTCCTTCTCAGTTGCCCGCATCAGTCCTTCATGAAGGCTGCTGAGGAGTACATCCCTGTTCACACCCTTCTCTCGAACCAGCCTGGCGAGGGCGTCAATTCTCTCGAAATCAGACACTGTCAATCCCTTTCATGCCCGAAAGACCGGGACACAGATCATTTAATTACCTCAACTGCCCTGCTCACCAGGGCAACCGGTACTTTCCTGCCATCTGCAAAGCACAGGAGCGTTCCATCATAGCTTTCGAGCCGGGACTCGAAGGTTTCCTCTTCGAGCTCGACTCCTAGCTCACGCCCGATTACACGCTTCCAGTCGATGTCGGACTGCAGCAGCCTTCCGATCCCAGGGGAACTCACCTCGATCACGTGCGAGCCTTCAATAACAAGGTTCTGTTCAAGGTTCTCCTCGATGCTCCTCGATAGTCTCATACACTCATCTATCGTGACCCTGCCCTGTCTGTCCACGAAGACCCGTAGAAGCAGTCTGCGGCCCACCCGTGTCTGCTTCAATTCGACCAGAAGAAGGCCGGCATCCCCGACAGCGGCTTCAACCAATTCACTGATGTCCGTTTCCACAACCCCTCCGGTCCGACCGGATAGCTCTCCAGACATACATAAAAAGGCGGGTATATCCCACCTTATCTGAGTACTATTACTCAAAGTAAGTATCCAGGAAAGGAATCTAGCCGGGAAACGGTCTAATGGCAAGTGGCTAATAACTATCAGAGCTGAGGAGGCTGCGTTTCTCCCGAGTAGTGAATAACTTCACTCCTGAAGCGATCGAGCATGGTCATGAAACTGCTGGATTCCCATATTCTCGTTCTGTTCAATTCTCCGGAAAGAGCGCTGTTGACCATGAAAACAGCATTCTCTTCCCCGAGGAGGCTGTTAAGCGCAAGTCTGCTCTCCATCAGCGATTCGATAATATGCTCACGCTGGAGTTCCCTGAAAACAGGCATTTCCCACCATAGGGACGAGAAGAGAATGTAGTAGAACCGGATTTCGAGGAGCGAAAAGTATGGATCATCCTGGTTCTCGGAGGAAAGCAATACCAGCCGCTCCGCAGTATCCTCTAGAACCGAGCCGGGTGACCAGGGCATTTCGCCGTCGTGGAAGTAAAACGCGTGCCTGGGTCCGCCAAGTCTTGCCCACGTACCTGTGAGTTCACTTGCTGCGAGTGAGTCCGCCTGCTTCCTGAAGTCCTCCAGGGCAAGCCTGCTATCGGTGTAAAGGATCTGATCTACAACAAGCAATTGAATGACAGCGCTGAGGAAGTATTCCTCGAGGTCGGGAGGTATCCCTGCATCGAGTGTGAATTCCAGTGCTAGTCCAAGATGATCGCAGCCTCCTGGCCAGTGGGTTATAAGAGGATCAGCACCGAATATCATACCGAATCCGAACTTGCGCAGGATACCGAGCCCCTCGGAATTCCCCCTCTCCAATAGAAGCGCGCCAAGGATGTAATTCCTTGCCGGAAGGATGACTCCCTGTAGAGGATCCGCGAAAGCTACCTCATCCATCATACCTGCAGTATCGTTTTCCTCGAATCTGGTCAGGAGAAGCAGATCGTTCTGAACCGCATCTGCCTGTGCGGCAATCCGGGCATTCAGCATCTCCATTTCCGTCTCCGGGGCTCCCGGCACATCGAAATGGAGCGCCGCAAGAAGGCTGTCCGTGTGTGCCGGGTCCATCAGCAGGCACAGACCTGTGAACCACAGTCTGTTTTCGAGCACCGATGACAGTTTTTCAGACCCGCGTTCGTCAACAATCATTGAGATGAGAACCTCATCCTGTAATTCCTGCCAGATCACATACCATCCATCATGATTTAAGGGTTTCAGCGGAAGAAGTGACCTGACCTGCCTGTAGTAATCGCCGCGTCTGTGCCCGAACAGCTCGTACGATCTCCGTATGGAGGAAAAGGCATCATCCAGCCGACCAAGCCGCGTGTATGCAAGGGCAAGGTTATTATGAAGTTCTGCGTAAATGGGAGCCATCCTTGCAAGCGAATCGTATGCAACCAGAGCATCCAGCGTCAGCTCGATGGCAAGGGCCGAGTCCACTGCCTGTATCCCGGTTTCTCCCAGGGCACGTATTATGCCTACATCCTGAGGATGGACGAGCATGGCTTTCGTCAGAAGAGCACTTCCAAGAGCGTACCATGCTCCCAGATCCTCGTTGTCCATCTCCGCAGCAAGCCTGCATCTGGCAATGGAGCTATCCGTTGTGCTCGATGCAGTGCCCCACCACTGGACTGCGTCCGCAAGGAATTGTTCGTTTCCACTCTGTTGCCAGTTTGCAGCAGATGCCATTGCCCGGTTCATCTCAGATTCCACCCTGGCCAGGTAGACGTCCTTGCCCATGAAGAGATGCCTGCCTGCCTGAAGACGGGTTGTGTAGCGTGGAATTGCAAAGAGGAGCAGCACGGCCACTGCAGCGGCAGCAGTACCGTAGGTGACTTTTCTCCAGCCGCGCAGAGGAGCCGGGGACGAATCCGTTGAAGCCATGAGCAGACCGATGAACAGAGCGACAAGAAAAGCTGTCGAAGGCCATCTCAAGGCAACGGAAACAGTTGCCTCTGCAACTATTGCAACGATACTCGCAAGGAGACCAATGGACACCCAGTTCCTCTGAAGCCGCTTCCTCCAGAACCTGATCAACATGACTGCAAGGACCAGCCAGAGCAGAGCGCCCGTCAAGCCAGTGTCGCTTAGAACCTCGAGGTACTCGCTGTGCGCATGAAGAGTGTTGTGGCTGACTCCAAGCAGGTGGTACACAGGATTCCTGAAACCGGGAAACACTATCTGAAAGCTGCCGGGTCCCCATCCTGTAAGTGGTTTTGCTCGAATCATATCCAGCGTACCACTCCAGATGAGTTTCCTAACCTGAATGGTTCCGCTGTCCGAGTGGGAGATTTCTGACAATCTCGGAGCCATGAGTACGACTGCAATCGTCAGGAGCAGGAGGAGGAATGCGATGATCAAAGCTTTCTTCCCCTTACTCTGTCCCGAGGACCCGAAGAGGAGGAAGCCGACTATGAAGAGCATACCTGCGGCAAGTCCGATCAGGCTTCCCCGTGTTCCACTGGCTGCCAGTGCGAAACACCCCAGCACAGCGAACACGGATATCGACAGTATCTGCAGGAGCCTGGAGATCGGCCTGCTGGCAATGAAACAGACGGCAACCGGTATAACGGCGCAGACAAAACTACCCAGGAGGTTCGGATTTCCCAGAGATCCGGAAACCCTTCCCGAACGGTTCAGAGCAGCATCCCATATGAAGAGATTGATACTCATCGACTGGAGGATGGCGTAAATCGAGAGTAGCGTGGATGAAACTAGAAGTGCCCAGAGGATCCTGTCCCTCCATCGTTCATCGATCACAAGTGCCATCGAGACCGTAATCGCTCCAAGAGCAATGATCGAGTAGAACAGGAACGGTGCGTTTACGGATCTTACACCCATGAGATGTGTCAGCCCCATCCAGAAGAGAATGAGGAAGAATGGAATGATCAGCTTAGAGCCTAGCCGGTCCGATCTGACGGATTTGCCGCTCAGTACCGCAAACGCAGTCAATCCCAGAGCTATCGCTGCTCCGCAGATGTAGGCAAGTTCCTTTACGAGAATACTGTCTCTGCTGTTCGCATAGACGACGAAGATCACGACTACAATCGTGAGAATCAGGGCAATTGCTGCAATCCTGGAAATCAATGGTCATTCTTCTGTCTCTCGCCCTTGTGTATGAAGAAGGCGAAGAGAGCTATTACCCCGGCAGCATGAACGAACACCAGCATAGCCTGGTAAGGCTTCAGGGTGGGAAGGAGAAGGGCGAGGACACCTATGAGTATTCCGATGAGGTAGATGATCATTACCGCTTCACGATGCGATAGACCAATCCTCATCAGCCGGTGTGCCAGGTGGTTCCTGTCGGCAGCGAGAAGGGGAGCTCCGCTCCGTTTCCGGTAAAGGAGCACGAAAAAGGTATCCGCAAGCGGAATCGCGAGTACGAGAATGGGAGTAAAGACTGACAGCTGCCTGATCGAACCTTCCGGTGTATAGATTCCCAGGATGGCGATTATTCCAAGCATGAATCCCAGCATGTTGCTTCCGCAGTCTCCCATGAAGAGCGAAGCGGGATTGAAGTTGAATGTAAGGAATCCCAGAGCAGCCCCGGCGAGTGCCGCGCTGATGAAAGCAACAGCGAAATTGCCGTACAGGAGATTGATAATGGCGAATATGGCCGCTGCAATCGCACTGACACCTGCGGCAAGACCGTCGGCATGATCCAGGAGGTTGACCGAATTCGTAATTCCTACCAGCCAGATGAGAGTGACCGGAACTGCCAGCCATGGAACACCGCTGCCGGCAAGAAACAGCCTGACCTGCGCTCCCCGAAAGATGAAGAGGAAACCGACGATGAGCACGGATATGGTGTGCAAAAGGATTTTGGTTCCGGGTGAGAGGCCGAGAATGTCGTCCAGAAGACCGGTGCCGGCCATCAGAGCGCTTCCCGCAAGAACGAGCAGAGCAAGCGATTTCCAGTCGAGCGGAGTGTCAGACACCTCTCCGGCGGACATGCCGCTCCATACCAGCAGCCCGATGAGCACGGCTACGGAAAAAGCGATGTAAATGGCTACCCCGCCGAGCAGTGGTGTTGCGGATGAATGTTTCTTGCGTTCATCAGGTCTGTCGATGAAGTTGAGCCGCAGAGCGATTATCCTGATAAGCGGTGTGGCAAGCAGGCTTACCACCAGAGCTATAAGGAAAGCGGACGCAACGGCAAGAATCATTTATTCACCCTTGTCCCATCCGAATCGAAGAGATGGGAACGCGACGTATCTACGGAAAACGGGAATACGTCCCCCGCGAGTACCGATGTATCCGGGCTGCTGCGTATCACCACTTCCAGACCATCGATATCGATGTATATGAGCTTCTCGTTTCCAAGCGTTTCTATGACCTCAACCATGCCTTTCATCGGGCTGGACG
Organism: uncultured bacterium; assembly: GCA_965371785.1. Classification (GTDB taxonomy): domain Bacteria; phylum Fermentibacterota; class Fermentibacteria; order Fermentibacterales; family JCC-6; genus CBDUZS01. Next base: position 15,309 of record CBDUZS010000052.1, read on the forward strand.
GATCGAGGCTGACATCCTCGGGCCGGATACCGAATGTATACTCGCCGGCAGCTATGTCCAGATGAAACCCCTCGATGTCCCATTTCCCTGCAAGTCTCAGCCCGCCGGAACCGTTGACACTGACGGGCAGGAAGTTCATTGAGGGGCTTCCGATGAACCCGGCGACGAATCTGTTGTCCGGACCGTCGTACAGATCCAGCGGAATGTCTATCTGCTGAACGATTCCATCCTTCAGAACCACTATTCTGTCACCGAGCGTCATGGCTTCAGCCTGATCATGTGTCACGTATATCATAGTAGCGCCAAGCTGTGTGTGCAGCTTGCTCAATTCGTTCCGCATCTGGACCCGGAGCTTTGCATCAAGGTTTGAAAGAGGTTCATCGAACAGGAAAACAGCAGGATGCCTGACTATCGCCCTTCCCAGGGCAACACGCTGTTTCTGTCCACCCGAGAGTTCCCTCGGCCTGCGATCCAGATAATCGGTTATACCGAGGATATCAGCTGCTTCCATGACGTTGCGGCGTATCTCTCCGACGGACACCTTTCTCATCTTCAGCGAGAAAGCCATGTTGTCGAAAACGCTCATGTGAGGGTAGAGAGCGTAACTCTGGAAAACCATGGCGATATCGCGGTCCTGCGGATTCAATTCGGTTACGTCACGTCCATCGATGAACAGTCTCCCGCACGTGGGGTTCTCGAGCCCGGCGAGCAGCCTTAGAGTAGTTGATTTCCCGCACCCGCTGGGCCCTACGAGAACAAGGAATTCTCCATCCTCGACACTCAGATCGAAATCCTTCAGGGCTACGATGTCCTTTTGATAGACTTTGCTGATTCCTGCAAACCTCACGGATGCCATTCGGCTCTCCTAATCCGATACACTGAGAACCGACACCTCGTGGTCTTGAAATAGTGAGCTCTCCGGATTAGATGGGTCATCAACCCAGTGCAATCCGTCAACAAGAAATGCGTACCTGTACTTGCCTACAGGGAGTTCGGGATCCAATGCCCCTGTCCAGATGGAACCATCCTCGGAGTCCATCCTGCCTATGGATGGGTCGAGAATGCCACCTGCTCCGGTGAGACCGCCCCATTCGTTCCAGTCACCAATGATCTGTACCGTTACGGCCCCCGGCATCCAGAACACAACGGTTCTGGAAGCTGCAGCCGGTTTGGGAAGCGGTGACAGAAAAGCACAACCGGTACAAAGCACTAATACGGTGCAGATCAACCTCTTCACCACAGATAACCCCTCGTGTCAATCAGGAAAACGACGTTTTCACCGTCCCATTCAAGGGCAATCGAACCCCAGATATTCTCTGTTCCAATAAAGACCCGGAGCGTGCCCATGGGATCAAGCGTTTCATCAAAGATGTCAGCAGACACTTCCATGAGCGTAGAAACGCTGCTAAGAGGATTGTAGGACGCTCTGCCGAATACTCTCACGCTGTCAGAACTGGCGGCAACGGACAAGCCTCCTCCCGCCTGAACCCTGCGGTAATCGGCATCAAGCCGTGCGCTCCAGTCGTCAGGTTCGCTGAACCCGGCCCGAAGGGCGTATTCGATCCCTGCTCTGGAGATCATGTCCATCCCGAGCATGACTCCGTCAGGCACCTTTCCCTCCAGATCGATTTGTCCCGACAGAAAGGCTCCGAAAAAGAACTCCTTCGAAGTGTGGAACAGGTCGAGTGACAGCAGCCTCTGGCCACTTTCGAATGCATCTCCCGGCAGCGCGATGCTGTCACCTGCAAATGCCAGCCCCGGAACTATCTCGATTTCCCCGAAACTGGTTGTCAGTGGTTTCCATCCGCGAAGCTCACCCGCCACACCCCATGAATTCGGAGCATCGCAATCGACTACGCTTACCCAGGGCTTAACGTATCTAAAATCAGCCATTGCAGTGACGACATCAATCCTTCCGGCGTAAGGGGACTGATCCCTTCTGAATCCTGACCATCTGACGGTGCCGAAGCCCAGCCACGGAGCCCGGACATCGGTCCAGATGAGTGTATCACCAGGGGTTCCGGTCAGGAGGCTTATCTCTCCAGAGAATCCAAGAATCCCGCCGGCTGAGACACCGAAACCATGGATCGAATCGATCTCCATCCATCCCCAGTCGATAACCGGGGTATCCATTCCACAGACAAACGGCTGAACGTCCCGGAGACCTGCTCTGGTTCCGATCCAGGGTGAGCCGGGCCACCTGACGCTGGCAGAAGCCCTTCTGAGGCTGACGTCCGGTACCGAATCGCGCCTCAATGCTCCCGTTGCGCCAAGATCGAAAACGTCTGACCGAAGGGAAAGAGCAACTGAAAAATCGACCTTCCAGCTATCCATGTGAGGTTCTTCATCACTCCAGGTGGCAACCACCTCGCTGAAGAGAAGGGGGTGCAGCCCTATTTCCCATCCTTCCGGAAGGGAGTCCGGCGGGAACAGGGACGAGAGGGACAGCAGCAGTACTGTCGAGATCATCGGTTCCACCATTCTCCGGAACGAAAGCTTAGCGTGATCACATGTACGGTACTGCCCTCGGTCATATCAAGACCGTAGTCGAACGTGAATCGACCCACATCGAGACCGGCACCCAGTGACCAGCTGGAGCCGTCTGTCCCGGTACTCACTCTGACCCCCCGTGTGACGCGAAGGTCCGCTCCAACGGACACATGCCCTTCTCCGAGTGTGAGATGCCCCCGGATGTCCCTGTTGAAAACATGGGTGATGCCGTATTCACAGGAGCTCTCCCGGAGACTGTCACCGGCGATGAGGATACTTCTGACGTTGACACCTACGGCAAAGGAGGGAAAGACCGAGAACTGGACACCTCCGCCGCCCATCAGGCTCGTCCTGGAACCCTCACCTGTGGTGTTGACCAGTTCCAGCGAACCTCCCGCTGAGATGTTCGGACCAAAGAGCCCTTCCATGAACGCAATCGGGTTGCCGATCAGAACCTTTGCCAGTGACGCCACAGCGACAAGGGTATCGGGTGCTCCATCGCCGATTCCGTAACCAAGCCCGAAGGCAGCCGAGAATGACCCTGGATTCGTTCCGTATCCAGCCAGTAATCTGCTGCGGTTTCCACTTCCGTGAACCTGTGCGCCCGAGAAGCACTCCCACCCCTCGAGCCTTACCAGGCCCGCGGGTACCTCGAGGCCGGAAGACACGGAAGCTGCCCACGCCGCAGGTCCTGCGGCGCAGCCCGTCCCCCTGCCATCGGAAAAGAACCCTCCGGCAAGAATGCAGATCATCAGGAATGCAGTCACGACCCTCCCGTTCCAGGCAAGCCCGCAGACATAGCTTTCATCGGCATCCACAGCAATCGGTCAGAGAAGCCGCTGAGGTCTGCATGGCTGAACAGACACAGGAATATTATCCCCTGATGCAGTAGAGCCCAGGTCAGATGAACCGTGGTCCGGCCGTAACCAGGCCGGACATCAGTAAGCTCTTTGGAACTCTTACAATAGCTCTACGCTTGTGTACGTTAATGAGTGAGCGCATTCTACTGTAGCAGCATGGCTAGATTGTGTCCCTATTTTTCTGTGAATTCATAGCCGTTTGATTTAGAAGCGGCCACCGCCACTTCGA
>CBDUZS010000053.1:0-18154 GCA_965371785.1 uncultured bacterium
ATGAATCTTAGATATTTATGCAGATGTCAACAATGTCGGATACGCCAGCAACCTTATGAATCTGAAAGCCTAGAACACCGTCTTAATAGCTCCCCATGTAGTCTGGCTGAAGACCGAGGGAATGTACTCGGCAACCAGTACGTTGTCGAAGTCACACGCGAACGAGCCTTGCGGGTTTCTCATGCACTCGAGTGCCACGGAGCCAGGCCCCGTGACATCACTATCCGCCGTGACCAGCATCCAGCCTGGCTCAGTACCCTTGTACCGTCACTCGAGTATCGATATAGATGAAGATAAACAAGGTCTGGCCTTCGGGTGAGCAGTGGAGGTCAATCTTTTCAGGGGGAGGATGACAATGGGAACCGACCACGAGCACCGATTGTGTACCTTTGAAGAAGCCGAGAAAGCGATAAGAAACCATACGAATTTCTACATGAACGAGTGCTTCTGCAGAGGACCTGCAAAAGCCGGCAAACTGCCCTGGGATTACTGCGGTCACGAGGTCAGCAACTGCATTGGATTTCGTGAACCATCCGGCGAAGAGGCCGGGCTCGAATTCGTCAGGATTTCGCGGCAGGAAGTTCTGATCAAATTCGAGACCTGGAAACGCCAGGGCAACTTCTTCAGATTCATGGAGGATGAAGACTGGCTCTGTTTCTGCTGCAGCTGTGGCTGTGGATTCTTCAGGGACAAGGACGGACAGAAGGTAAAGGATTCATGCGAGAAGGCACCCTTCATCGAGAAGACTGACCTCGACAAGTGCACTCTTTGCGGTGATTGCATTGATGTCTGCTCTTTCGATGCTCGCTCCATCAGTGATGAGGTAATGCTCGTCGACGGAGAAAACTGCTACGGCTGTTCCGCCTGTGAGTACGCCTGTCCCACGGGTGCAATCACGATGATTCCCCGCTGAGTACATTCCAGACAGATGACTCGGAAACGATTTTTACCGGAAATCCATGAAATTACGGAAGCTGCTTCAAACGAAGACCCGGCTCTCTTCGTATACGCTGTACACGACCAGCTGGACCCGGTTGTTGCGCTTGTCGGTTCAACAGGCAGCTCTGTCGATCTGGAAAAACTCCGCCGTATTTTGATGGAACTGGTTTCGAATGCCGTTAACGCCAGGCTGGGCAGCAGGCTTATGAAGCTGACCGGTTTCACGAGAGAAAGGCTGCTTGGTGTTTTCGGCGTGAACATTCTCTACCCCGATGATTCCGTGGACAGGATGGATTACTCGAACCCCGATGCTCGAGCCCTGGAAACTGCCCTGGGCATGCCCATTCCCCTTTTTGTGAGATTACCGCTGAAGGAGAAATTCACAGCTCTCGAAGTGGACCCGGAAGACAACTGGGTGTACCTCGACGTTCTCTGCAACGACTCGGGATCGTTCAGGGTTCTCGTCGGATCATTTGACCATGTATGCGAAGAGGATCTCAGGGAGATACTCAGGAGGTTTGAAAAACTCGAGACTACGAAATCGGAGATCCTGGTGGAACGCGCAGCCTACGAGGATGAGATGGGGATCTTCAGGATGCCGTCCTTTACCGGTGGTGGAGGTTTCGGTCTAGTATGGTGTATCGAGGTCGCAAGGAACGAGAACCTGTACCTTACCTGTCTTTTCGAACACGGTGCGGACCGAAAGCCTGTATTCTCTGTCAGCAACATTTCTCCTGGAGCGGACGGATGAGTGGTTATTCCATGTACGACAGGATATACGGGGTCGTTAAAACGATTCCGGCAGGTAAAGTGGCATCGTACGGGCAGATCGCCAGGATTGCCGGGAGATGCTCGGCGAGAAACGTCGGCTACGCCATGTCCTCCGTTCCGGTCGACAGCGGAGTCCCCTGGCACAGAGTCGTCAACAGCAGGGGAATGGTCAGTGTGCGAAGTCACGGTCAGGAATGTACTGCCCAGCGGCAGCTCCTGGAAGGAGAAGGTGTAGGATTCAACCCCTCTGGAAGAATCGACTTCAGTGTTTTCGGATGGAAGTTCCCCGATTTCCTATCGTTGAGAGAGGAAGTATTATGAAGATAGAAGTCCGAAAACCGGAACAGAGCGAGCTGGTAGAAAAGGGAATCCTCTCATGGCCGATCTGGACGTGCGAACCATCTGAATTCGACTGGTCATATACCGACAGGGAAACCTGCTACATCCTCGAGGGGAAGGTAACCGTTCAGACCAAAGAGGGAAGCGTGACATTCGGCAAAGGGGATCTTGTGGTCTTCCCCGAAGGGCTTTCCTGCGTATGGAGCGTCGAAGAGGCTGTCAGGAAACACTATAACTTCGGCTGAAGAACTGTTCGTGTCGCTTGTGATTAACATGCTTCGCTGGGAGTGAGAAGAATGAAGAAGCTCAGAGAGATGGCTCGGAAGCTGCGTGATCTGAGATCTGAATACAGCCGTCTGAACTGGACGAAGTACACCACTGGATTCGATTTCGGAATTGAAGATGCATACGCCTCCATTCTGAAGTTGCTCAAGTCGAACGAGAGCTGGGACCTGATACAGAACCTCCGGGAGACAGACCTCAGACCGGTTGACAGACGGCGTGTCGAGATAATGGAGAACACCTTCAAACCGTACCATCTCTCCGAAAGGCTGAACGAGCTGACTCTCGAGATGATGAAGATGAGGAACAGTCTTTCATCAGTGCTCAACACACATAGATGCAGGATCGACGGCAGGGAAGTGTCGTCTTCTGAAATTGCGAAGATACTCTCTTCAGAACCGGATAGAGAAATACGGAAAAAGTTTCTGCTTGCGAGAACACAGGTGAACAGACCCCTTGTGGATGCTGGTTTTCTCGATTTGATTGCCCTCCGTAAGGAATACGCTTCCGAGTATGGCTCAGCCGATTACGTCGAATACCAGCTGGAGAAACAGGAACTTGATCCGAGGATGTTCGATACGTGGATCGGTGATGTCCGTGAAGTTCTCCCGCTGATGAACAAGCTCAGCACCGAGTTCTCTGAAGAGGCGATCGGTGTTTCCGACCCCATGCCCTGGGACTACGCCTACATATCAGCAAACATTGCGCCCGAACTGAACCATCGGGTCGACATGTCAGGTTTTTTCGAACCGGTACAAAGGCTCTTCAACAGATTCGGATTCGATGTATCCGATATGAACATCACGTACGATGTCTTCCCCAGGAAGAACAAATCGGAATGGGGGTACAACTTCCCTATCGAAACTGGAGCTGATTCCAGGATTCTTGCCAACGTCAGCGACAGGTTCTTCGAGTTCGGAGTGCTGCTTCACGAAACCGGTCACGGACTCCACAATTCCGCAATGGATCGGGATGAGGCTATTCTGAACATGGGAGTCAGCGGAATCGTGTCCGAGGGGATTGCCAACCTCTTCGGCAGGTTACTCAAGCATGTAAGCTTCTTCTCCCAGTTCTTCGAAGACGATATGGACAAGGCCGAGAGGAATTTTGCCAGAGTAAAGACATGGAACAGGGCAAATCAGCTCAGATCGGTTGCCAGAATCCTTTTCGATCAGTCACTGTACCGGAACAGTGTCGAGAGTATCGATGACATACACCACCTTGTATGGCAGATGAACAGGGATCTTCTGGATAAAGCCCCCTACGCTGACGAGCCTTTGTGGGGTTTCCTGATTCACTACACTACCCACCCTATCTACCTGCACAACTACCTGCTGGGGGATCTCACCTGTGATATGCTCGAGGATGTGTTCGCGAAGAGAGAGAATATCGATGATGTGGTCGACAAGGCGGAGAGTTTTGGGAAATTCCTGCTCGATGAGGTTATAGGTGTTACCGGACGGTATCGTTTTCAGGAACTGTTCAGGCGAATAAGTGGAGAGGATCTCTCCTTGCGGTTTCTTACGGACAGGTTGAAGAAGGAGACATCCTGAGGAGAGTACAAATGGAACTACTGGTGCTGACAACAGGTGGATCGATTGACAAGACCTACTCCGCTGCAAAGAGTTCGTTTGTCGTAGGTGTACCCGCAGCAAGGCGCATTCTGAGCGATGCGAATGTAACCCTTGAAATAGAGGTTCATGAGCTTTTCAGAAGGGACAGCCTGGATATTTCAGAAGAGGACAGGCTTGCAATATCGCATGAAATAGGAAAGTCATCCTGCAGGCGGATTGTTATTACGCATGGAACCGATTCCATTGTTGAAACCGCACGTTTTCTCGAGCCGTCTAACGACAGGACGATTGTCCTGACCGGAGCCATGAGACCTGCTGATTTCAGAAAAACCGATGCCGAATTCAATCTGGGAGCCGCCATTGCCGCAGTACAGATCCTGCCCGGGGGTGTGTACATCGTCATGAACGGCCGGATACTTACATCGGCGCATTCGCGCAAGAATCCCGAGCGGGAAATATTCGAGGAGATCTTAGAAAATTGAGGAAACTCTTTCGGATTCTGATACCAATTCTTCTCACAGGAGTTGTTATCGGGGGGGTATGGGTATTCTCGACCTATGCTGTAACCAGGCCGGCCATAAGAGATGCGGCGCTAGTGCTTCATGCCGCTCTGGTCGAGAACCCTTCGATGACCGTAGAGCAGGCGGAGTCCATTCTCGTCGAGCTTCATCATGCTGGGGTACTTAATCTCAAGCTGCTCAACGACAGCATCACTGGAGACCATTTTGGAAATCCGCTGTGCATCGAACTGTATGTTGACTCAATTCAGCTGAGAGTCTACTGCATGAGCCCCGGCATAGACGGTATGCCGGGAACATTCGATGATGTCGGATACTCCTATTGTTCCGAATACCATCAGATGGTCTTTCCAGTCAACGTCAGCAACCCGCCCACGTACGAGGATGATATTCCTTGAACATTCCACTGACTCAGACTGATCCGGTCTCGACCGGTACATTTTACATCTCGGCGTAAATATCAGGGAAATATTCAGTTATGCAGGGACTGTACAGAGGGGCGGTAATGCGCCATTATTAATCTATTAAGCCAGGTCTTCGTGATCCTGAGGGGTCTCCCAATGGGACTGGATTCCGAACCTGACGTGTACTACCCGATCAGGGGAAAGGAGTCATGAAAAACCCTCAGGATCATTACTCATCTTTGCTAGAACAGAAAATCAATGCTCTTCAGCTCAGAGTCAGTGAGCTGGATGGTATTAACTCCGCACTCAGGCGCTCAATCGAAGCGTTGCTCGACAGGGAGGCCCGCACCTCCATTGCCCTGACTACGGCTCGAACCGGTATATGGGAGTACGATCTGGGCAGCGGACACATCTCCATCGATCCAGGTCTCATGTTGCTTCTCGGGTTGCGGGATGGGGAGGACAGCTGCAGTCTGGAAGACTTCGATTCCTATCTTGTTCCCGTCGAACGCGAGAACCTGAAGAGCGCATTGTGCCGCCTTCTTGCTGGAGATATCGAGCATGCCAGAATAGAATTCCAGATAAGGAACAGCCGTTGCGGCAATATGTTACTTGCTGTGGATGGCTCTCTTGTGCTGGACGGAGAAGGACAGCCTTCGAGGCTGATCGGCATCTGCACTGACCTGACCAGGATTCGGGGTCTGGATCTCGAATCAGAAGAACCCGGCGCCTGAACCGGCGGTAACAAGGCCAAGAAAACCCAGCAGAATCAATGACAGGCGGAGAAACCTCTTCTCGCTTACTGAACCGGCGAGTTTTACTCCAGCCAGAACTCCAGCGATTACCACAGGAAACCTGTAGAGGATGCTGATTGCCACATCTCCAGTGAGCATGCCGCCAGCGATGAAAACGGGAACTGCTGCAATGTTGAGTACAAGGAAGTAGGCTGAGATGTTTGCTCTGAAAACCTGTTTGCCGACAGCCTGGTTCGTCAGGAAGAGAATGACGGGTGGACCGCTGAAGCCCGTTACGCCGTTCATGATTCCACTGATAATGCCTACCGGGATGAAAGCCATCTTCTCGTTCCGTATGCGAATCCTGAACCCTGTCAGATAGATCACTGAGGACAGCGTAACCAGAACACCGACAACGGTTCTGAGCAGGGTTTCACTACCCTGACCCAGTAACCACACTCCAGCCGGAAGTGAAACCACTCCAGCTATTATCAACGGAATGATCCTCTTGATATCAAGGAACTTCCTTGCTTCCAGAAAGATGATGAGATTCAGGAAGATACTGGTGACACACAGCATGGGAACCGCCGTTCTCACGGGCATCAAGAAAACAAGAAGAGGAAGGGAGAGCAGTGAGTATCCGAATCCCGTAAATCCCTGGAGGCAGGCAGCGACAAGCAATACAACCATGGACAGTACGAGATCCATTGCTTCCTCCATGATCGTTTTCGAGCGCAAGAACCGCTGTGGTCTGTCAAGGCAGTATTATATCGTTCGGAAGAGGAAGCGGAGAGAGACAGCGAACCCGTGAAGGAGCTGACAACCAGTGCACTGGTGGATTGACGAGCCCATCCTGATGGGCAGCCATAACCCGTCTGACTGCGAATTGGATGATTTTCTGCGAAGGGGAGTAAAGACACTGGTCTCGCTGCTCGAGCGGAAAGCGGAGAAACCAGCCTACGATCTGGCTCCTTTCGAGAGCGGTACACTTACAAGAATCTCGCTGCCCGTCCGTGATTTCAGTGCACCAACTCACGATCAGCTCAAAGAGTTCGTAGAACTCGTACGAACTCATGGAAAAAGAGGTACCGTACTGGTTCACTGTCAGGGTGGAGCAGGTCGTACCGGAACCTTTGGAGCCGCATGGCTGATCAGTGGCGGATTCACCGCTGAACGTGCGCTGGTCTCAGTACGTCAGGCAAATCCCGGAGCCGTAGAGACTCTCGAGCAGGAGGGATGCATAAGGGAGTTCTATGAGGTTCTGAGGAAAATCTGATCATTTTCCTGCACCGAGTTCACCGGCCTTCCCTAGTGATACTCTGGCCAGTATCGGACCCACCAGCTCGTGGATCACTACCGTTCCCAGAATCACACTTATAACCAGGTCCGAAATGCCGTCGAACTCATTATGCTGTTTCAGCATCAGTGCAAGGCCTATCACTATTCCCCCCTGGGGAATCAAACAGGGCGCGGTGTACTTCTTCACCTTTGAGGAAGCATGAGCGATGTGTGCGCCCAATCCGACTCCGGCAAATTTGCCTGCAGCCCTGAGAAGGACGAACAGGAGAATGAGAGGTGCTGCGGTAGGGAGTACAGAGAAATCCAGATGCATGCCGCTGAGGGTGAAGAAGAGTACGAAGATCAGCTGTTCTACACTCCCCTCGACCCGGGAGAGCACCTTCCTTCCCGCGGCTCCCAGGTTAACGACGGCAGCTCCCATGCACATCGTCGACAGCAGCGGATCCGCATCAAGGATCCTGGCCGCTCCGAAGCAGAGACAGAGCATACCGAGCAGCAGAACAAGGAATGTGCCGACGCCCTCTCCCCTGACAATCTTCGAGACGAGATGAAAGATAAAGCCCGAAAATGCTCCTATCGCCACGGATAAGAGAATGGTCATCAGAGGTTTGAGTAGAGATGAGCTTACGCTGAACGTGTTTCCGAGGATGCAGACCGATCCTATGGCAATGGCAACGCTGTAGTTGACCATTCCGTAAACATCGTCCATGGCCGAGACTCCCATTACGGTTCTCGTGACATCGCCGTCAGCCTTGTACTGATGTGCAACTGCAAGAGTTGCGGATGGATCAGTTGGCGAGCCCAGCGCCCCGAAGAGAAGAGCTGCGGGAACAACCATCGATATCCAGGTTGCGCCTGCAGGCAAAGGTACCAGAAGCGGCAGAAGAAGCATGAATCCTGCGGCAACGAAGAAGTTCGCGAATTCGGCCTCGAACAGCGTAATCAGTGCCATCCCCTTGCCGAGCCTTCTGAGAACGGGGAGAAGAAGCGTTCCACCCACCGAGAAAGTGATGAAGGAAAGTGATATATCGGTGATGAGCTCCGTGTGAGCAGGGAAGCTCCCTGGAATCAGGCCAAGGAGATCGGGATTGAGCAGTATGCCTGCAAGGATGTACCCCGTTATCCGTGGCAAACCAGTTCTTCTGGCCAACTCACCGAAGGTGAAACCAGCGAAAATAACAAGCCCTGTTATCGTTACCGGATTCTCAACCATTACAGCCCCGATCGCATCATTTCCACTGAGGGAAATATTCTTCAGCCCATTCTACTCGGTGAAGCCTTTCGGTGGAAGGTAACGGAACAACAGGTATACTCCTTTGAACCTGCGTTGACCCCGGCAACCTGAAGGATAGATTTGTGCAAGACCGCAGTTCGGTAACGGATGCAGGAGGTCGATATGCTCAGGAGTGCAGTCCTTTCGGGAATCGTGACCCTCTTGATTATCACCACCGGCTGTGGAGAAAGCGAGGAAATCCGCGAGGAAGTCGAACAGGCCGTTTCTTTCAGCGACGGTATCCACATCTCCGCTGGTGTGAATCTGGCCGAGCGGAACGCGTGCAGAACCCAGATGATGACACTTGCCACATCCATGGAGATGTACATGGCGATGCACGGTAATTACCCGAAGAACCTGGAAGATCTCAGGGAAGTGGGCGGAACCGTAATTACTTGTCCGGGGCTGCATGTTCAGTACATGCTGAACACCACTGAAGTCGGTAATGGATACACTCTCAAGTGTCCGGATGTTCCCTCACACGGCAGCATTACGGATGGTGATCCTGGCTGGAACTGAAACATCGGAATTATCTTGTTTCTCGTACTTGACTGGTAGCGATTTCAAACCGTATGATGGAGTTCCAGTCTGCAGGCACTACCTGCCTCTTGTTGGAGTTATCCTCAGGGGGATGCAGGCTGATTTTACTTGTGACTAACCGGTTTCTTCGGAAGTCGTTCTTTGGAAACAGGTCGTAAATTATGCCAAAAAGCCTGGTCCTCGGTCTGGGCAACCCAATTCTCGGCGACGATTCCATCGGCTTCAGGCTGGCCGAGTTGCTGAACGAAAGGCTCGGCTCACTCCCGGAAACTGATTTCCTCGCCACATCCCTCGCGGGAATACGATTGCTGGATCAGATCCAGGGGTACGACAGGCTCATCGTTCTGGACTCGATGACAACAGGCAGGCATCCGACGGGAACGATCACCGCAATGGAGATCGAGGATCTTGCCCGGTGCGGAGTCAACAGACTTTCGGTGCATCACATCCCGTTCACAGAGATTCTTGAACTCGGCAGATCTTCGGGGCTCGACATTCCGGATGAGATCAGAATCTATGCGATTGAAATCGAGTATCCCCTCGAGGCTGGCGAATACCTTTCACCGGCACTCGATGGCAGAATAGAAGAATACATGAGAACGATTATCGAAAACGAGTTCTCCGACGGAGCTGCCTGATTCCGCCGGGAACGGAGAGGAGATCCGGTTTCATGCAAGAGGAAAACGCAGAGAACCCGCGCCTCAGGTTGAATGCCGAGATGGTCCGCGGGGAGTTCGGCCTGAAAGTCGATGAGCTCAGCGATCAGCAACTCTATGCATGCTACCAGTGCGGCAACTGTGCCTCTGGATGTCCCCTGTCGGGAGAGATGGACTACCTCCCGAACGTGGTGATCCGGCTTGCCATGCTGGGGCAACGGGAAGAGCTGCTCAACTGCAAAACTATCTGGGTCTGTGCCAGCTGCCAGCAGTGTACGGTCAGATGCCCGAAAGGTATTGACATACAGGCAGTGATGGATGCGCTGAAGCAGATAGCAATGGATGCGGGCGTTGATCATTTCGGTCCCGACGAGATCACCCCCGAGCTTGCTGCAGAGGTTCCACAACCGGGACTTGTATCAGTTTACAGAAAACTCTCGACTTAACAGGGAAGGGAAACCATGCAGAGAATCGCCTACTATCCAGGCTGTGCTCTCAAGGATCGCTCTTCCCACCTCGACACATCCGCCAGGAAAGCAATGGAAAAACTCGATGTAGAACTGGATGAGATCGAGGAATGGACTTGCTGCGGAGCCGTACCTCCGGCTTCCGAAGAGCGGATCATGAATCTCATTGCCCCGGTAAGAATACTCAGGAAGCTCAGAGATGCCGGTGAAACGAGCATGGTCACGATCTGTGATTTCTGCTACAACGTTCTCAAACGGGCTAACTACCGTATGCGGAACGACGAGATCAAATGCAGAAGAGTCAATGCATTCCTGGACGACGACGATCCGAAGAGGGATTACCTGAAGAACGACGGGTACGAAGGACCACCCTATACAGGAGAAGTCAGGGTAATGCACCTGATGGAGTATCTCAGGGATGTGATCGGTTACGATGCCATCACCGGGGCTCTGGCCTCGCCGTTCGATGGGCTCAGAATCGCACCGTACTACGGTTGTATCATGCTCAGGCCCCATAAAGAAATAGGTCTCGACAGCCCCGAGAATCCATCCATTATCGAAGGGTTCATATCCAGCCTTGGTGCAGAGCCGGTCAAGTATCCATACCGCACCGAATGCTGCGGCTCCTATCTTTCTGTTTCCGATCCGGATTCGTCGACAAGACAGTGCTTCAGAATCATTTCGTCCGCCCTGGACAGGGGCGCTGACGCAATGGTTGTCAGTTGTCCCCTTTGCTTCTACAACCTGGAAACAAGACAGAAGTCGATAAAAGAGGCATACCCGGATTTCGCAGGAATTCCGGTATTCTTTTTCACACAACTCCTTGCACTGGCTCTGGGTCTTCCATCCGACGAGCTCGGATTCGGGAAGCACAGTGCTGATGTCTCCCCTGTTCTGAAAAGAACACCCACCGAAAAAACGGGAACGGAGGTGATGTCATGAAGAGGATCGGTGTCTTCGTCTGCCACTGCGGTATCAACATTGCAGGTACTGTGGACGTGAAGAAGGTCGTCGAGGAGATAGGGAAGAATCCTGAAGTAGCCTTTGCGATGGACTACATCTACATGTGTTCCGATCCCGGGCAGAACCTGGTAAAAGAGACCATTGAGAAGGAAAACCTGGATGCTTTAATCGTTGCTGCCTGCTCCCCTACTCTTCACGAGACAACGTTCAGAATCGCCGCCTCCGAGGCAGGACTCAACCCGTATCAGGTTGAGATAGCCAACATACGAGAGCAATGCAGCTGGGTTCACACGGACATGGAGATCGCAACGGAGAAAGCGATAAAGATCATCAACAGCATGGTCGAGAAGGTCGTTCTGAACGAATCATTGATTCCCGTTACCGTGCCTATTACAAGAAAAGCCCTGATAATCGGGGCAGGCATCAGCGGGATACAGGCATCACTCGATATAGCGGACGCCGGCTACCAGGTCCTGCTGGTCGAGAAAGACCCATCCATCGGTGGTCACATGGCCCAGCTGTCAGAAACCTTCCCGACACTGGACTGCTCGCAATGCATTCTGACACCGAAGATGGTCAGCGTCGGCAAACATCCGAACATCACCCTGCTTACGTACTCCGAAGTCGAAGAGATCAATGGATACGTCGGCAATTTCAGGGTGAAGATCAGGAGGAAAGCCACATCGGTTGACTGGAGCACGTGCAACGGCTGTGGGGACTGCTGGGAGAAATGCCCATCAAAGACACCCTCGGAATTCGACAGGGGGCTGGCGGACCGCACTTCGATCTACGTCCCCTTCCCGCAGGCAGTCCCCAACAAACCCGTGATCGACCGGGAAAGCTGCATCTACTACAAAACGGGTAAATGCAGACTTTGTGAGAAGGTGTGTACTCTGAACTCGATCTGCTTCGATACGGAAGACGAGATCATCGAAGAGGAAGTGGGAGCAGTCATCGTGGCCACCGGTTACGAGACACTTCCCATCATGGACCTCGAGGAGTACGGTGCCGGTGAGGTTCCGGATCTCATAGACGGTCTCGCGTTCGAACGCCTTCTCTCCGCCTCCGGACCCACCACTGGCGTTGTGAAGAGACCTTCGGACGGCAAAGTTCCCAAGGAAGTAGTGTTCGTTCAGTGTGCAGGATCGAGGGATCCCGAAAGGTACAAACCGTACTGTTCTAAGATCTGCTGCATGTACACGACAAAGCATGCAATGCTCTACAAACACCGTGTTCACGATGGTCAGCCCTACATCTTCTACATCGACATCCGTACAGGAGGCAAGGGCTACGAGGAGTTCTACCACCGTGCCGAGGTGGAGGAGGGTATCGTCTACCTCAGGGGCAAGGTGGCGAAGATCTTCCGTGACGGCGACAAAACCGTTGTATGGGGAACCGATACCCTGACCGGGCAGAACATCGAGATCGAAGCTGATCTGGTCGTTCTCGCGACCGCTGTTACCCCCGAACCAACGGCTGCCGCACTTGCCAAGATCCTCAAAATCCAGGTGGGCATCAACGGATTCTTCTCCGAGGCTCACCCCAAACTGAGGCCGGTCGAAAGTATAACTTCCGGTTTCTTCCTTGCAGGATGCGGACAGGGACCCAAGGATATCCCCGAGTCGGTTGCTCAGGCAAGCGGTGCGGCCAGCAAGGTCCTCACCCTCTTCTCGCACGAAGAGCTCGATCACGAGCCTATCGTTGCCTACGTGGACGAAGACCTCTGCGGAGCCTGCCGGATCTGCATCTCAGTATGTCCCTACTCCGCACGTGAGTTCGACGAGGAGAAGGGAATTGCTACAGTGAACGAT
Organism: uncultured bacterium; assembly: GCA_965371785.1. Lineage (GTDB taxonomy): Bacteria > Fermentibacterota > Fermentibacteria > Fermentibacterales > JCC-6 > CBDUZS01. Next base: position 12,571 of record CBDUZS010000053.1, read on the forward strand.
GCTCTCTGTGAAGGCTGCGGCGCCTGTGTCCCCGCATGTGCCTGCGGAGCAACTCAACAGAGAAACCTGACAGATATGCAGATAAAGGAAATGATTACCGCAAGCCTGGGAGGGAGGTAGGCATGTACGAACCTCGAATAATCTGCTTTCTGTGCAAGTGGTGTACCAGTGCCGGGGCTGATCTTGCCGGAACCTCCAGGGTCGAATACGCGGCAAATGGAATCAACATAAGGTTCATGTGCTCGAGTCGAGTCGATCCGGAACATGTGATCTGGGCTTTCCGACAGGGTGCGGATGGTGTTCTAATTGGAGGTTGTCATCCGGGAGACTGCCATTACCAGGATGGTAACTACAAGACTCAGGCCAGGGTGGCCCTCCTGCACAATCTGCTCGATGAATTCGGGATCGATCCTGCCAGGTTGAGACTGGAGTGGATCTCTGCTGCCGAGGGCAGCAAATTCGCTGAAGTGATGAACGAATTCTCAGAGCAGCTTTCTGCAAGTGGCCCACTGTTCCTGGCGGTAAAGGAGATGAGTCAGTGATGGCAAAGAGCAGTGAATCGACAACGAAAGCTGTTGCCGTAGACCTCATCCCGATCTACGTGATGGGAGAAAGGTTCCTGGTTCCCGAGAGCCTTACCATTCAGAAAGCCCTCGAGTATGCTGGATATCAGCTCATCAGGGGCTGCGGATGCCGGGGAGGAATCTGCGGGGCCTGCGCAACGGTCTTCAGGATGCCGGACAGCTACAGAGTGGAAATCGGTCTCGCATGCCAGACGGTTGTCAGAGAGAACATGCACCTCACGATGATTCCATTCTTTCCGGCAAACAAGGCTGTCTACAATATAGAAGAGATGACCGGGACCGGAGGTGAAGTAGCGGCCCTCTACCCGGAACTCTTCAAGTGTATCGGATGCAATATCTGCACACAGAGCTGCCCGATGGATATAGAGGTCATGCACTACATGGCGAAAGCCATCAGGGGGGATGTCTCCGCTGTTGCTGAAGCATCCTTCGATTGCATTATGTGCGGGCTCTGTACGGCAAGATGTCCTGCAGAGCAGGTCCAGTACAACGTTGCTGAGTTGTGCAGACGGCTCCATGCCAGATACATGGTGCCGGTGGCAAAACACCTCGAGGAACGAGTCGAGGAAATATCGAAAGGCAGATACGATAAATTCCTCAAGGATCTTATGAAGAAGAACGAGAAACAGCTGCGCAAGCTCTACATCGATCGCGAAACAGAGCCGGATCTTTCCGAGGATAGCTGGACACCTGAAGAAGCGAAGTTTCTCTAGTAAACCATGGTTGGGATTAATGGAGGTCGTTAATGCCGTATCCTGAATATCTCAAGACGCTGATCAAGAAAGTCGAGGAAACCCGTCCAGCCAGGGTTGAACGGAAACAGCAGGGCGAGGAATTCCCAGCTCTGCTCCTGGATGAACGGGACTCGCTCCTCAAGGATTTCCATCCCGATTTTCGTGAAGGCACGCGTCGCAAATTGAAGGTTGGCCCCAGCAAAGGATACGCCATCAGTAACGAGATGGCTGATCTGCTCGAGGCCGTGAGCAGAGTCTCACCCGACAAGGTGCATCTTTCTTCCCCCGATTTCGAAACCGACGTTCTCATCATAGGTGCCGGAGGTGCCGGGACCGCTGCGGCTCTCCTCGCAGCAGAGAACGGGGCGGACGTACTGATAGCCACGAAACTCCGTCATGGTGATGCCAATACGATGATGGCCGAGGGAGGGATTCAGGCCGCTACAAGGCGTGAGAAGGATTCCCCCTACTACCATTACCTGGACATCCTCGGCGGCGGGCATTTCAAGAACGATCCCGAACTGGTCTACATGCTCGTGAAAGAGGCTCCGGATGCCATTCAGTGGCTCGAACGGATGGGAACGATGTTCTCGAAACATCCGGATGGCACGATGATGACAATGCATGGCGGTGGTACATCCAGGAAGCGTATGCACTACGCAGCCGATATAACCGGTGCAGAGATCATGAGGACCATTCGCGATGAAGCCAGGAACAGAGTCGACAGGATCAAGGTCATCGAGTTCTCACCCGCGATTGAAATAGTTCTCGATGACAAGGGCAGGGCTGTTGGCGCAGTGCTCTACAACCTGGAAACAAAGGAGTACTTCTTCGCAAAGGCGAAGGCAGTCATCATTGCAACGGGAGGTTCGGGAAGGCTTCACATCCAGAAGTTCATGACGACAAACCACTACGGAGCTACCGGTGATGGAATCGTTCTGGGTTACAGAGCAGGGGTCCCGATCTCCTTCCTTCACACCGTTCAATACCACCCAACCGGGGTTGTTTTTCCGGAGCAGGCTGAGGGTATCCTGATCACGGAGAAATTCAGAGGTGCCGGTGCCAATATCCTGAACGTCGATGGTGAGCAGTTCGTATACGAGCGGGAGCCCAGGGATGTCGAAGCAGCCTGCATAATACGCGAATGCTCCGACCTCAGGGGCAAGGGTGTTAAAACACCCACCGGCAAGGTAGCAGTCTGGCTGGACAGCCCGATGATCGATATGCTGAAAGGGGAGGGCACGGTAGAAAAGGAATTCCCCGGAAAGCACATTCTTTTCCGCAGATACGATATCGATATCTCAAAGGAACCGATGCTGGTACACCCGACCCTCCACTACCAGAACGGTGGTCTCAATATCACCAGTTCCTGCGAGACGAACGTTCCCGGCCTCTTTGCTTCAGGTGAGGTCACGGGGGGGCTGCACGGTGAGAACAGGCTTATGGGCAACTCTCTTCTCGATGTCATCGTCTTCGGGAGAATCGCCGGAAAGAATGCTGCGGACTACGCAAACAAGTACAAAGAGTCAGGTGGTTTCAACCTGGATCATGTAAGGAAGTACAACAAGGAAGTCGAGAAAGCCGACGTTGCTGACGGTCGGATCTCTCCGATGATACTTCCCGACTACTCCAATCCAAAGGTCCAGGAGAGGCAGCTCACAACCGACTACTTCGGTACGCTCGTATAGGCAGGGAGGGAATCAATGGCTAAACCCAAAGTCGCTCTCTACTGGGCGGCCAGCTGTGGAGGCTGCGAGATTGCTGTACTGGATATAGGAGATAAGCTGCTTGACCTGATAGCAGCGGTTGACATCGTCTTCTGGCCCGTTGCCATCGACATCAAGTACAAGGACGTCGAAGCGATGGAGGACGGTGAAATCGACCTTTGCCTGTTCAACGGAGCCATAAGGACATCCGAGAATGAATACATGGCTAATCTCCTGCGGAAAAAATCAAAACTCCTGGTTGCGTACGGCTCGTGTGCATACGAGGGCTGTATTCCAGGTCTCGCCAATACCAAGACGCGCAAGGAAATATTCGAACGAACCTACATCGAGTGTGAATCTACGAACAATCCTGACAGGATTTTTCCCCAGACATCGTTCAAAGTGCCCGAGGGCGAGCTCACCTTGCCGGAGTTCTACCACACCGTCATGACACTCGATCAGGTTGTCGAAGTTGACTACTACGTTCCGGGTTGCCCTCCGGTCGCCGACCAGACATGGGCAGTGCTCACCGCGGTTCTCGAGGGAACACTTCCCGAAAAAGGAAGTGTGGTGGGAGCAGACGAGAAGATCGTCTGTGACGATTGCCCCCTCACAAAGGAGGAGAAGAAGATCTCCGAGTTCAAGAGACCCATGGAGATCATCCCCGACCCGGAGAAGTGTCTTCTCGAGCAGGGTATCTACTGCGCCGGCATCGCAACCAGAACAGGCTGCGGGGCTCTGTGTCCAACCGTTCTCATGCCATGCAGGGGATGCTACGGACCTCCACCCGGTGTAGTGGACCAGGGCGCAAAGATCGTCAGCGCGCTGGGCTCGATAATAGACTCTGAAGATCCAGATGAGGTAAAGAGGATCATGGATCAGATACCGTATCCGATAGGGTATTTCTACCGTTTCGGTCTGGCCCATTCATTACTCCGGAGGCGAACGACAGATGACTACAAAGATTAGCATAGACCCGATCACCCGGCTAGAGGGTCACGGCAAGATCGAGATCTTTCTGGATGACGCCGGGAACGTCGAGAACGTCTACTTCCAGGTTCCGGAGCTGAGAGGGTTCGAAAAGTTCTGTGAGGGGCATCCCGTCGAGGAGCTTGCCAGGATCACCACCCGTATATGCGGTGTATGTCCCGAGGCTCACCACATGGCGTCTGCCAAGGCTGCCGATGCCGTGTACGGTGTGGATATTCCCTCTACCGCAAAGAAACTCCGGGAGCTTCTGTACAGTGCCTTTTACGTAACCGATCACACAACCCACTTCTACATCCTGGGCGGACCTGATTTCATCGTTGGCCCGGATGCTGACCCGGCGGAACGGAACATCATCGGTGTCATCGGTAAGGTGGGCAAAGAGGTCGGTTTGCAGGTCATCAACACCCGGACGAGATGTCACCACGTGATCAAGATGCTGGGCGGGAAGACGATTCACCCGGTTTCTGCCATTCCTGGCGGAGTCTCGAAGGGAATAAACGAGGAGGAGAGAGCCGAGATAGAACAGGTTGCTCGCGATGCTGTCGAGTTCGGGAAGTTCAGCCTTGATATTTTCGACAAGATCGTCCTGGGCAACGAGAACTACCTGAACATGATCCTGAGTGATGCCTATACCCACAAAACCTACAACATCGGCACCGTTGACGAGAACAACCATGTCAACTTTTACGAGGGAATGATAAGGTTCACCGATCCCGAAGGTAACGAGTTCGCCAAATTCGATGCCTCCGACTACCTCGAGCACATCGAGGAAAGGGTAGAGCCCTGGAGCTACCTCAAGTTCCCGTTCCTCAAGAACGTTGGATGGAAAGGTTTTGTCGACGGTATGGACAGCGGCGTCTACAAGGCGACACCTCTATCGCGGCTCAACGTCGCCGACGGCATGGCAACACCGCTGGCTCAAGCCGCTTACGAGAAGTTCTACGACACACTGGGAGGAAAACCCGTCCATGCGACACTCGCGACGCACTGGGCTCGTCTTGTCGAACTCCAGTACGCCGCCGAGCGAATGCTCGAGCTGGTAACCGATCCGGAGATAACCTCCGATGAGATCCGGGTAGTACCCACGGAGACTCCATCCGAGGGTGTCGGCTGTGTTGAAGCACCGAGAGGAACACTGTTCCATCACTACTTCACCGACGAGAAGGGAATCGTTACAAAAATGAACCTGATCGTCGGAACCACCCACAACAATGCACCCATCTGCATGTCGCTCAAGAAGGCTGCACAGAAGGTGATAAGTGGGGGCAAGGGTGTCAGCCAGGGTCTACTCAATCTTGTCGAGATGGGCTTCAGAGCTTACGACCCCTGTTTCGGCTGTGCGACGCACTCTCTCCCGGGCACGATGCCCCTGATCGTGAACGTACACGACAGCACTGGCAGCGTGATCGAGACTCTCAGGAGAGACTGAGCGGCAGCGGACTGGTTTAGAACGAGAGAAGGGGCATGCGATGCATGCCCCTCACTTTTCCATAAGTTAATCGATGAGACGCATGGGAGATGTGCAGGCTAGACGTTTGTATCCTGCCACTTCAAAAGGCACTCGGGTTTG
>CBDUZS010000054.1:0-17713 GCA_965371785.1 uncultured bacterium
CCATGAACCCGGCACCGCCTGTGATCAGTATTCTTCTTGACAAGACTGCAACCCCATCTTTCTCCAGTGACCCTTGCCAACACCCAGCAGGCGGCAGCCCGCATGGTTCAGAGCCCTGGCTTTCAGATCGTCCAGAATGTTCATGGCATCGACGATGGACGGCTTCCTCCCGGACAGGTTCAGAATCTCTTCGGGAGAAAGAGCAAGATATTCTTCGTGGGGAACGGCGAAAACGATACAATCAGCGCACTCGAGGCATTCGCGAAGCTCCGTACTGAACCTTACGTTTTCCCGCCCTGGCCAGATCTTCATACATGGATCGTGCGCAACCACCTCCGCGCCGAGCTCCAGTAGAGCGTCTGCAAGTATCTCGGCTGGAGTGTTCCTGATGTCCGCTACCCCTGGAAGGTAGGTGATCCCGAGAATCGCAACGGTCCTGCCGGCAACCGGTCCTTCGATCAGCTCCTTCACCAGATCGAGTGTATGAAGGGGCATCTCGTTGTTGACGGCAACTGCACTCAGGGTCATGCGGAGCTCGATATCGCTATCGAACAAAGTGTCGAGCGACCACTGCGCCAGCAGAGAGTCCTTTGTGAGACAGTATCCACCCACTCCGAATCCGGGGTAACGCATGTTGTCGTGTGTACCCTTTCTGACCCTGATCGAATCGATGACGGAGAAGAGATCGATTCCCAGCTCTTCAGCAGCAAGTGTCCATTCGTGCATGAAGGCAATGTTCATCGCCCTGTAAGAATTTTCCAGAAGTTTCGCCAGTTCAGAGCCTGTCGTGCTCTCGAGTCTGGTAAGCGGATAGTCTTCCACGTCTATGAAGCTTGACAGGAATTCGTACGCGGCAGACGCAGACCTCTCGTCGATACCCGAATACGTTCGCCAGAACGATCGGATGGATGACACGTAGTCCTTTCCTGGCATCACCCTCTCGTATGCGTGTGCAAGCAGCGGCGGTTCCTCTATTCCCCTGTTCTTTCTCTCGGCGATCAGTTCCTGCAGAATCACCTTCTCGCAGACCCCTGGAGGGACCGTTGTCTCGACGAGAACCAGGGCATCGGACCTCATGGTCTTTCCGATTGTCCGTGCGGCGGATCTGAGTGATTCCAGCCCGATGCCGATATTTCCGGATCCGTACTCGAACCGATCATCGACGTTCAGTGGAACGTCCATGACTATTACATCGGCAAGTGAGTAGACATCCCCGCAAGCGGTGGCCATGAGATTCCCCGTTACCAGCACCGCTTCCCTGACAAGGTGGGGCAGCTCGGGGTCGGGAGAACCGACTGGCACCTCTCCCATTGCGACGGTAGCGACCTTCCAGTAGCCATCCTCAGTCGGAAGATCAACTCCTGCTACGAAGTACTGAGGCTCTCCGTTCTGATTCCTCGAGCCTGCTATCACTGCCGCAACGGCGGCTCCGACGAAACCGAGCCCCTGAACCACAACCGTCTTCCTGCCCTGACTCCTGTACTCCCCGGACCTCCGGGAGAGTTCGATGAAGGAGCTCTTCAGGTCGACAGGTGAAGGCACCTGAAATTTCCTGCCATCTGGAGAAATACTCATGATACCGCTGTTCTCAACTGGTCCCGTCATCCTTGCGCAACCTTCCCGTTTTCATCTTCGGTTCGATGCCTGCCCGCACTGACCGAAGCGACCAGAAGACTCAGCTCGAAGAGCAGGTACAGAGGCAACGCGAGGAGGACCTGCGTCACGGGATCAGGCGGTGTGAGCAGGGCAGCTGTGATCAGTAATCCGATCACGACATGCCTTCTGTACCTTCGAAGCTGCCGAGGCGAGACTATACCAAGTCTGGCAAGTCCGTGTACGAGAAGCGGCATCTGGAAGGCAAGACCGAATACGAGAACAAACCTCCCCAGGAACCCGGTATATGCCGAAAGGCTCCAGTGCCCTTCGATACTTCCAGTCTCGAAGCTGTGGAAGAGCTGCAGAGCGGGTTCGAGCATCACCGTCCATGCAAATGCCGCGCCCGTCAAGAAGAGGAGAGTCGAGAAAACGGCTATGAGCACAACTGTTTTCTTTTCACCCGGGTAGAGCCCCGGGGAGACGAATCCCCAGAACTGGTAGGAGAGAACTGGTGAGGAAATGATAATACCTGCGATGAGGGCTATCTTCAGATGGGCTACCACCGCCTCAGAGGGAGCAAGTGTCTGGAGAACCGCGGGGCCGTTCAGGAGAACGAGAACCATGAGCTTCCGGCTCAGGAAGAAACAGCCGGCAACTGTGCATGCGAGTACACCAACCGTAAGGAAGAGCCTGCGACGAAGCTCTTCAAGATGTTCCCAGAAGGTTCCCTCCGTTACTCGCATCGGTCATCCAACCAGGAGGAAGTCAAGGGCTTTCCGAACATGCTCCCGTTCTTCGCTGCCTGCAAGCTCGATTAGCCTGCAATCCTCCCAGTCGAATGGAAGGACCCATGTTCTTCCTCCCGATGAAGACGTTTTCTTGTCTCTCTCGATGAAACTCATGAATTGTTCGATTCCTCCCGGCAGTTCATCGATCATGGAGGGAAGACCAAGTGTTTCGAGAAGTGTTCCTATCTCTTCGAACAGCTGCTCCCTTCCCGCCATCAGTGAAGCCGCTCTGATCCCGAGACCCACCGCTTCACCGTGGGACAGCTCGAACCCGGAGACACTCTCGAGAGCGTGCGCGAAAGTGTGACCCAGGTTGAGAACTCTCCTGCACCCGGTTTCCGTGAGATCCTGTGAGACGATTTCTCCTTTTACCTTCAGGGATCGGTGTACCAGTTCGAGAAGCCATGAATGATTCCCGTCTCTGAGCGGGGGGGGAGCCTTCAGGAGACTGCGCATCTTCCCGTCTCCGATGAGCCCTGCCTTGAGTATCTCTGCGAAACCGCTCCTGTATTCCCTGGGTGACAGCGTGTTCACGAAGCAGCCTGCAATCAGCACCAGTTCGGCTGGATAGAAGGTCCCGATCTGGTTCTTCGATCCATCGATATTCACGGCTGTTTTTCCGCCGAGACATGCATCTGCCATTGCCAGTACCGTGGTAGGCATCAGAACCAGTCTGGTGCCCCTGTGGAAGCATGATGCTGCGAATGCGCCGACATCACATGTCAGCCCTCCCCCGATCACGAGAACGGTGGAATCTCTCAGTACACCCGAACTGCTCATGGTGTGCCATATCCCGTTGATGATCTCCGGTGACTTGTTCCGCTCATCCGCTCCGAATACGTACATGGAAGAACGATCGTAAATCGGTGATGCCTTTATCTCGTCTTCCCAGAGCTGCAGAACGTTTTCATCGATTACGGTAAAGAGCTTTCTTCCCGCAAGCGAAGAAAGGGGTTCCTCCAGCCCGGTGTGGAATTCGACTTTCGTACTCTCTCCCGGTCTGCTCCAGTCAAACGTCAGGTTCTCATTCATGCGGGTCATGGGTGCCAGACCAGCCATATGAACAATGCACCGGCTGCGGTGGCGACGAGAGTGAAGGGAAGGCCGACCTTCACGAACTGCATGAAGGAGACCTTGTACCCGTTCCTGCGGAGAATGGAGACGGCAACGATGTTAGCCGAGGCTCCGACCGGTGAGATATTCCCACCAAGGCAGCTTCCCACGAGCAGGCCGAACGTCAGGTAGTAGTGTGATCCACCGCCCATGGTATCGACCACTGCCCAGGTTACTGGAATCATCGCCGTTACAAACGGCACGTTGTCTACTATGGCGCTCAGCAGCATCGAACCTCCGACAACGATAATGAAGGCAGTGAGAGGGTTGTTACCGGCAATCCCGGCAATGAAACGACCAGCTATCTCCATCACTCCGTACTCGGAGAGCGCCGCGACCATGAAGAATATCCCGGCGAGCAGCAGGAGGGTATCGAGGTCGAATTCCTTCAGTATCTGCCTTGTCCTGCGTTTACCATAATCCAGGGCATTCCCCCTGACGAGAGGATGACCGCGTCTGTACAACGCGTGCCATGCCAGGGTGAGGATACCGCCGCCCAGACACAGCATCCCGGCCTCGATTCCGACACCCGGAAAGAACAGGCTGAGAACGGCAAGCCCCACGATCACAAACGTCAGTATCCACGCAGGCACCCAGCTCTTCACCTTGCGTATCCGCATAGTGGGAACATCGCCTTTGTCACGGCCCAGGAAGTAGTATAGAACGAAGAACGAGAGAATCGCACCCGCCTGGACTGCCCAGAATATGCCGGGCTTGCCCTGCATGAAAAAGAAATCGTTGAAACCCATGTTCTCGGAGGCGGCAAGGATCATGCTTGGTGGATCCCCGACGAGCGTTGCAGTACCCTGGAGATTGCTCGCAATCGCAATTCCTATCAGCAGAACGATCGGATTGGCCTTGTGCTTTCTCGCGACTTCAAGAGCCACCGGTGCTACGATCATGACCGTTGCCACGTTCTCGACGAAAATCGAGATCACACTCGACAACCCGCAGATCAGCATTGCTGCCCAGCCGTAGTTCCTGGAGATCGAGATGATCCGTCCCGCAAGGTAACCGGGCACGCCGGCTTCTATCAGGACCTCTGCTATTACCAGGATTCCGGAGAAGATGAACAGAACGTTCCAGTTTATCCCCGAGAGAAGACTGCCCACGTCCACGGTAAGACCTACCAGCATGCAGACCACGACTGCCAGGAAAGCGCCGATCCAGACGACTATCCCCCGCCATCTATGGGCAAACGCGACGTATGAGTAGATCAGCACAAATGCCGCTGAGAAAACTGCGGCCTGAGTCAAGTATCAGCTCCCCGGCTGGTAGTCCGTCAGAACCAGTATGCTGTCCGCCGATTCCTTGCGAACCATCCCGACATCCGGCGCAAGCCAGATATTCCTGTTCACCTGGGTTGTTTCGGGAAAGAACCCGCTGGTCTGTATCCAGTTGATGGTTCTTTCGTTCTGATGGATCCTGTAACAGTTGCCGTAGTTTCCGTCGGGTGTCGAACAGATCGCTTCAACGGTTGTGATCCGTCTCCACTGATGCAGGATGGTTACTCCCTGGGTAACCGTCTGCTCGGAAACGGAATCGGTTCTGCTGCTGCCCACTGCAAGCGGCCATTCGATCCATGTTACCCATGACTGGAAGAGCGGGATCTCGTAACCATTGAACATGACCGTATGATCTTCGAAGTGCTCCAGCCTTCCCTCTTCATTGATCCAGTAGTCGTATTCGGCACCGGACTGCACCCGGTAACATGTTCTCTCGCCTGCTACGGTCTGGTCGATGACGGTTACTATCTGGCTTCCCCCACCCGTTATCTGGTATTCCCATACGCTGCCGATGGAAGTTATCGGATAGTAGTTTGCTTCCAGCCTCAGGAACAGAGGATTCCGCTCACATCCAGGAGCGACTGCAAGTACTGCGATGAGTGCAATGATGCCCGAGAGAACTCTCATAGCGACACCTCCCTGGACAGGGCGAAGAGCAGTCCGAACGTATCCCCCGACTTCTCGGATGCGAGTACGCTCGTGTAGTCAAAACCCACAGCCCCGCGGAAACCGGCACCAAGTTTGAAATCCCATCTTATCCCGGCTCTCCAGAACGGGTCCCAGGTTACCGGATCGGCTCCGGAACCGCTTTTGAGAGCAGACCTGCAGAATCCGCCTGCAACTTCGACACCTGGATTGAAAGTATCTCCCCAGGGTCTCAGATAGTATCCTGCGCCTACGTGCGGGCTGAGCATCGTCAGGGATGAGTTCCCGTCGTATTGGCTGCCGAACGCGGTTCCTTCCATCCCTGCCCCGACCCTGAGAGATGGATTGAGTTTAAGGCTGAATCCCAGCCTTCCCGTAATGCCGGTGCCCATGTAGTCTCCCCATCCACCCAGTGAATAGGATGGACCCACCGAGACCAGCAGGTCGAAATCGGTCGATAGACCAGCTGAGGACAACATCAGAGCAATTACGATTGCTGATCTCAAGGAATGCCTCCTTCTATACCAGGTCCAGAACCGGAAGAGCGTGCTCCTGTCGGCCCATGAATATACTTGTCCGGCCTTTTCCCAGAACGGTTCTGGCAACCTCCAGGGCCAGTTCTGGTCTGTTGTTCTCTTTGCTGATGTGTGCCAGCACACATGCTTTCAGCCCACTGTTATCAATTCTTATCAGAAGATCCGCAGCCGATTCGTTGGACAGATGTCCCGTTCCCGACGCTATCCTCTGCTTCAAATGCCATGGATAGGATCCAGACCAGAGCATGTCTTCGTCGTGGTTGAACTCGAGAACCAGACAGCTGCAATCCCTGAGCATCTGCTCGACCAGCGGTCCGGAAGATCCGAGATCCGTGGCTATTCCCAGTCTGCCTCCGCTCCAGTCGATTACATAGCCACTGGGGTCAACAGCGTCATGGGGCAGGCTGAAGCTCGTAACACTGAACGGTCCGATTTCGATAGTGTCTCCATTCGGCTGCCTGACGACATCCGGAAGCTTTCCGAGCCGCCCACGGGTTCCTTCGAAAGTTCCCTGCGAAGCGATCACGGGAATCTTCCACTTTCGGGCAAGAACACCGGCACCTCTCACGTGATCGGAATGCTCGTGGCTGAGAAAAAGTGCAACTGGATCTATACCGTCGAAGCCTGACTGTTCCAGTCTTTTGGTATGCTCTCTGCCGCTGAGCCCGCTGTCGAAGAAGAGAGCGACTCCTTCATGCTCTACTACGAGGGCGTTTCCGCTGCTGCCGCTGGCCAGCACGGCAAGTCTCATCGTCGGGTCCTGCAGCTTGCCCTGTAGAAAAGAGCAGGATTCGGAGCATGTGTAGCGGGCGTACTCCCGTAGAATCTCCAGAACTCCCTGAGTACCCATGCGCTGTCCGGATAAAGGGAGTTCAGGCTGAATACACAGATACCGGCTGCACCTCTGGAGAGGGCTTCCCCAGCGCCTGAGAGGGCACGGGACATTGGCTGGTTGTAGATACCTATTCCGTGGACCAGATGACCCGGGTAGAGATTCGTTCCGGTTACGGCAAGCTCTCTCGCCCTGTTCGCACTGGTTGTGTATGCCATCGTGAAGGCCAGATCGATGTCTCCATCCTTCAACCACTGTCTCCAGTCGCACGAGTACTGTGATTTTGCGTCAAATGGATCAGCCATCACTGCACAGGACAGTAGAGTGCCCGGCGCTACGGCGTCGAGACGTGACCTGACGGTTCGTACCGTACTGGTTACCTGTGCTTCCTTCCAGGCACCCCAGGAATCGAGAAGCGAGGGTGAAGGTGTTGTATACATGCGATGGAAACCGACGGGATCGATTCCGGTCTCGAAGAAGAAGAGCGTCCTGGCCCGGTCCTCGAAACCGAAAGACTCGTTAGGGTACCTGATGTAATCGAGGTGAATGCCGTCTACATCGTAACGCTGGACTACCTCTTCGGCCACGTCCGCGATGAATTCCCTTACCTCCGGCTCGGCTGGAGACAGAGTTGCACCGACAAGCCCGGCAGCATCGCACTCATCACGGGTGTAACCAAGCGTGGACCGGGAGTTCACATCGCTCATGAACCACTCCGGGAGGGCATTGCACACATGTGAAGGACTCGCAGGATCCCAGGGCGCGGACCAGACCAGGAAAGCGTTCAGCCACGCATGCACTTCCAGACCCATGGGCGCAGCCCTTGTTACCAGGTAGCCGAGAGGATCGAACCCCTCACTGAAATCGGCTTCGGGAAGCAGGTCCGAGTGGTAGTAAGCCTCAGCCCGTCCAACGACCTGCGCGATGACTCCGTTTGCCCCTGCCTCACATGCAAGAACGAGCAACGAGTCGATTGCGGCGGGTGAGGTCAGATCATCTCTGACAAGCCAGAGGTATCTGCATCCGCTATCGCCCGATGCGGTCCCATTTGCGAGGAAAATTGTAACAAGCAACACCGATATTCTCATACGTTTCATTTCATACTCTCCGAAACACGTCTCAGCAGGAATTCCATGTCGATAATCGTATTGACCGGAGCTATGCAGAAGCCGAGATACTGCTCGGGCTCAGAGATGTCCCTGCCCATTTCGCGGAGGAATACCAGTCTTCCAGGCGAACCGGGGAAGGGAAGGATGATTCCAGCCTCCTCCAGCACTCCGTGAAAGTTATCGGGGACGGGGGCATCCATTCTCAGAAGACCGGCTCCGGGAAGCAGATTCTTCTCTTCGCCGACCAGTTCGAACCCGATGCCGTACCTCTTCAGTCCTGCCAGTAACTCGCTGCGCAGTTCGTTTACCATTCTTGCACGTGCCTCGATACCCGGCGCCGTCTCCTCGAGCGCAAAGGTCATACCGGCTGTTGCAGCAAGGTTAACGGGACAGACCGATCCAGCGTACATCGATGTGGGCACCGAGTCTGCCCTGCGCATGAGAAGAGCCCCTGCTCCCGAGCCTCCTCCAACCATATGCCCGGATATGGAGAGCGAGTCGATTCCCGAACCGGATAGATCGATGGCGACTCTTCCCGCACCGGCACAGAAATCGCAATGGAAATGAATTCCTGCGGAATCGGTAACGGATGCGATTTCTTCCACAGGCTGAACGATACCGGACTCGGGATTCGAATGCTGGACGATCACGAGACCGGTAGTATCTTCGATGAGTTCCTTCAACTCGTCCGGATCGATTCTTCCAACCCGGGATGTTCTCAGCCAGCTGACCCGGTTTCCCTCACCCTCGAGTACTCTGAGAGCCCTCAGGACCGATACGTGCTCTACTCTGGAGGAGATGATGTGTGCTTTCCCGCGATCGCGCTGTGTCCTGCCAATCGAGAGGATTGCCGTGATATTCGCATCGCTGCCGCCCCCGCAGATGTGAACATCCGATCCCCCCATCAACTCGATCAGGGTTTTTCGTTTCAGCTCGAGGAAATCGAGCGCGGTTCTTCCGTACAGATTGGAACTCCTGTAACTGCCGACAAAGGTGGAAAATGCCTGGATGACGGCATCACTGGCTCCCGGTGTACATGGGCTAGTAGTCAGGTGATCGAGGTATATGCGGAGATTGTCTGAATCGCTCATCCGGTTTGCCCCATCAGAAATACTCCGGAAATTCTTCCCGCTCGGGTCTGCCGAAGAGCAGTTCGATTGCCCTGCTCGGATCAAGCTCATGGTCGATTATCATTCTGACCGTCTCGGTGATGGGAAGCTCGACGCCCAGCCTGTTGCCGAGTCTTGTCATCGCAAGAGACGTCTCTATTCCCTCGACCAGCTCCGGAACCGAATCCCCGCGGGTAAGGGCTTCCCCGTACGCCCTGTTCCGGCTGTACTGCGAAAAGAGAGTGGCCTCGTAATCTCCGAGGTGTGAAAGCCCGTACACACTCCGCCAGTCCCCCCCCATTGCAGAGACCAGTCTGGCGATTTCCTGCGGTGCCCTTGCCATGAGCGCGCCCTTGAGCCCGGTCAGACCAAGGCCGTCGAGTATTCCCCCGGCAATGCCGATGACATTCTTTGCCGCCGCACCTGTCTCGCAGCCTGCGAGATCCGCGGAGCGGTAGAATCGAATGAGGTCGCTTCCAACACGGGAAGACACCCTCTCGGAAGCCTCCGCGTCTGCTGAAGCGATGAGCATGCAGCTCGGAATACCGCTGACGAATTCCTGGGGGTGACCCGGTCCCACCCAGACGGAAAGGCTTGCGGGTTCGACACCCTCCTGGCAGGCGATCTCCGAGAGCCGGTCTCCCGTACCTGCCTCGAGCCCCTTCATGCAGAGTACGAGATCGCAACCTTTCAGGTCGTGCGGTGCAAGTAATTTTGCGAGTTTTCTGAAGCTCTGGGCTGGAATCGCCACAATAACCTGATCGGCGTCGAGTGCTTCATCGAGAACCGTTGTGAGGAGGACATCTTCGGGCAGGGAGAGGAATGCATTGCGTCGCTTCTCGACTAGCCGGGCAAAGGGCAGCGAATCAGGCGGCTCCCAGCCGGTGGTCTTCAAACCGAGCCTGGAGCCGTACCACAGCAGAACGCTGCCCCATCGGCCGCACCCCAGAACGCTTTGTCTTATCTCAGGCATCCTCGGAATCGATCCCGGCTGACAACTCTCTGATTCCCTCAGGAGTACCGTACTTCTGGAACAGCTGTCCCCATGGCGTCTGCAGAGCCCACTGGATCCTCTTCTTACCGACCATGTTGAGCCATAACGCATCATGGTAGAATCTGCTCGCCACGTAGGACCAGGGCACGATCGGAGAACGCAGGAGCAGTTTCTCAAACGGTTTCAGCCAGCCGTGGTAGATCATCTTCTGACCCTTGCTGGCAAATGTATCCGTCTGGGTGAAATGGAAATTCACGTTGGAAATGTCTTCTCCGACGATCTCTATGTCTCTCGGGTCACCTGTTCCGAGACCCTCCTCGTGAGCAAGCGATATGAAATCCAGTTTCATTGGATCAAAGCCCTGCATTTTCGCTGAAATGGCATCGATTGCAACTTGATCGGCAGATGCAAGGATGTAGTTCTTGACATGGGGAATCATTGCCCGAGGACCGGGACCCTCACCCGCGAGAGTACCGTCCATTACCGCAAGAATTCCCGGATGGATGTCCTTCTGTATCCTGAGAAGGTCTACGAGCGTTTCGTGAATCCTGCTGTGCGTCCAGTGACGTCTTTCACTGAGCAATCCACCGAAGGCATTCTTCATCGCTCCGGTTATCGTAGTGAAGACATGTGTCTTGACCGTTGGCAGATGGATAATGTTGCGGCCTATGAGAACATCGGGAATTCTCACGCCGTCGGGAAAGATATCTCCCAGAACCCTGAAGGGCTTTGCCGGAGTGTAGACCTCCCATTTCACAGGAGGCTCGTACAGTCTTACCTTGCGGATTCCATGGATATCCTCATCGACCTGTTTCAGATTGTTGCCAACCTCACCAACCTTGTCGCTAACGACAACCGTCTTGTTGTGCGCGGAAATAAGAGCATCTCTTGAAAACCCGTCCGCAAGTAGGGTCCTGATCACTCCGTCCAGCTGCCATGGTGTAGTAGAACAGGCCGGATACCAGTGATGCCAGGATACGTTTATCTTCAGCAGAACATCTTTATCGGTGTCCAGAAAATCGAGATAGTCGATACTCCTGAGCAGGCGTGCGTAATCTTCCAGTACGGTCTCCGGAGTCGTTTTGAGCACCGCAACCCGGCTTTTCATTTCTTTTCCTGGCCTTCCCTGTCCGTTGTTCTGTAAAGACCCGTGGTCTTCCACCTTCTATGTGCCCACCAGTAGTGATCGGGTCGTTTGATAATCATATCCTCGAGGACCTTCGTGTACCTCTGCGTCAGTTCTATTTCGGCCTCTTCGGAACCTAGATCGTTATTGGGATAAAGCAGTTCTGAGCCTGTGAAACGCTGGTGGGGTCCATCCTCCCGTTCGAGGAAGATACACCAGATCGGTGAACCGAGTTTCACTGCGAATGCCGCAGCTCCCCTCGGGGTCGAGGCAGGATACCCGAAGAAATCAACGACCAGCCCGCTCCTTCCGGCATCCTGATCCGACAGCCAGCAGACCATCCCCTTCCGCTTCAGAGAGCTGATCACTCCTCGAAGAGCTGCATCCCGGGTGTATATCTCGATATCCTGAGATGCTCTGAGCTCGTTTATGTATGAGTCAACAAGCTTGTTACGCTGCTCGCCGACGAGAAAGGCAACGTCTCCGAAGGCGTATTTCGCATTCACGCCTGTAAGTTCCCAGCTGCCGAAATGGAATGCCAGCAGTATCACCCCGGCATTGGTGGACGAGATGATCTCCCTCTGCCGTGGATCCGTCCAGGAAATGTACTTCTCGATGTACGATTCACTGACCTTCTTCTGCCTGATGAACTCCATCATGAATCTGCCGACGTTCTCGTAGGAAGCCAGTCCGATCCGCTCCAGTTCGGAGTGCTCCTTCTCAGGAAAAGCCTGGTGGAGATTGATCAGTGCAATCTCCTTCCTGACCCCGAGGACACGCCAGGCTGTCCATCCGAGGAAGGCTCCCAGGCAGAGGGCTAACCGAAGCGGAAGGATGTTCACCCACCAGGCAAAGAATCGAAGGATTGCATACTGGAGTGAATGACTGAATGATCTGCTGCGATCCTCTTTCTTTCCGAGAGCCATTCCACCTAGCCTTTCCCGAACGGAAGCCGGATACTGATCGCGTTCTCCGGACATAGCTCATGGCAGCACAGGCACATTATACAGTGTTTCCTACTCATGACTGCACGGCCATTCTCGATGGTAATCGCGTCTACGGGGCAACTGTCTGCGCAGAAGCCACATCCCGTGCAGTTCTCGTTGGAGCATGGGGCTCTGCGCAGTATTGCCCTGAGGGGAGTGCCGAGAAATGGCGGTATGAGATTGTAGATCGAGGGAGAGGGGATATCGAAATCAACGAATTCGTGCCAGCCATCGACAGAAATTTCTGAGTACGGTTTTCCCAGCCCCAGCTTCCTGGCTTCCCTGGTAGTGTCCAGTTCCTCAGGATCGAGCCCTGCCATCTTCGATGCAACCATATCGAGGGATACGGCGTCTGTAGAAACTCCCAGGACTCCTTCCCATCGTGGATTGCCATCGGTACTCGGACCCTTCCCGTCCATTGACAGGAGTGCGTCCATAACGGTCAGATCGGTTCTTACCAGGCTGTAGATCCTTGCTACGTGCACGGCAAAATCTTTTGGCCGGAGAGCGTAGCTGTGTATTACAACTTTGTTGAGCCCTGGAATAACCCCGAACATGTTCTTCACGCCGTTTGTCAATCTTGCATACGCATGGGTCTTGAACTTACACATGTTGATGACGGCATCATGCTCCAGCACGGCTCTGGAAATGTGGTATGTGGAACCATCCATGGTGCGCTCGACGGAACCTGAACTCTCGAAGTTCACGAGTTCCACGCCCGGATCCTTCTCGAGATCGGTGTAACCGCAATTCTTCCAGTAACGCTCCACTCCCCGTACGGCACCGCCTGGACTGTCGCCAACGGCAACCGTACATCCGCGGTCCTGGAGCAGGTCTGCCATTGCCGCAAGCAGGATGGGATGTGTTGTAATTGCTCTATCGGGATTCTTTGCGGCCAGCATGTTGGGCTTGAGAAGAACTCTCGCTCCCCGCGATATTCTGGAAGGCCATCCCCCCAGGACAGAAATCATTTCGTTCAGAGATTCACGAAGAGCACTCCTGTCGTAATGCTCGAAACCCTCTCTCACGGCAACGTCAGCCATTACGTATCAGCTCCTCAACAGTTGCCCGGCGCGGGGGCACATACCTGGTTCTTCCCAGCTCTCTTGGCACGGTACATTCGCTGATCAGCCAGTTCCAGCAGCCCTGCTGCGTCTCCGGGGTCTGTGAGATAGCTGGATACACCCAGGCTGACGGTCACGAACCCTCCAGGCTGCTCGGATGAGTGAGGAATACTGTCGCTGCAATCCTGAACGGCTATTCTGATGCGTTCAGCAATTTCCGCAGCCTCCATGCTGCTCGTGAGAGGGAGTATGCATACGAATTCCTCCCCGCCATATCTGACAAGAATGTCTACTTCTCGCAAGGCACTCTCGATGGCTCTGGCAACCTGCTGCAGCAAAACGTTACCCATGGGATGCCCGAAATTGTCGTTGTAGTGCTTGAAATCATCGATATCTACCATGACGAGTGAATACGGGTAATCATACCTGCGAGCTCTTGCCTGCTCCTCCTCCAGACGCGTTTCGAAAAACCTCAGATTCCGCAGACCGGTAAGCTTGTCCCTCTGAGCCATCTCCAGAATCTGCTCGTGGAGCAGAGCGTTCTCGACCGCGGTTGCGGCATGGTTCGCCAGTGTTGTCACCCGGCGGACGGAATCACTTGAGAAACGTTCGAGCGTTCTGCTCTGTATATCGATAATGCCGACCACTCCCCTTTCCTCTACGACCATGGGAACCGCGAGTTCACTTCTGATCCCCGGAAGGTTGGCTATGTACCTGCTGTCCTGGCTGGTGTCGACGACGTTGATGGGCCGTTCCGATCTGAAAGCTGAGCCTACAATGCCAATGTACAGCGAATCGGAAGCCGATAATGCCGCTGCCGGAGATCCCCTGTCGATCTCCATCCGGGATCCTGCAGGATCGTGTGGAGCTGGATATCCGGACGAACACATGACGAGAAGGCTGTCGACCTTGATTCCCTCGCACAACGTTTCCGGCGTCATCACGGCTATGTACTCGTCCGGGTAGAACTGGCCGAGTATTCTGAGGAGGTTCCGGGATATCTCGTATACATCGCGAGTGGAGTTCAATTCCCTGGCAGCTCGGGAGATCGTCTCGAGTTCCATACTGCGTTTTCGCAGGTTCTCTCTCAGTCTGGATTCCTCGGTCACATCATCTACGATCACGACAGCGCCTGTGATATGCCCCCCTCTCCGGAACGGAACATGTCTGATGTTGAGGATCATGTCCGGCATTCCCGAGCGATTTCGAATCACATCGTGTTCAATCGAGGTTTTCCCTTTCTCGAGCACGTGATCGAGAACATCCTGCCGAGCATCCGTTGTCAGAAAGGGAATGGCTTCTGAGAGAAGGCGTCCCTGGAGGGAATCGGGGGGTTTACCGAAGAGTTCCCCGAAACGGTTGGTCGCTTCGAGTATTCTGCCGGACCGGTCGACGAGTATCAGACCGGACTCCAGACCGGCCAGAACGGTTGTCATCCTGGTTCGGCTTTCACTTACCTCCTCGATACTCATGGCATTGAACAGCGCCGATGCAGCATGATCTGCATAATGGCTGAGAGCCAGCAGTTCCTCTGAGCTGAAACTTCTTCCCGAAACGGCGTAGTCACATCTTATCAGTCCTATGACCCTGTTACCGGCAATCAGAGGAGTGTCGACGTAATCGAGGCTGCCTCCCCATACGAGCCGGCCCTTTGGTAGATCGAGTTCGACTGCCCTTACCTGCCTCTTCTCCTCGATGGCCAGCGCAGCGGTGCAGCCTTCTGTGAACAGCACGGCATCGGCAGGCAGGGACAGTCCGCGGCCCTGCATTGCTTCCGTCTCCAGTCTGTCCACTCCCGCAACCAGCCTTACCACACAGACTCTTTCGAATCCGAGACCAACCAGAACACCGTTCGCTATCCGTCTGAAGGTCTCGAGTACCGAAATCGAATCCTTCAGCTCTGCTGCCAGTTCCCGTACCGCTTCCAGATGATGTATGCGGCGTTCCAGGATCTCCGAGAGTCCACCCATGACTGCCGATCTGTCAGGTGGAGGGGGAGCGGACAGGTCTTCTCCGTCCCTGCCCCTGGAGAACTCACGGCAGATGGCAACCAGCTCGTCGTTTCCCAGTGGTTGCTCTATGAGGCTGTCAGCACCTGCCCAGCGGGCTCTGAGTTCTTCCGATCTGTCCTTCCGGGAAGTGACCAGGACGATCGGGACCGTAGAGAAGTTCCGGTAAGACCGCAGGAAGCGGCATACTTTCAGCCCGCCTATACCCCCGAGCAGGTAACCGCACAGAATCAGAGCCGGATTGTGAGTGAACGACTTCTCGATGAGGTCGAAACCATCCGTTGATGTAACGACGGAAAAGCCCTCCAGCTGGAGGGCTTTTCTGTGTGCATCGAGCAGTTCCTGGTCGTTGTCGGCAATAATGACTGTAATCGTGTCCGACGACAACTCGTTTATCCCGTTACTGTTACGGTTTCTCGATAGCGGTCTGAGCCGCTGCGAGTCGTGCGATTGGTACCCTGTAGGGAGAACAGGAAACGTAGTCGAGCCCGGTTCTGTCGAAGAAACTGATCGATGCAGGATCTCCTCCGTGCTCGCCGCAAACGCCTATCTTCAGTCCCGGATGGTTCCGGCGGCCGTTCTCGACTGCTATGGCAACCAGTCTGCCGATACCATCGATATCGAGGGAAGCAAAAGGGTCTCTTTCGTAGATGCCCATTCGGACGTAGTCTCCCAGGAATTTCCCCGCGTCATCTCTCGACAGGCCGCAACCCATCTGGGTCAGATCGTTGGTTCCGAAGCTGAAGAAATCTGCATAGTCCGCTATCCGGTCCGCATCCATCGCTGCCCTGGGCACCTCGATCATCGTGCCGATTCTGTAACCGAGGAAATCCGGTGACTTACCCCTCTCGGCGAGCACCTCGTCGATTACATGCTGAGCTCTTTCTCTGGAGATCCTGAGCTCCTCCGGGTGTCCTACGAGAGGTATCATTATCTCGGGATTGACTTCGATTCCCTTGTCAATGCAGTTGATGGCAGCTTCGATGATTGCCCTGACCTGCATGTCAGACACCTCGGGGTAGATCAGGCCAAGCCTGCAGCCTCTGTGACCGAGCATCGGGTTGAATTCGTGGAGCTTCTCGACGATGAGCTGGATCTTCTCGACTCCCACACCCATCTCCTTCGACATCTGCTCCTGTCCTTCGATGTCTCTCGGCAGGAACTCGTGGAGGGGTGGATCGAGAAGACGGATGGTACAGGGGCGGCCGCCGACAGCGGTGAAGATATCTTCAAAGTCTTTTCTCTGCAGGGGAAGCAGCTCTGAGAGAGCCTCGTTGTAGATTGAAAGGGGGCCGGCAAGTTCTTCAGCAAGAGTGGCGTTGTCGGGATCGAGTTCCAGTCTGTCACGCAGCTGTTTCACTTCCTCGGCCACGAGGATCATCTTCCTGAAGGGAACGATCCTGTCGCTTTCGAAGAACATGTGCTCGGTCCGGCAGAGGCCGATTCCCTCGGCGCCGAAGAGGATTGCCATTCTGGTATCCCTCTCGGTCTCGGCATTAGTTCT
Source organism: uncultured bacterium (assembly GCA_965371785.1). Lineage (GTDB taxonomy): Bacteria > Fermentibacterota > Fermentibacteria > Fermentibacterales > JCC-6 > CBDUZS01. The sequence goes on from CBDUZS010000054.1 coordinate 16,698, forward strand.
CACACCAAGTCGTCTGTATTCGTCAGCCCAGGTCATGAGTTTCTCGTAGTTCTGGAAGAGACTGCTGTCCTCGGCACTCATGTTCCCATCGAGTATCTGGATGATCTCGGATGGGCGCACCTGCACCTCTCCGTGGAAAACCTCTCCCGTGAAACCGTCTATTGCCAGGATGTCGCCCTCTCCAATCCTGACATTACCGCACGTGAGAACCTTCTTCTCACCGTCGATGCGCAGATCGCCGGCTCCCGCAACGCACGGAGTGCCCATTCCCCTTGCCACAACGGCAGCATGTGAAGTCATTCCGCCCCTTGCCGTGAGGATACCTCTGGCAACGGCCATACCGCCAATGTCTTCAGGGCTGGTCTCCTGCCTGCAGAGTATGACGCTTTCTCCCCTGGAAGCACATTCCTCGGCATCCTCGGCAGTGAAAACGGCTGTTCCGCATGCTCCTCCCGGTGATGCGTTCAGAGCTTTTGTCAGTAACGTCGCCGACTTCTTGTCATCACCATCCAGAATAGGTGCGAAGAGCTGACTGAAGGCGTTGGCCGGTACACGCATCAGGGCGGTCCTGATGTCGATCAGGTTGTCTTTCTCCATATCCACCGCGATGTTCAATGCAGCGAACACCGTTCTCTTACCGGTCCTCGTCTGAAGAAGGTAGAGAACACCGTTCTCGATCGTGAACTCGATGTCCTGCATGTCGAGGTAGTGCTTCTCGAGAACATCCCGCAGTTCCAGGAGCTTTCTGTAGGAATCCGCATCCCTCTCTTCGAGTGCGGATATTGGCAGCGGTGTTCTGATGCCGGCTACGACATCCTCTCCCTGCGCGTTCATGAGAAATTCACCGTAGAATTCGTCTTTCCCGCTTGCGGGATCACGCGTGAAGCAGACACCTGTTCCCGATTTCTCACCCATGTTGCCGAAAACCATCACCTGTACGTTCACAGCGGTTCCGACAAGACCCTTTATATTGTTGAGTTCGCGGTACTTGATTGCTCGGGGATTACCCCAGGAAC
>CBDUZS010000055.1:0-16709 GCA_965371785.1 uncultured bacterium
GGCACCCGTTCTTTCGGAAAGCACGCTCATGAAGTGCGCAGGCGAGAGATCGTGGGTGGTCAGACCGGTGTACTCGAGGATCTCCTCCCTCTGAAGGATCCTGCAGCTTCCAGGTTCCATTTCCATGTGGACCGCATCTGCGATGAGGATATTGTCCGGTTCACACCGCGCTACAACGCCTATCTGGTTCTCCGGCGTCGTACCCGCGTCTATGCACCTGATAGGCAGATCCAAGAGTCTGTTGACTAGTTCGGGACCGAAAGCGTCATCCCCCCGCAGTACGTTGCCAACCCCGAGCAGAACGGTACTACCCGTGCTGAGAATGGAGCTCAGATCGGCTCTGAACCGTTTGCTGAGAAGATTGTTCATTACATCGGAGTCAGGAATGGAGAACTCTATTCCTCGTCGTACTTCGTAGTCTCTCTGCGGCAGCGGGAACAGAGGATTTTGACTCTGTCCGAGCGGCCCTTGTCCTCGAGAACCGGAATCAGGTTGGGATCGGCTACACCAAGACTTTTCAGTCTGGCGAGGTATATGGTCGGATTGGAGTACGCCAGCTCACCCAGTTGCTCGGCAAGCCAGTTGAGGTGATCCTTTGTTGCGATTATTTCTCCGCACGTCTCGCAGAGCTGGAGTTCTTTCTCGATGCTTTCGAAGGCGCTCTTCCTGTCGAAGTATGAGAGTTCCCAGTCGTTTCCGAGAACGATACCCTCGTTGTTGTTGATACAGGCATCCTGACAGACGCCGCAGTAGATGCAGCTGTCAGTGTAGTGGATCATCTTTCTCATTGGAGTGCCTTCAACGGTGTCTTCATGGGCAATGGCATCTGCCGGGCAGACCTCTTCGCATGCAAGGCATCCAAGGCATTTCTCTTCATCGAAAACGGGTTGTCCCCGGAAGTTCGGATGTGGTACGTGTGCCTCTTTGGGAAATTTCGAAGTGTAGGGTCCCAGGAAGGCGGCCTTTATCGCTTCTCCGAGTTCTCTGAGCTTTGGATATTTCATATTCCTGTTACCATCCCGGGTAAGTCATAACGGCCGGGCCGTTAGGCTTCCCCTTCCTTATCGTCCGCGTAGACATCGATTACACTGTTCTTCCAGAGTTTGATTCCCGCCCTGTGAGCACCCCTTGCGATTGCGTGTGCGGCAACCGGAGACGCGAGAACGAGGAAAATGATGCAGAGAAGCGCCTTCAGCCCGGCAGCCGAGAAACCGGTAATGAGGAATGTCCCGAAGAGAATGCTGCAGGTTCCGAGGGTTACACACTTGGTTGCCGCCTGGAGGCGATTGTACACGTCCGGAAGACGCACCAGTCCAAGGCATCCGAGGACATCGAATGTGACTCCTATGATTATGAATACCAATCCCGCTGTATCAATCATCTAAAGATCTTCCCTCCAGGTACTTTGCGAGGGCCAGTGTGCCTATGAAGCTCTGGAGACCCCAGGCGATACCGATATCGATGTACCATGAGCGACCGGTTGCGATCGTGAGAATCGCACACAGACCGACGATCAGAATACCGAAGATATCGATTGCCACTATCCTGTCAGCCGCCGTCGGTCCACGGAGGACCCTGTAGAGTATGAGGAGTGCGGCAAGGAAAAGAACGTAGGCAATCCTGCCAGTGGTTCCAATCTGCTCATCTGCCCCTGGAAAGAAAACGCTCTTGAGCGGAAGCATGATAATCAGCACGACTATTCCAACGAGAACTACGGTGCCAAGAATCCATCTGAGTATTTTCATTTCCTATACCACGTCTTCTTCGAATATTTTCATGAGGATCGGTTCGAACCTTCCGCCGATCTGCCTGGTGGCGGTCTCGACATCACGGCCTCTGACCTTGATCCAGTGTATGTACAGGTAACCTGCTTCCTTATCCACATCGACGGTCATCGTACCCGGTGTGAGCGTAATCGAGTTGGCCAGGAAAGTGATGCCGACATCTGACTTGAGAGCCGTCTTTATCTTGACTATTCCAGGTTCTATGGCCAGCCCGGGGGAAATCACCCTGAATGCGACATCGAAGTTGGCTTTTATCAGTTCCCAGAAGAAGACCGGCAGGTACCAGAAGAGGAAGTAGAAGATCCTGGACGGACGCTTCAGCATACGCGGCCCTGCAATGAATAACGATCCCATGACAGCCGATACGAGTGCGGAAACGAGTACACCGATCACTAGCAGCTGCACATCCGGCATCCAGTTGAGAATACACCACACGACGAGTGCAACAAGGAACATGATGATTCGACTCTTCATCTACCTCACCACCTCGCTCAGTATCATGACGCCCCTTGAAAGAACGCCTGACGCACGTCCGAGGAAACCTTCGCTTCCACCGGGAAGGAGCAGCAATCCGCCGAGTACGCAAACAACGGCAAGTGCAACCATCGCTATGCGCATGAATGCAGGAACCTCTCTTATCCTCTCGAGCTTCTTGCTGATGCTTCCGAGGAATGCGTATCTCAAGATCTTCATTACGTAGGCAAGTGTGAGTATGCTGATCACAACCGCGAAAATCGCATAGAACCAGTGCCCTGACTGTACGGCAGCCATGATTATGATGAGCTTACTCCAGAAACCGGCGAACGGTGGCAAACCGGCTAGCGACATGGAGGCCACCAGAGTAGTGCCCCCGGTAATGGGAATCCTTTTCGCCAGCCCGCCCATCTTTCTGAGATCCCTGGTACCTGTCGCGTATTCGACTGCACCGGAGTCAAGGAAGAGAAGTGACTTGAATACGGAATGATTGAAGAGGTGGAAGAGTGCTCCGAGAAGCGCCAGAGGAGTACCTATTCCGATACCGAGAATAATGAAACCGACCTGACTGATGGAGCTGTAGGCAAGGAGCCGTTTCAGATCCCATTGCTTGAGAGCGAGTAGCACTCCCACGCCCATCGAGAGTGCTCCGAGGAGCATGAGCAGGGACGAAATCTGTGCGGTTACGCCGAAGATGTTGAATACGAGCCTGCAAATTGCATAGACTCCGAGTGCCTTTATCAGGACACCCGAAAGCATCGCCGATATGGGTGCTGGGGCTGAAGGGTGGGCATCGGGCAGCCATGCGTGGAACGGCACGATGGCAGCTTTCAGACCAAACCCCATGAGGAACATGACCAGAGCCGTAATGGATATCCTGCTGTTTCCGAGAATGGCAAGCTTTTCGGCTATGTCAGCCATGTTCAACGAACCGGTGTAACTGTAGAGGAAGCCGATTCCCATGAGTATCATGAGCGAACCGAGACTGCCCATTATCGCGTATTTGAATGCTGCTTCAAGCTCATGCTTACCCGTACCGAAGGCAACAAGAGCATAGCTTGCGATTGATGCCACCTCCAGGAATACGAACAGGTTGAAGAGGTCTCCCGTAATGATGACGCCGTTCATCCCGGCAAGCATAAGCAGGAAGAGGGTGTAGAATTTCCACTTGGCCGTGTACCGCGCCATGTAGCTGATCGAATAGATGGCCACCAGTAGCGCAACCAGGTTGACAGTAACGAGCATGAAGGAAGTGAGACCGTCGAGAACGAGCAGTATTCCAAAGGGTGCCTGCCAGTTACCTACGGCGTAGGTCATGGTCTCCCCGCCGTTGGCATCGAGAGAAATAACGCTGAAGATCGAAAGGGCGAATACACCGACCACGGTCATAACGCCTATGCCGTCAATGGCAGCCTTCACGCGTTGGCCGAGAAGAGCACACAGGAATGCGCCTGCCAGTGGAATAGCCATGAACAGAGGTATCGTGCTGGAGCCTATCATCCTCTCAACTCCCGGATCCTTGTAATGTCAAATGTGCCGTACTTGTCGTGCAGCCTCATGGCAAGCGCAACAAGAAAGGCTGTTGTGGCCAGACCGATGACTATCGACGTGAGAACGAGTGCATGGGGAAGCGGGTCGACCATCGTCTGGGGTAGAATGTTCTCAGTTGCCGAAAAAATAGGTGAACGCCCTCCCAGCTTGTAGGCAATCATGATCAGGTAGAGATTCACGGCGTATTCTGCGATACATATTCCCAGAATAATCCTGATGATATTCTTCTTGGAGAGAATGGCGTACACTCCTATACCGAAGAGTACAATGCAGAATACGAATGGGAGATACGCGTCCATCACTTCTTCTCCGATTCAGATTTCATCAGAATGACTATCGTGAGGAAAATGCCGAACAGACCAGCGCCGACCTTGAGACAGATAGCGATGTTGGAAAGTGGTATCGTGCCTGCACTCAGAATCCTGAAAGGGGTTCCCAGGGGAAGGAAGTTGTCGAAGAAACCTCCCCAGTTGAGCCCGAGAAGAGCAATCGAAATGAACATGATTGCCCCTAGAGCTTCCAGGAGCGATGCTCCGGACTCGGTGGCTATCTTTGCGGCAGCCTTCCTCCCGAACGCCAGAACCAGGTTGATGAAGGCAAGGGCTATTATCACACCGCCGGCGAAACCACCACCGGGTGTGAGGTGTCCGTTCAGGACGATGTAGATTCCGTAGAGGAATACCAGGCCTACCGTAAGCCGCGTTACCGTCTTGACTATGACCGTCATTCCATGTTCCTGTTTACAACTCATGACTCTGCCCTGCCTGATTCTCTTCGGTCTTCTTTCCCTTCGGGCGCATCACCGCAAGGACGCCTATCACAGCAGTGAACAGGACGGTTGCCTCACCGAGGGTATCGTAGGCTCTGAAGTCAAGGATTATCGAAGTAACCACATTGGTGGCTCCCGTGCCGCCAACCGCATTGATCGGATAGAACCATGAGACTCCCATGGATGGGTGGCCGAAACCGGGAAGCCCTTTGAACACCGCGAGACCTGCCAGGCTCGCAAGCACGAGAAATGCGATACCGATCAACCCTCCAAGGTATCTCGAACCCAGAGAGTCAGAGGATACTTCTCTGTTGAGCGTTGCTCTGATCAGTATTATCACGGCCATTATCTCTACGACCATCTGCGTAAGAGCAATGTCCGGCGCCCTGAGGAGAAGGAAAATGATCGAGAGTCCAAGGCCGACGATCCCTACCGAGATCACTGCGGACAGCAGATTCTTGACCTCAATGGCGATCACAGCGCCCACGATCATCAGTCCCAGTAATACGTAAAGCTCAATCATTCTTTATCCAATCAGCGCAATGTACAGGACTACGATTCCGGCCAGGCACCAGACGATGTATCTGGACAGAAGGCCGTTGTGCAGTTCTGAAATCATGCCGCCAAGACCACCGATGAACTTGAAGCCCACTACGTAGATATCGAAGAACTTCTTCTCGGCTGCCCTGTAAATCCCTTTCAGCAGACCCAGGTTCTTTATGGTCGTGAAGAAATCGACTCCGGAGACCCTCATCTCAGGGTGCTTCGCAGGATCCTCTCCCCCGATGAAGATGTCTGACGTCCGGGCTTTCCTGAGAGTTCCAGCCAGGTAAACGAGGAGGCCAACCACGAATGCGCTGATCATCATCACCGTGGCCATACCCGAACCCCAGATACCGATGAGATCGATATGTCCCTCGATCATGGGCCGGAACCATTCGGAAAGTGGAAGCCTCCAGGCTGCAACACCTATTCCGATGCAGAGTGTCGAAAGGAGAACGAGTGGGAACCCCATCGAGAAGCCTGTCCTGCCGGGATGCTTTGCAATGGCCTTCTGCACGGAGCGGGACGGCTGTCCAAGGAAGACCGCATGTGTCAGCTTCATGAAGCATGCGAGTGTAAGAGCGCTTCCAATCATTGCTGCAAAGAGCCAGACGATCTTCAGCCATCCGCCGGAGGAGGCAATGATGCCCTGGTAAACCATCCATTTGGAAGCGAAGCCGTTGAAAGGAGGAACTCCCGAAATCGCGAACGATCCCACAAGAAATGCCACGAAGACAAGCGGCATTGCCTTCACCAGGCCGCCAAGATGGTTGAGATTGGTCGTTCCGGTCTTCTTCTCTACAACACCGGCTGCAAAGAAGAGATTGGCATCGTATAACGTATGGTTGAACATGTGGAACATGGCACCGGCAATGCCAATGGGATTCGCTGTGCCTATTCCCAGAATCATGTAGCCTACCTGACTTACGGCGTTGTATCCCAGCATTCGTTTGAAATCGTGCTGGACAAGGGCCATCATGACGGTGGCGATAATCGTGAGACTGCCGAGACCCATCAGGATCTGGTTCATCGTTGGTGTAAGGATGAACAGCTCGGTAGAAATTCGTGCCAGGAAGAATATCCCGACCAGTTTGTCGAGGGTGGCTGGAATGTAAGCCGTTACCGGTACGGGAGCATCTTCGGCAACGTCAGGAACCCATGTATGGAACGGCATGGCGCCCGCTTTTGCGAATGCCGCCGCTGCAAGGCAGAGGTAGGCGATAACTGCAGCATTTCCTGCAAGTGGAATGGTAAGCGCCGATATCTTCAGACCGAAAAGACCTGCAAGACCGGAATCAGGACCTGCCGTGAGCAGCCATACAAGAATGATACCGAAGAGAAGGAGAACATCGGTTCCACCAATTATGACGAGAGCTTTCCTGGCCGCAGCGGGAGCGCCTTCGCTCTTGCTGAAACCTATCAGAAGGTACAGCAGCAGACCGAGGAAACCCCAGAACACGAGCAGGAGCATGAGGTTGTTCGCGAATATCACTCCCAGTGAGAATACCAGCGTCAGGAAAGTGTAGAGGTAGTACTTGAACAGCCCTTTCCTGCCCTTCATGAATCTGATCGAATAGATGACCACAAGGATGAAGAAGAGGCATGCGAATCCGCCTACAAGCCAGGACATAGGATTGTAGCTGAAAAGGTTCGGGTTGTTCAGGAAGTCAAAACTCATTTGATTCCCATCTTCCGCTTGATACTCTCGGTTTTCTGCTGTGAGAGCCGCACGAGGTCGTGACCGTCGTACATCTTCCTGCCCTTTGTATCGAGAACGGCAACCCGTTCGGTGCAGCAGTAGCAGGGATCGATGGCGGCAAGGATGATGGTTGCATCGGCAATCGTTTCACCCTTAACCGTTGCCTTGAATGTGGGAAGGTTCATGAAAGTCGGGGCTCTGACCTTGTGACGGATAACCCTGTTCGTGCCATCACTGATGACGTAATGAAAAGTCTCGCCTCGGGGAGCCTCTATATGACCGATACCCTCACCGACGGGAATATCCTTGATGTTGGCATCGATTTCTCCACCGGGCAGATTCAGGAGACAGAACTTCGCTATCTTGATCGCTTCGAAGGATTCGAGGATTCGTATGACGGCTTTGTCGAAAACATCCCCGTTCTGGGTAACTATCATGTCCCATTCGAGTTCGCCGTAGGCACCGTAGGGAGAATCCTTGCGGACGTCCCGGGCAACGCCTGACGCTCGTGAAGTGGGGCCGAGGGCGCCGAAGCTGATTGCGTCTTCGTAGCTCATCACGCCAACACCCTTGAGTCTGGCATGGAGCACGGGATCATCGATAATTGCTTTTGTGATCATCTCCAGCGTCGGGATAATGGAGTCTATCTTCTTTATAGCTAATGGTATGTCTTCCGCCTTGATGTCCCGCCTGACGCCGCCGGGCTTGAACATGGCGTAGTTGTTCCTGTTTCCCGAGAGGATCTCCATTACGTCGAGTATCTCCTCGCGGAGTTTCCAGGCCCACATGTAGACCGTGTTGTATCCCAGGAAGTGGCCAGCAAGACCGAGCCAGAGCAGGTGGGAGTGAATCCTCTCACCCTCTGCTATTATCGTCCTGATGTACTTCGCCCGGATGGGAACTTCCATCGGGAAGATATCCTCGACTGCCCGGGTGTAAGCAAACGGATGGCTGGTCGAGCAGATGCCGCAGATTCTCTCGATAACGAATGTGCTGTTTTCGAAGTTCTTCGTTTCGGAGAGTTTCTCGATCCCCCTGTGGTTGTAACCGATTCGCACATCGATATCGATTACGGTCTCCCCTTCGACTGTCAGGGTGAAGAATTCGGGTTCTTCCTGCAGCGGATGGTATGGACCAATCGGTATTACGGTTTTACCCATTACACACCTCTGGTACGAATGGCATTCTCATCCCATTCCTCGTAATCCTGGCGGAGCGGGTAGACACCCTCCGGCCAGACGTCTGGAAGAAGAAGTCTCCTGGGATCGGGGTGACCGATGAATTCGATTCCGAACATCTCGCTCATCTCACGCTCGATCCAGTTGAAGGCCTCGAAATCCGGGGCAAGTGACCGGATTTTCGGATCCTTCTTGTCCAGCCTGACCCGCAGGTTGATCATCAGGTTGATGTCCTCGAGGATGAAGTGGTAGAGAATCGTGATATTTTCAGGCATATCGGTACCTGACGCTATGTTGAAACGCGCGCCGAGCTCCTCGATAATGTACTTGCAGATCCAGGTTATCGCCCTGGGATTTATCTCCATGTATACGCGGGTGGGCGACTTGTCGAAGACACTTATGATATCTTCTGAAAAGCGCTCCCGCAGGTCGGTTAGAACGTTTTCTCGTGTCATCAGCTTCCGCCAACCTTCTGTATCAGCTTGACGATTCCTGCAATGATCGCCTCAGGCTTGGGCGGACACCCCGGAATGTAGACGTCTACAGGCATTATCTGATCAAGAGGAACAGGGCAGTTGTAACTATTCAGGAAAATACCTCTCGAACCGGCACAGGTTCCGATACCGATGACAAGACAAGGCTTTGGAACCTGTTCATAGAGCTTTTTCATGAGTTCGACGGACATCCTGTTGCAGGAGCCTGTAACCAGAAGCACATCGCTGTGTCGGATGCTCCCTGCGAGAAGCATGCCGAACCTCTCGATGTCGAACCGGGGTGTAAGGCAGTCGAGTATCTCTATGTCGCAGTTGTTGCAGCTTCCGGAGGACATATGGAACACCCATGGGGATTTTAGCAGTGCTTTCAACTTAACGCTCATGACTGACCCAGACTACCCCTTCTACAGACCCAGGAGGGTAAGAACCACGGCAAGAACTGCGATCACCGTCACGGGGCCCCAGAAGAACCTCACCGCCTGATCGATCCTCACCCGCGGATTTGTATTTCTGATAACAGTTGCTATCGCAACGAGGCCGACGAACTTCAGAACGCTCCATAGTATTCCGATACCCGAGAAGCTGAACCCGCCCAGGAACATTATCGAGAGGAAGAACGGCAGGACGAATAGAAGCATGTTCTTCATCAGTCTGTAGATGGCAAGCCCCGAGCCGGAGTACTCTATGAGCGGACCATGGATTATCTCGGTCTCGGCTTCTGGAGCATCGAATGGTACGAAAGCAAGTTTTGCCTGCATGCAGAGTATCGCCACGATAAGGCCGAGAATACCCGACAGACTTCCAGCAGTTGCACCAAGAGCAGCCTGCCCCAGAATGATATCACCGATGCGAAGTGAACCGAATTTGATTACGGGGATCAGCATCACCAGGATGAAAGGCAGCTCGTAGGCAAGAACCATCTTTATCTCCCGGGATGCACCCAGGCTGGCAAGAGGGTTTCCCGAGGAGAAGCCACCCAGGATGATACTCAGAGATGGAATCGTAAGAAGGTATATGGCCACGATCCAGTCGCCCACGAAGCCGTTCAGGGGCGTGAGCTGGTTTACCCACAGAATCGTCGAGATAACTATGACACTGGCGAAGCCTATCACAGGTGACGTAAGGAACATGATCCTGGAAGCGCCAGTCGGTATTATCGTTTCCTTGCCCAGCAGTTTCACGATATCGATGAACGGCTGGAGCAGAGGCGGGCCTACCCGGTACTGAACCCGTGCGGTGACCTTGCGGTCGATCCAGCTTGCAACCAGCCCGAGAACAGCAGTCAGCAGGAATCCGAAGACCAGCAGGTTCAGCGGATACAGGATCATCATGCGTTTTCCCTGTTCCAGTGAGTTGAATGCACAATGAGATTATCGCCTATTAGAAAAGTGTCATCACCCAGTTCGATATCACCCTTTACCATACGCAGAGCACCGTATGGACATGAGCCGATGCAGACCGGCTCGACGTCACGCCTGTCAAGGCAGTAATCACAGATGTTGGCCATCCTTGGAACCATCTCGGGATATATCGTTCCGTAAGGGCACGCATGTGAGCATGAACGGCAGCTTACGCATCTTAACGTGTACCTCGTCAGCATTCTGTTGTTCGTCTCGAGTTGTTCGAGGGCATCTTTCGGACATGCTTTGATGCAATGCGGTTCTTCGCACTGCCTGCAGACGAGAGCGTATGTGACCAGCTCGATAATCGAGTTTATGCCGGTGTTTTCCGGGTGAAAGAAGTAACTGCAGTTGACAGTGCACTCGGCACACTCGTCTAACGAGCACTTGTCCAGGTCGATGAACAGTCTGATATCGCTGCTCTGTTCGGGCTGAAGCGTGATGTCCCCGTGAAGCTGATCGACGCTGGTTTTCTGCCTTGGGCTCATACTACTCCCAGATACCCGGGAATTCCTTTATTGCAGCGTACGTAAAGACGGGCCCGTCTTTACAGCAATAGAAGGTTCCCAGCCTGCAATGTCCGCACTTGCCGAAGCCGCAGGACATGTTCTTCTCCATCGAAAGGTAGATGTTCTCGTCACGAAAGCCCATTTCCACGAACTTCAGAGTAACGAACTTCATCATTATTGGTGGACCACATGCAACACCAACGGCATTTCTGGCGTCGATGCCGGCTCCGTCCATTATGGTCGTAACGACACCCACGTTATCGGACCAGACACCATCCGACTGATCGACAGTGAGCTTGAGATCGAGTTCATCACTGTTCATCCATTGGGACAGCTGCTTGCGGAAAAGGAATTCTTCCGGGTTCCTGCAGCCAGCTCTGTAAACAAGTTTGTTGAACTCGCTACGCATGTCGAACAGCGAGTACATGAGTGTTCTGATCGGTGCAAGACCGACACCACCACCGACAACGTAGACATCCTTGCCCTTGAACTGCTCGAGAGGGTATCCAACTCCGTATGGACCCCTGATTCCAGCTATGTCACCCGGCTTGAGTTCGTGTATCCTGTCAGTGACCTTCCCCACGCGGACGATGGTGAATTCCATCGTTTCCTTGATACCGCAGAAGGAAGACGGTGTGAACGGGGCTTCTCCGACACCGGGAACTGACATCTCCATGAACTGCCCCGGAAGGAATGTAATTTTCTCAGAGGGTCGAACCTTGAAAGTCTTGATGGAGGGTGTCTCGTCGATCACTTCGAGAATTTCAGACTTTATTGATCTGTAAGGATTGTTACCCATTAGTTACCAGTCTCTTCAAAACCCGTCTGATATCAATCTTCCCCGGGCAGGCGGAGATGCACCTGCCGCAGCCCGTGCAGGCATACTGGTCCATGATCTCTCGGAAGTAATCGAATTTCTTGTCGAAGCGGTTGCGCAGCCTCTTCCAGAGCTTGTCTCTTGGATTGTCACCACCTGCAACACGGGCGAAATCCTTGACCAGACATGAGTCCCAGATTCGGAATCTCCCCAGTTTGCCTTTACTCTCCTGGTCGTAGAGCAGGAAACAGTGGCACGTAGGGCATATGGTGTTACAGGCGCCGCATTCGACACATGTCTTGGCTTCATCGCTCCAGATATCCGATTCGTAATTCCTCTTCACGGCGCCATGCATCGAATCCTCCGAAGGTACATCGGCATTCTCGATACTCGCGCGAACGCTGTCCACTACGGCAGCCCTGGTCTTCTGACGTTCGGCGATCTGCTCGGAAGAAGGTTCGGAGAAGTAATCGGATTGCTTCCTGATCAGTCCGCGCCCCCTTTCCGAACCGGTCTCGACGATGAAACCTCCATCGACGGGTGAAAGGTTCAGATCGAAATACTGCAACGGGTGGGGTTCGACACCTACGGCAAGGCAGAAGCAGGTATCGAGCGAGGAAGTGCAGTCAGAGGAAATTATAAGGCTGGATTCGCGGAGTCTGCGATACGTTGGATCGCCGTAATCCGGATCCATGAAAACGTGATCCAGGACCGCGAAGCCTTTCAAATCGCAGGCTTTTGCTCCTATAATACATAAAGGCTTTACATTCTCGTTGGGACTCTCGGGATCGAACCCTCGCGCCACCTCTTCCCTGCATCTGAAGAAGAACGCCTTCAGTGGGTCGACGGCTCTTGCTCCACCGATTTTCATCTCGGAAAGAGCATCTTTTTCAGACGTGGAGAGGTAAAGCTGGTCATCCTTGGCAACTGGAAAAACCATGGAATAATTCCGGTCGAGAGCTTCAAACAGAAGTTCTGAATTCTCTTTGTTCAAGTAAAGCATGGCGGCTAGATAAGAAAACGGGCGCGTCGTGTCAATATGTATTTTCATGGGATTTTCTATCGGACTGGTATGCTTCTGTAAAGACGATTACATAAGGTTTATACGAACAGTTCAAATGCCTGGAAAAAGACCAATGCGGTCTTGACGGAGAGCCGTTTTTAGCCTGATATCTGTGCCGGAGGGTAAATGGTATTTCAAGAGAACAACTGGCTGGCTGCACTGTGCCTGTCAACGGCCATAGCGGTACTGATTCTTATCTCGGGACCTGTCCCGCCGATGGACGACACTTACATACATCTGGTGTACGGTGGAAGCCTGTTCACCGGTTCGCCTCTCTCATACAATCCTGGTGAACCGTCCTCCGGTTTTACCAGCCCCTTATGGCTCATACCTTCATCGCTGGCATCTCTTGCGGGTGAAATGACTGCTCCCGCCCTTCTGATGCTCATCTCAACCATTTTTGCAGTATCATCGCTGCTTGTGCTGGGCTCGAGCAAAACCACACTGCTGCTGTTATCCGGTCCCTTTCTCTTTCACGCCGGCAGCGGCATGGAGACGGGCATGGCCTGCCTGTTCGTTGCCCTGATCTGGAAGAGTTTCAGAGATCCGGAATACAGTCATTTGATGCCTGTATTGCTTGCAGGCGCATTCCTCACAAGACCGGAGCTGGTGGTTCTGGGGCTGCCGATGCTCCTGATGAGAACGAGAGAGGGGCCAAAACGGGTCTTCGGTCTGCTCTGGCCTGTTCTCCTTGCGGCTGCTCTCTGGGCTATCTGGAACCTTTACGCAACGGGGATGCCTCTTCCGGGAACGTTCTATGCAAAACAGTCCCTGCCCTGGATAACGATGCTCGCGCAGGGCATGCGGGGGCTTCTCCGCGACTTGTTGATCACATCTCCCCTGCTCATCCCGGCCGCGCTGATGTCGATGGTCTTCCTTGCCAGAAAAGGCAGGCTCGAATGGCTCATTCCTCTTCTTCTCGGAGGAGTAGCACTGGCAACACAGCCGAACAATTACTTCCAGATGAGATACTGGGTTCCCTTCCTCTTCGCCTGCGGATTGTCGGCGGGAGAATGGCTGAAGAGCGCCGGCCGGCTGAAGAAGAAGATGCGAATCGTGCTGACCCTCTCCCTCCTGCCGGGACTTGTAGTGTTTGCGGACAGACGGATTGCAGCATCGGCGGACGTCCGGGCGATCGACCATGACCCGGCAGTCCTGCTCGGTGGGATAGCCGCGGAAGACGATACGGTGGCTGCAGCCGACATAGGAGCGGTGGGCTGGCTTACGGATCTCTACATTCTGGACCTGGACGGCTTGATAACACCGGACATGCTTCCCCGGAACAGAGGCACACCGGAAGAGCAGTGGTCCAGGATCGAGCAGCAGGCGGACTACCTTCTCGCGTTTCCCGTTCAATACTCTTCTCTTACTGAAGCGGCAGGACAGTCAGTTGCAGAAATAGCCACGTTCACAAGCCCCCGGAACGTCATCTGCGGCGAGGGATCGGTCACCCTCTGGAGGATTATCCAGGAAGAAACCATCGGCGCGGAAACGGACAGGGAGCTCTTCGAAGCGAATGTGAACGCCTGCAGGTCGAACCTGCGTGAGCTTGCGGTCGCCGAATCCATGTTCTTCGCTGCCAACAGCACCTACTGCCCTATCGTGGAACTCGCAGCCTCGGGCTTCATGGACAACGCCTGTGACCTTGTATGCCCGGCCTGTGGAGCCGGATACACGGTGGTCAGCTGTGGACCGGACGGGTACAGGATAGTGTGTATGTACGATGCCGAAGCTCACGGAAGTATAGAGAACGGCATGGCAAGCTGGGACTGAAAGCTGCAAGGGAAGGAACTCCGGCAGCTACTCTATCACCACGAAGCGTTCTGATGCTGTAAAATCACCTGATACCATCCTGCAGAAGTAGACACCCGGGGACAGGTCCCCTAGCAGGACATCGTGATACCCCACTGAGTACTCATCTTCATGAATCTCACGAACAAGTCGACCCGACAGGTCGAAGATGGAGATTTCAACCAGAACAGGTTCTGGCAGCCCGAATCTGACAGAAGGAGCGGAAGCAGGATTCGGCGCAAAGGGCAAAAGCGCCAGGATAGCAGGATCCTCTCCACTCTCGATTCCCATCGGATCCCAGGTCAGCATGACATCGAAAAGAACGGGTGTAGTATCCGGATCGGATGTCTCGAGTATCATCCTGTACTGAGTGTACTGGTCACCATCCTCCAGGATGCCTTCGAGAAGGCAGGGAATGGATAGAGTATCCGACCATGCTCCCATTGCGGTATGGTCGTCAGATGCCCTGACCTGGAATGAAACAGAGGTTCCTGACGGAGTCTGACAGTTCCACTCCATGTAATCCCAGTCGGGATCCATCTGTGTATCGAGAATACTGGATACGAGTGAGCCCACAGGCGAATACTCACTAAGATCCCACCAGGTGATGTCGTCGGCATCCAGCGCGGCACCGAGAACGTCCATATGGCCGTCGCCGTTTACGTCCGCGGAATAGACGGACACGGCATTATCAAAATCCCCGTCAACGATATGCTCGGTCCAGGATGTCCCTGAGCCATCGAGATTCTCCCACCAGGTAATTTCACTTGCATATCGAGCAGCACCGAGCACGTCCATATCGCCGTCACCGTCTACATCCCTGGAGCAGACGGACCATGCACCATCGAAGCCACCATCAATGGTATGCTCCGTCCAGGATGTCCCCGAACCGTCCAGATTCTCCCACCAGGCGATGTCGTTACAACCACTGCCAGCACCAAGGACGTCCATATCACCGTCATTGTCTATGTCCTTTGAATAAACGGATCCCGCATTATTAAAAGCCCCATCAATGGTATGCTCCGTCCAGGATGTGCCAGAGCCGTCGATATTCTCCCACCAGGTTATGTCGTCTGCTCCGAGAGCGGCACCGAGCACATCCATATCGCCGTCGCCGTCTACATCCTCCGAGTATACGGACATGGCGTTATCAAAATCCCAGTCGACGTTATGCCCCGTCCAGGAGGTACCCGAGCCGTCGATATTCTCCCACCAGGTTATGCAGTCAGCTCCATAAGCGGCACCGAGTACGTCCATGTCACCATCACCGTCAACATCCTCCGAGTACGTAGACCAGGGACCATCGAAATTCCAAGCGACAGTATGCTCGGTCCAGGATGTGCCCGAACCATCGATATTCTCCCACCAGGTTATCTCGTCGGCTCCATAAGCAGCCCCGAGAACGTCCATGTCGCCATCACCATCAATGTCCTCCGAGTAGATGGAAACGGCACCATTGAAGTTCTCATCAACGGTGTGCTCGGTCCATGATGTGCCCGAACCGTCAGTATTCTCCCACCAGGTTATGTCGTCATCGAAATGGGCAGCACCGAGCACATCCATATCGCCATCGCCATCTAGGTCTTCCGAGCAGACTGAACAGGCACCATTAAATTCACCGTCAACGGTATGTTCCGGAGTATTTTGCGAAAGCAGCAGTGAGCCCGGATAATCAGACCAGTCAATGCCCGAAGACTGGTAGAACTCATTGCCCCACACAAAAACTGGACCGAGAAATCCATCTCCGCCTGACCAGTCCGATTGAGACGCTGAATCTGCATAAGTAATCAGACTGATTAACAAGACCGCTGTGTACATGAGTCTGAGCGACATATCCAACCTCCTGATTTTGAACAAACAATTCATAGCAATATTGAGCATAAATTGTACCAATATATATTATTAGCAATAACTACAGCATATACATCATTGTACAGGAAACCGTCATGCATTCTGCAACAGGCCGGTCGATATTGTCTTCACAATACAGGAATCCGCTACCCCGTAGTGGATGCTTTTCGAACTATTCTCACTTGTGGGAATCATGGTGGCTAACTAGAGGTCTAGTCCTCTAAGTGGAAGTGTTTGCATGCCAAAACCAGGGCTTTGAAAACAGGTCATTCGAGTTGACTAAGAATAGACATAACCCTATTCAATTATACTATGGGTGGTTTTCTTGACAGGCTTGGCAAAGTTCTGGTGTCTTTGGAGCAGTCCCTTCGGATTAACCTTGTACCTGACGGATCTTCACCATATACAGTCGTTCAATGATAAATCGCACGCCTATTCAGGTTGCACAACGAATCAAACCAACTGCTAGCAGACTTTGAATTAGCAAGACTTGGAATGTTCGCTCATGATCTCAAGATACTCGACAGAAAAGCCCCTGAACTCCTCCGACAATACGGAAAGCAACTCAGGAAGATTGAAAGGCATGAAAGCTTCTTCGGTATTCGGTTTGAGGTTCGAATCGCCGCTTCATTTCTCAGCAAAGGCTACTGCATTACTAAGCGGGAATCACCTGACTTTGCTGTTACGATTAACGATGAATCAGTGTTTCTTGAATGCACAAGCGTCAGATTAGACCACAGCAAGGATCGAGATGCAGTGCTATACAAAATCGGTAGCGTGGTCCGG
>CBDUZS010000056.1:0-16541 GCA_965371785.1 uncultured bacterium
CCAGAAGCTTGATGCCATGCTCGTTGATCAGGCGCAGATCGATGTAGCTGTTTTGAAGAGATGTAATGGTTTTCCAGCCTTTTCTGCCGGTTCCGATGTAGCATCCTGTGAACTGCCCTTCGAGGTTTCTCAGGAAATGTTCCGGGTAAAACGCTCCCTCGAGTTGATGCAGGAGCAAGGATCTTTCGGATCTATATTTTTCATGCAATTCGAACAGCCTGGAAGTAGTTTCTTCTTCAAGGTTTCGGTTGGTTACAACAAGGAAATCCAGATCGCCGAAATCTGGCCGGAAATCCCCAAGCGCATAAGAGCCATGAATCACTATCTCGCAGAGATTGTCTTTTAGTACTTCCGTCAGATCTCTGGAGAAACAGTCAAATGTCTGCTGAGCTATTTTCATTCTTCCTTGAACGATCTGAGGCTGGGGATCAGGTCGCCGTCTTCCTGATACAGTCTGATCCACTCGTCCACCGCCTGGCAGAGCTCTCTATAGACCTTTGTCTCATTGCCCCCGTGTACGCCTCCGAGCATCAGACCCGGACAGGTGCCGACGTAGCACTGATCATCTTCCGACCATTCCACAATCTTGAGGTATTGATCGCTTGTTTTCATTTCTTCACCTTACAGTGATTTCCCAGAATACACTGGATCCATCAACTTCGGTAACCTCTGGATTCAAACCCAGCCCAACCCCGAACGATCGGAATTCCTCTGGAGTCACCGTACTCGTTCGAAACCCGTCCTTGCAGACTATTTCACCATTCCCGGTCTTCATGTAATCGATCTCTCCCAGGAGACCGGCTGCCGCCTGTGCCTCAAACCAGTGGAGTCGATCCGACCAGAATCGTTCCGAATAGGTGGAGAACAGGACGTGTCCGCCCGGTTGCGTTACTCGAAGAGCCTGACGAAGGAGTAATTCCCGGTCAACGCCGAAGGCGCAGATCCCATTCTGGATACATACGACTTCGTCGAACTCGGATTCACTGAATTTGAGATCCGCCGCGTCCATCTCCAGAAACTCGCATCTGGAGCTGGAACCGGAGAGTTGACGCGCCAGAACGAGGCTTTCAGTCGCAGTATCGATGCCTACGACGCTCTTTGCAGCTTCTGCCAGCCTAAAGGCAACACGTCCATACCCGCATCCTAATTCCAGTACTGAATCGGTGTTCTCCAGACGCCGGATGACGAATTGAATCTCCGCTTCGAGGTATTGCTTCACCCGGGAAGATGCTATCTCGTAGCAGCGGCGCAAACGAGTACCGGATAGCTTTTCTACGTAGTACCCTCCCATTACTGCTCCCGAACGCTCTGCATTACCAGAAAGGAAATATCACTCAATTACATCGCATCTGTTTCTGGCTCATGCAGTTGTTAGAGTATTTTCAACCCAATGAGCTTCGCCATCAAATTAAAATCGGAATCATGGTGGAGGAGCTGGAGCCCATGTTCGGCGCAGAACGTTCCGATCAAAACATCGATCGTCTTTCGAACGGTGACCCCTTTCGACCTGAGGAGTCGGTAGTTTGCTGCCGACTTCTCTGCAATATCGAATCCAACCATGTTGAATTGCGGCAGGGCTAGCAGAAGTGAGGAGACTTGACTTCGTTCACGAGGTGAGCGGATTCCCTGCATAATTTCGCAATACACGAGGTCTCCGATCCCGACCATGTCCTGCTCAAGGCATTGATCAACCTTCTTCACCACACGAGGTATTCCATCCTTGAGATATTCAATCCAGGCCGACGTATCGACGATGACCATCTCAATCCCTTCTCATTTCCTCAAGATCACCTTCCCAGGTGATTTTACCCTTGAGCTGGCGAAGTTTCTTCTGGCTATTCAGCTGGACAAGAAGCCGCAATCCCAACTCTATGGTTGCCTTCTTGGTGCGACAGCCACTGGAGCGAAGAGCTCGGTTCATGAGCTTGTCATCTATGACAACATTTGTTCTCATCATACACCTCCAACGTGTGTATTGTTAATACACATTAATCCGAATTGTGTCAATCCCCAACAATGATTGCACCGACTCTGCATATCATGAAAATATCTTCTAAAAAGAAACGTGTATGAGGATGCCGATGAAGCTCTCTTCGATTTCTGTGCTCTTACCGCGTTACGGTAAGAGGCTGCTGAGATTCCTCCTGAGTCTGTCGATCGGGTTCTCTCCCGCGGACGGTTCGAAAGTTGTGCCGGTAATCATCTCGTACAGCATGATGTACCTGTATGACAGCTCCACTATCAGCTCACGAGGAGCAGTGGGCAGAACCTCGTCGGCGTACGGGTCACAGTGTTCCTTGAACCAGAGGCGGAGGAATTCCTTGTCGATGTTCTCGGGCTCCTCTCCCTGCTCGAGCCTTTCCTCGAAGGAATCGGCTATCCAGTAACGCGATGAATCGGGAGTATGTATCTCGTCGACCAGCACGATCCCGCCAGAGCCGTCCCTTGCGAGTTCGTACTTGGTGTCGACCAGGATCAGCCCGTTGGAGGATGCCAGCGAAACGCCCCGCTGGAAGAGTTTCATGGCCACGTCCGATGCCCTGTCCCATTCCTCGGCGCTCATCAGTTCCGATGACACTATCTCTGCGGGTGTTATCGATTCGTCATGCAGTTCACTCTTCGTAGTTGGCGTGATGATGGGTTCGGGAAAACGCTGATTCTTCACCATTCCGTCGGGTAGCCTGTTTCCACAGATGTTTCTCATTCCTCCGTTGTAGAGCGTCCAGGCTGATGTACTCGTGCTTCCCGTCAGGTAACCCCTTACGATGAACTCAACCGGGAATACATCACATTTACGGGCGAGAAGCGCATTCGGGTCGGGAACTGAAATTACGTGGTTCTCGACGATGTCCCTGGTCTTCTCGAACCACCATGCACTCACGAGATTCAGGACCTGGCCCTTGAAGGGAACCGATGCCAGTACCCGATCGAAGGCGCTCTGCCTGTCGGTTGTGATCAGCAGGAGTCTATCACCCAGATCGTAACTGTCACGTACTTTTCCAGTCTTCAATCCAGGGATACCGAGATCTCCCGTGTAGGTCAGGCAGTTGTCCAGATTTGCGCTGATCAGCTCTCTATCGACCACGATACACTCCTTAAGGGATTTAAACGGATTGATGGCTCTGGTTCATCGGAAACTGTATGATAGTCAAGTTTTCAATGAACCGTACCCTTAAACATGTGAGGGCTGAGATGGATTCCAGCAATGCGGCCGGGAAGAACATAACCTGGCATGATCATGTTGTTGACAGAGCCGATCGTGAGCGCCTCAACGGTCACCGCGGGGCAACGATATGGCTAACCGGATTATCCGGATCTGGAAAGTCCACGATTGCAGACATTCTTGCGCGGTATCTCCACGAAATGGGCGTGAGAACCGCCATTCTCGACGGCGATAACATCAGGCATGGGCTCAACAGCGATCTCGGTTTTTCTCCGGAAGATCGGAAAGAGAATATCCGCAGGATAGCGGAAGTCGCAAAACTCTTCACCTCCTTCGGCATCGTCAACATTCTTGCCTTCATCAGCCCCTACAGGGAGGACAGAGATTCTGCAAGAGCCATTCAGGGGGAGAAGGATTTTCTGGAGGTTTACGTTGACGTTCTTCTGGAGGTAGCGGAGGAGCGTGATCCCAAAGGGCTGTACGTCAAGGCCAGGAGTGGCGAAATACCGTCATTCACCGGTATATCGGCACCCTACGAAGAACCACTGAACCCCGAGATTCATCTGAAGACTCATCTTCACTCCGCCGATGATTCCGCAATCCGGATCCTCGAGTACCTCAAGTCATCAGGAATCGTTGGCTGACCGGAACAGGACCCGTAGATGTCGTTGTTTGCCAGGCTGATCCCGCAATTGCAGGATAGAGAGCACCTGATATTCTCTCTGAAGGGCGATGAGAAGAGAGCGTTCAGGCTGCACATCACTTCCTCCATCCTGGGGGCGGTTGCCGCTGGTGTGATGCTCAACCACGACTACATCGCGACAAGAGGCCTGCACGCGTCCATCTGGCAGATAACGCTGCTCACGATGATATGGCCGGTGAGCAACCTCTTTTCGGTGTTCGTGAGCCACTGGCTGGACCGAAAAGGATCCTACTTCAGCACGATGCTGCTGGTGGGGATTTTCTTCAGGCTTCCCATAGCCCTGATGTTCTTCTCGAGCAACGTGAACGTGATGCTCCTGCTGCTCGTCCTCTACTTCGCAAGCAACAGTGTCATAATTCCCGGTCAGAATGCGGTGATCCATTACAGGTACGGCCGCGGCCGCAGAGCGACCCTGTTCGGCTGGGGGATGAGTGTCTTCACGCTGTTCAGCCTGCCGGCAACGATGATAGTGGGAACTCTTCTCGATGCCGATTTCCAGTTCTATAGAATACTTTTCATTGCCGAAGGTGTATTCGGTGCGGGCCATGCGCTGTTCCTTGCCCTCATGGCAAGGGGTATGAAACGTGCCGATCCGGACGTATCACGCGAAAAAGACGGTTTCTTCCACAAGCTCTTCGGCGTGTTCAAGAAGGACCCCGAATTCGCCCGGTTCGAAGCCTACTTCATGCTGTACGGTATCGGTTTCATGACGGTTCTTCCATCCATTCCATTCTTTGCCAGTGATGTCCTTCACCTCTCCTACGAGCAGTACGCCATGGCAAGAGGCGTAATAGGGCAGCTGGGTATCCTGTTCCTGGGACCTTTCATGGGCGCAAGAGTGGACAGGATACATCCGTTCAGATTCACCGGGACCGTGTGCATCATCCTTGGGTTCTATCCCCTCGCGATGATGGTCGGAGGCTTTCTGCCGGAGTTCGGCAAGGCGTTCTTCTACCTGTCTTACGCGATCTTTGCCGTTGGAATGGCAGGGGTGATGATATCCTGGAACATGTCGAGCCTGCATTTCGCTCCCGAAGGTCAGGCTGCCACCTACCAGGGTCTTCACATCACGATGACGGCGATAAGAGGGCTCTTTGCGCCCATTCTGGGCAACCTGCTGTTTACCTTCAGCGGATACACCGACACGTTCCTGGTTTCGGCAGGCTGCTTCATCACGGCGGGTCTTCTTCACCTCAGGAGGCATCAGCAACGAAACGAGGAAGGTCTGAACGACTGAGAAGACCCGGATGTCCGGGCCTTCTCTCGGTAAGTGAACCCGGGTCTAGAAGTAGATTCCCAGAGTCAGTGAGAACCAGATGGTGTCGAAGGAGATCCAGTGCAGTTTTGCACTTGCTTCGAGGTCTGTGCCTCCAATGGAGATGATCGTCCCCGCGTTGCCGTATGCACCAAGATCTGTGTCGGAACTGCTCACGGTTCCGGTATCTGCCTGCCACTCGACGTGGGTGAGGTAGAGTCCTCCGCCACCACCGAGAAACAGGTTTCCGGTGTAGCTTCTCACTCCCCCGATAATCGGGACCAGGTATGCCGACCAGTCATTCTCATCGAGGTTACTTCCCAGGAACACGTAACTGGCGCTTCCCTCGACTGCGATGTTAGGCATGTGGACGAGCAGGTTGACACCTATCATCGGACTGAGGTCGTAGGAATCTCCGGCATCTCCCGAGGGAAGCATAATGCCTCCGTGAGCGCCGAACTCGGTGAAGCCTGCAAACGCTGCCAGGCAAATGACCGGGATGAGTACGTAGACAAATTTCATTCAGGTTACTCCTTTCAGGAACGTATCAATCGTTGAATACTTCATCAACAGCACGGGATACAAGCTCCCGGTCAGCAATACCGGGAATGGTCACTTCGAGATCCGGCTCCGCGTTCATCGCCTTTCGCACCGCGTAAATCGCGCCCTCGTTCCCGGCCCATGATCTGCGTGAGATGCCGTTGGAAACGTCCCAGGAGAGCATTTTTGCTGCCCTCTCTCCCGAGTCGGCTGAACCGTCCAGCAGAAGCCCGAATCCACCGTTTATCACCTCGCCCCATCCGACGCCGCCTCCGTTGTGCAGGGAGACCCAGGTAGCGCCCCTGAAGGAATCGCCTATCACGTTCTGTACAGCCATGTCCGCGGTGTACATGCTTCCGTCGCGAATGTTCGCAGTCTCCCTGTAGGGTGAGTCAGTACCCGAGACGTCGTGATGATCCCGTCCGAGTACGATCGGACCCTCCAGTTCACCTTCGGCGATTGCCCTGTTGAAAGCACGGGCGATTTCGATCCTTCCCTTTCTGTCGGCGTAGAGTATTCTCGCCTGGGAGCCCACGACGAGTTCGTTCTCCGAAGCCTGTCTTATCCACATCAGGTTGTCGAGTATCTGCTGCCTGATCTCTTCATCAGCGGTCCCGGCCATTTCCTCCAGGATGTCCGCCGCGATCCGGTCGGTCTTGTGGAGGTCTTCCTGACTGCCCGAAGTGCACACCCATCGGAACGGTCCGAAACCGTAGTCGAAGCAGAGAGGTCCCATGATGTCCTCCACGTAGGAAGGGTAAGCGAATGTGCCATCTTGACGGACTATGCCCGGAGCACCTGACCTGGAAGCCTCGAGAAGAAAAGCGTTACCGTAGTCCCAGAAGAACATGCCCGAGTCGTGAAGGGTGTTGATCGCAGAAACCTGCCTGCAGAGAGATTCACGGACTGCCTGCCTGAAACCCTCCGGATCGGCAACCATCATTCGATCCGACTCCTCGAGCGAGAATCCTGCCGGGTAGTACCCACCCAGCCAGGGGTTGTGAAGGGAAGTCTGATCGCTTCCCAGATCGATGGGGATTCCTTCGGCTGCCAGCTTCTCCCAGAGATTGACGACGTTTCCGAGGTAACCGATTGAGAGAGGTTCACAGTCGGCTAGAGCTCTCTCGACGCGCAGGAGAAGCCTGTCGATGTTCTCCTCCGCTTCCATGAGCCAGCCCTGCTCGAGGCGCTTGTACAGCGCGTCGGGATTGATCTCGGCTATTACCCCTACGGCCCCGGCAATTACGGATGCCTTGGCCTGCGCACCGCTCATCCCGCCAAGGCCCGAGGTTACGAACACCTTCCCGGCCAGGTTCCTGCCCGGTTCGAGACCGAGGTACTTTCTTCCCGCGCCCAGAAGTGTGATTGTGGTTCCATGTACGATTCCCTGCGGGCCAATGTACATGAAGCTTCCCGCGGTCATCTGCCCGTACGAAGTGACGCCGAGCGCAGCCATACGGTTGTAGTCATCGGGAGAGCTGTGGTTAGGCACGACCATGCCGTTCGTGATAACGAGCAGAGGTGAATCGGAGCTCGAGGGAAAAAGTCCGAGAGGATGTCCCGAGTAGAGAACAAGCGTCTGGTTTTCGGTCATCACCGACAGGTATCGCATTGTGAGCAGGTACTGAGCCCAGTTCTGGAAGACCGTCCCGTTTCCGCCGTAGGTGATCAATTCTTCCGGATACTGAGCCACGGCGCTGTCCAGATTGTTGGATATCATCAGCATTACTGCGGCAGCCTGCGGTGTTCGAGCGGGATAATCGTTTAGAGGTCTCGCCTTTATCTCGTAGTCGGGGCGGAACCGTCTCATGTATATACGCCCGTCCAGCTTCAGCTCTTCGGCGAATTCACGGGCCAGCTCTGAGTGCCACTCACGGGGGAAATATCTCAGTGCGTTTGACACGGCCAGTTCTTTCTCAGCGGCGTTGAGAACATCAGGTCTTGCCGGTGCGTGGCTGATTCCTTCCGTAACTCCTGGTGAATCCGGAATGCGATCCGGGATTCCCTGGCGTATCCGTTTCCCGAAGTCGTTCATTCAACCTCCGTATGCCGTTTTGAGATGTTCTCTCCGGTGGTGTACCAGCCGGTTCGAAGATATTATACCTTAAACATATTCGTAGAGGTTTACCATACCTGATCGTTCCGTATCGTAAGAAAGAGGATTGATATGCGTAACCTGTTGCTGGTAACATTTCTTCTCGTAACCTCCTCATGGTCCGCAACGTACTCACTCATGTATTTCAACCCGCTCAATGAGATGGAGACAAGAATCTTCGCAGACGTCGGTGTCGAAGTGGTTCATGTCTACGACGACGGCTCGGTTGATTTCGTTGCCAACGAATTCGATCTTCAGGTGCTCATGGAACGGGGTATTTTCTGCACGACAAGGATCGGTGATCTGCAGAGGTTCTACTCCTCTCAGATGGCTGGCCGAAGTATGGGAGGATTCATGACCTGGGACGAAGTCCAGACATGGATTGCCCAGCTCCACTCACTCTATCCGGATATCACGAGTGCCCCGACATCGATAGGCAACACTTACGAGGGCAGACCTCAGCTGGTGATGAAGATTTCGGAGAACAACAGCTTTTTCGCCGATGACCCATCAATGGCCAATGCGTGGTACGACGGTCTGATCCATGCCCGTGAAGGCGTAGCGATGCTGAACGTACAGTCCTTCATGGAATGGTTGTGCGAGAACTACAACCGGGACGGCTTCTGCGGATTCCAGGCCACATGGCTGCTGCAGAACAGGGAGATATGGTGCCTTCCCTGCAACAACGTCGATGGCTGGGTCTACAACGAATCCACGTCTCCCGGAGGCAGCGGCATGCACCGCAAGAACATGAACTGGTCTGCCGGAGGCGACGGTGTCGATCTCAACAGGAACTGGTCGGTTGCCTGGGGAGGAGCAGGCTCGAGCGGCAGCCCGGGTTCGAGCACGTACAGGGGCACTGCCCCGCTGAGCGAGCCCGAGGCGTCGAACGTAGATGCCTTCTGGCAGACGCACATCCCGGCACAGATGCACTCTACGCACACGTACGGCAACATTCTCATCTACCCCTGGGGCTGGACCGACGACCCAACAACCCATGTCACGCAGTACGCTACGCAGGGAGAGATAATGGTCCAGTGGGCGACCGGTGAGGTCCACGGTCCTTCAGCGGAGATTCTCTACTACAGCTCGGGCAATACAAGAGACCATGCCTACGGTCTTTACGGTGCGATGAGCTGGAACCACGAGACGGGGGGGGACTTTGCCGGGTTCTGGCCCTCGGCGACCGAAGTCGTGAAGCTGACCCGGCGGAACCTCCGCAGCTACCTGGTAACCGCATTTCTGGCGGGCTGTCCTTACGATCCGCACGTACCTGGCACACCGGTGGTGAGCACCATTGGTTCCGTAACTCCTGCTTTCATGGTGGACTGGACCGATGTCTCGGGAGCAACGTCGTACGGCCTGCAGAGACTCGAGGGATACAGTGTACCTCTGGATGACAACGGTGCTTCCGGTCCCTTTACGCTTAACAACTGGAGTGTGACATCCTCCCAGTACCACTCTCCATCGCAGTGCTACGTCTCAAACGGCACCGGAACCATGACATGGACTGAATCAGTTGCCATTCCAGCCAACGGTGGCGGCAGGCTCAGCTTCTGGGCCGAGTACGATATCCCAAACGGTTCCTGCCAGGGGGCAATCGAAGTTTCTCCCGACGGTGGTTCCAACTGGTACTACCTCCAGACCTTCACACGCGATGACATGACATGGAGGCTGAACGTTCACGAACTGGACGAATGGCAGGGTGAAACGCTCAGGTTCCGCTGGGAAACCTATGGCAGTTCAAGCGACCTCTACATAGATGACATCAAGGTCGAGGTCTGGGAAGAGAACGATTTCGTAGACACAGCGATTCCTGCAAGCTCCTACACGTTCTCGTCGCATCCGCAGGGAGAGTACTGGTTCCGTGCGTTTGCTATCGATTCCGACTTCGGTCCCGGCTGGCCGTCCGATCCCGAATACGCACTCGTTCAGAGCACCGGAATCGAGGATGAGGGAAATCTGCCGATGACTTCGACTATGGGCACCATCTCACCGAATCCGGTTACTTCGGTTGCTGCGATTCCGGTTACCGTGTCCGCAGCAGATGCTGGTAACGCGGGGCTCGCGATATTCGACCTCTCTGGGCGGGTTGTCCGCGATCTGAGCGACATGCTCCTCAGCCCCGGCTCGGGAGTGATACACTGGAACTGTGTGGGTGGTAGCGGTTCTGTTGTTCCCGACGGCATCTACTTCTGCAGGTTCACCACGGACGGTTGTGAGGTTGTACAGCGGCTTATAGTAACCAGATAGCCCTGTATGGACGATATCAGCGGTCTTAGCCGGAGTGGCTTATGAGGGTCAGGTGCACACAGTGCGGTGCAGCGCTGCGGGTGCTCGAAAACGATTTCTACCTCAGATGTCCTTACTGCGAGGCTTCCGTTGTAGTCAGAACGGATGGCGGCATGCCATCCGTAGTGAAACCTGTCAAGGAACGTGAACAGGTCGAAAGGCTGTTTCCACCCGGAGCCGTCGAGTCCGTTCAGCTCAGGTACTTTCCCTACACCGGCACGGGTGACCGACTCGTTCCGGTCTTCAACCAGCCGTTCGATGAACTCCTGGAGTACATTCCACCGTCCGGAGACAGAACGATCTGGGATGAAGGGGAACTGCCGCCTGAGATCGTTATCCCCGTCGATGAAGTAAGCTCTGACAGTATGGGGAGTATCGTTTTCCATCCTTTCTTTCTAGTAATGCTTTCCGGCAAGGGGTACAGCCATGGAGTCCTGGTGGACGGAGTCTCCGGCAAGCTCCTCACGGCCAATCCTCTGGATGCCCGGGTGGAATCATCGCGGAGTACGGTCAGGGCAGCATCAACAGCGTTAGCATGGGGTATTCTGCCCTCCGCTTTGCTCTACATCCTTCTCAGGTCAGGCGGAGCAGGCATGTTCAGCAGCATTTTCTTCTCGATACTTGCCGCAGCGGGAGCCGTTGTACTCGCGGGGCTTCTCCGGAAGGGGCTCCGAAGTGGGCAGTGAAGTTCTGATAGCACTCAAATGCCCTTCCTGTGCAGGACCACTCTCTCTGGCCGAGGGTGATACGCATACGATCTGTCCGAACTGCGATTCGAGCCTTCTCATCTCCAGTGCAGTCAGATCGTACGTTCTTCCTTCGGGTCTGACCGGGATGCAGTCACTGAGAACCGTCCGCCGGAAGCTGGAGTCACTGAATCCCGGTGCTGCCGGTCGCTCCAGAGTTGGTAAACCCGTTCTCTTCTACGTGCCTTACTGGCGTATCACCTGCCAGGCCAGCGGCTACATCCTCGGTATCGAACCAGTTTACAGGGAGGAGGACGTACAGATCACATCTACTGACGGCTATGACTCCCAGTGGTCTGTGATCCAGACGAAGCGGAAGATCAGAACCGGCTCCGATGCGGTCGAGCGGGAGATACAGCTGTCCGGCAGCGTCAACATCAGCGGAGCCGATCTCACTCCTCTCGGAATTCCTTCACTTTCGTCAAGAGCTCAGATGTCAATGCAGGGAATGGCCATACAGAGGAAAGGACTTCCCCCCGGGCTGCAGATTCTCGACAAACGAAACATGCCTGAGGGCGTTTTCGTTGATCCGTCCGTATCCCTGTCAGAAGCCTGCAGGCAGGGAGAGGAGTATCTGGTCGGGCTGGCCTCATCGGTGGGGCGGGGGCTCGAACAGCGGTGGGAATTCTCGGTCGTGACCGGTCATCGGAACTGCCTGATCTACTATCCACTCTGGGTTATAGATTTCGAATGCGATTCCCGTTCCTTTCAGGCTGTCATCGATGGAATGTCCGGGCAGATTCTGAGGGGAAGGTTTCCTGGAAGGGAACTCGACAAAGCAGTGATAGCTGCCGGAATCGGAACCTTATGGGCAGGGATACTGCCGGGAGCAGTCGATTACTTCACGGGGCTCGCTCCTGGAGGGACACCACTGCCGGGTACGGGGAATTGTCTTCTCACTGGAATCATCGCATTTGCTGCTCTGGCCGTAGGCTCCGTGAAACTGCTCGGAATACTGCAGTCCGTTGACGAAAGCGGAAGTGATCATGTCATCTGAAGGATCGGTAATCCTCCTTTCGTGCGACAACTGCGGATCAGAGCTCTCCGGGCTTCCATCCGATACGATCTTCTTCTGCTCGAATTGCGGGAAATGCTGGGTATCCGATGACGGGCTCTCGAGAGTGGAAGCCTTGATCAGCGCCGGTGGGGCCAAAGGCTCCATCCACCTTCCATTCTGGGAAGTAAAGGCGAGTGTAGAAGTCAGGAACAGAGTGACGCGGATGGAAAACAAGAGAACCTGTTCGGACGGGCCTCGATATTTCACTTCTCACCATGAGCGGGGCCTGAGTTCGACATGGCGCGAAGTCGAGGGCAAGTCCATAATACTTCCCGCCTTTGCCACGACAAGAGTCCTGTCGACAGGTGTCCTCCTGGACGGAAGCAGGCCTTCGCTGCTTCCCATCACGGACATGGATTTTCCCCTCGTTGCAGGCGGGACGACCACGATTGCCGACGCGATGGAACTCGCGAGAGGTGTTGCGGTAGGGATTGAGGTTGCCGGTTCGGATTACCTTGCGATGGTGGATATCGATTTTCAGCCCTCCGGATGCAGGTTGCTTGCCCTGCCCTGCCTGCCTGGCAGCATCAGCCTGATGATCTCTGATTCCGGAGTAGCCATCCCCTTTTCATCAATGCCGGACTGGGACGAGATATGCACATGGTTCGGCATCTCTTCTTGACCGTTCTTTCACCGGTTGAGATATGTTGCAGGCATGAATGACAGGTGGACCTGTGATCGCAGCTAGAGGGGATCGAAATGTCGGGACACAATAAATGGAGTTCCATCAAGCATAAGAAGGGCAAGGCCGACGCTGCCCGCGGGCGCATATTCAGCCGTCTTGTCAAGGAGATTACGGTCGCCGCCAGGCAGGGAGGCAGTGATTCCGATTCGAATCCGAGGCTCAGAGTGGCAGTTGAAACGGCGAAATCCCATAACATGCCTTCTGACAACATTGACAGAGCGATAAAGAGGGGGACCGGTGAACTCGAGGGCGTTTCCTACGAGGAGATGACCTACGAAGCCTACGGACCCGGTGGTGTCGCGATCATGATCGAGGTCCTGACCGACAACAAGAACAGGTCCGCTGCGGAGATAAGACACATACTCTCGAAGGGTGGAGGGCACCTGGGTTCGCGGAACAGTGTTGCCTACATATTCACCAGTGTGGGGCAGATTGCGATAGATGGAAAGATGTATGACGAGGACGCAATCCTGGAGGCAGGGCTCGAGTCCGGAGCGGAAGACGTCCAGACATTTGATGACGTCGTGATAGTCACCCTTTCCCCGGCGGATGTATTCACCGTAAAGGAATCTCTCCAGCGTGCGGGAATAGAAGTGAGCAGTGCCGAAGTCACAAAGGTACCATCCAACACCGTCGTCCTCGAGGGGAAAGAAGCCGATCAGGCACTCAGACTTCTCGAACAGCTCGAAGAGAGTGACGATGTACAGGCCGTCCACACTAACTTCGAGATGTCCGGTTAACATCGAAAGGCAAGACAGGATGATCCTGGGTATCGATCCCGGACTCAACGTAACCGGCTACGGTCTCATCGAGCCCGCTCCCGGCGGCCCTCGACTGGTAGAAGCCGGAACGATAAGATCCAGCGCCAGGCAGAGTTTTCCCGAAAGGCTTGCAGAGCTTTACGATGGACTTGCCGAAGTCCTGGACGGTTTCAATCCCGGGTTAATGGGGCTCGAAAAGCTGTACTCCCATTACAAACATCCTGTTACCGCTATTACGATGGCCCATGCAAGGGGAGTACTAGTTCTGGCCGCTCAGCAAAGAGGTGTCCGCATCCAGCCTTTACCGTCTACGAAGATCAAGAAACTCGTCACGGGAAACGGAAGAGCAAGCAAGGAACAGGTGAACGGTATGGTAAAACACCTCCTCGGGATTACCGGGGAGATAAAACCTCTGGACGTCAGCGATGCCCTTGCCGCAGCGATAGCAGCCATGGAGATGGAACGCTATGCTTGAGAGTATCAGGGGACGGGTGGAACGGCTCGATGATCAGCACATCTTTCTGGAATCGGGTGCTTTCGTGCTGCGGTTGCTTGCTCCCGCGTACTTTCTGCGAACGCTTTCTCCGGGATATTCAGGTAATTTCCCAGTCTACTTCCACCTCCAGTCTGAAGGAAACAGGATCGTTCCACTGGTCGTTGCCTTTCCTGACGGGTCCGATCGCGAATTCTTCGAGAAATTCATCTCCGTATCCGGTGTCGGCGTCAGAGCAGCAGTAAAAGCTCTCACGAGACCTGCATCGGAAATCGCATGCGCGATTGCCGCGGGGGATACCGCTCTTCTCAAATCGCTTCCGGGCATAGGGAATGCAAGAGCAAAACAGATAGTGGCAAGGCTCCAGGATCAGATGGCCGCCATGTACGGTTCACTGCCCGAGGCCGGGGATTCAACCTCTTCTGCACTTTACGAAGCGAGAGCGGTGCTGATCCAGTTAGGCATTCCTGCCTCAGAGGTCGGAGAACTGATCAGGAGGGCTTCGAACGAACTCGGTCCGGAAGCCGGCTCGTCGGATCTGGTGAGACAGGTTATGAAGGCAGGCAGAAGCGTATGAGCAGAGAATCTATCCTGTCGCCAACGGCTGATAACGGTGATGAAAGGATCCTCAGCTCCCTTCGACCGTCCTGCCTCGAGGAATATGTCGGTCAGAAAATGGCTGTGGACAATCTGAACATTGCCATACAGGCCGCTCTGGAAAGATCCGAGCCACTTGATCATCTGCTGTTCCACGGTCCCCCCGGACTTGGCAAGACAACTCTGGCCCACGTGATTGCACACGAGATGGGCGCGGACATCGTTACAACTTCAGGCCCTGCTCTCGAACGGTCAGTCGACCTGATGGGTATTCTCACGAATCTGAAAAACGGTGACGTGTTGTTCATCGACGAGATTCACAGGCTGCCGAGAATTGTAGAGGAGCACCTGTACCCGGCAATGGAGGAGTTCAGAATCGATTTCATCATAGATCCCGGACCCCACGCCCGAACGGTCAGGCTGGAGCTTGCAAGGTATACGATAATCGGAGCAACCACACGCGCCGGGCTCATCACCGGACCTCTGAGGGATCGCTTCGGAATGGCCCTCCACCTGGATTTCTACAACGATGATGATCTTCAAACAATCGTAACGCGTTCCGCCTGTCTGCTGGGAGTCAGCCTTACGGCTGAGGGAGCCTTGACCATTGCCACCCGCGCCAGGGGCACACCTCGAATAGTGAACAGGCTTCTCAGAAGGGTCAGGGACTACGCTCAGGTCTCGAGACAGGAGATAATCGATGTCGACACGGTGGTGGAATCAATGGATCTGCATGGTGTTGACGAAGCCGGACTCGATTCGCTGGACAGAAAGTACCTATCCGTTATCGTGAACCAGTACTCGGGAGGTCCAGTCGGCGTGGCCGCACTGGCCGCCACTCTCAACGCTGAACGGGACACTCTCATCGATGTCGTGGAACCTTTTCTGCTATATTCGGGTTTCCTCAACCGAACCAGCAGAGGCAGGGTTGCCACGAGCAAAGCCTGCCGGCATTTGGGGAAGCCGTATCTCGGGCAGGAAACACTGCCGCTCTGAAGAAAGGTCATAGGGATTCAGTGCCGGATTCATTGCTGCTGCATGTATGCTGTGCTCCCTGTACTACCGTTGTTCTTCCCGGTTACAGGGACGAAGGGTTTGAAGTCAGTGGATACTTCTACAACCCCGGTATACATCCCTACAGAGAAAACCGTAGAAGACTCGAAACACTGGTAGCTTACGCTGGCAGGGTCGAATTCGATCTGATATCCGACTACACGTATCCTCTCGAGGAGAATCTCGCGATGCTGTTGTCCGCGGAGAACAGATGTCTTGCCTGCTTCACAGACCGCCTTGAAACCACGGCACTCAAAGCAGCCAGGAGCGGAATCGGAACCTTCGCAACAACTCTGTCCGTAAGTCCATGGCAGGATCATGATCTCATACTGAAGGCAGGAAATCGAGCAGCACAACTTTCCGGGTGCAGATTCCTCTACAGAGATTTCAGACCCCAGTACCGGAAATCGGTCGAGATGTCCAGGGAATTCGGACTCTACAGGCAATCCTATTGCGGCTGCGTACTGAGCGAGCGCGACAAGTATGCAAAGGAGCACAATGATATATATCAGGTGTGTGAGTGAGATACTTGACCTTATTGAAAGAAGCTGATAAAATATAATGTATAGTTTTAAGGAGGTTCTTTTATGAGATATTTCGTTTTAATGTGCCTGCTTGGCACATTCGTTCACCTGTCAGTTGCCGATTCCGCAATCCAGACCGACTGGGCCGGCGGACCGGGAACCCTCGGGCCTGTTACGAACTGGGGAGACGACTTCCACATCGGCAGCGATCTGGACTGGGACACTACACCCGGGAAACTCTCGCTGGTTATCAATGCAAACGAGAAGTACGTGGCACTGGGCTACAGCGGCGCACTTCATGTCTTCACGATTGACATGGAACTCGACGGTGACCAGGACATCGTAGGCGTTGCGAGTATCGGAGACGAGGTTACCTGGTGGGAGAACTCTGACGGAGGTGGGAACACCTGGCTCGAGCACGGGATAGGTACTGTCAACGCTCCCGCGTTCGTTTACGCATCCGATCTCGATCTCGACGGTGACAGGGATGTCGTCGTATCCTCAACTGCCGACGACGTGATTTACTGGTTCGCAAACAATGGTGGCGGTACCTCCTGGGTCAAGAACACCCTCACCA
>CBDUZS010000057.1:0-16419 GCA_965371785.1 uncultured bacterium
ATTTTACTCCCACAATCCATCCGTGTGCTCCGGTGGCTAGTTCGAGCGTTCCACCATCACAATCTGCTAACAAGCAACAGAATGCACTAATATCTGTTCCCAGAGCAGAGAGTGTGCCCGAGGAAAGAAAGAATGCACCTCCCGGAGGCATGTCAACTACTCCCGGACCTGCGAAAGGAGTAAGCGAATAGACTGCGTCGTCGAGAACTTCTTCGGGCAGCACTCCCCCGGCAGCAAAGAAAGGACCCGGGCAAGGATCGAAATCGACAGATTTCAGCCCTTCTTCGAGATGAAGGTCCCTTGGCAAACCGTTGCCTCCGGTCCTGCCCCAGTCGAACAGCCTGAAAGTAACATCGCAGTTCCTCTGAACTTCCAGGATGGTCAACCCTCCTCCCAGAGCATGCACTGTTCCGGGTGGAAGATGGATCGCATCACCTTCATGCAACTGCATTTTCACCAGTATTCTCTCGAGTTCCCCCGAATCGATGGATTCGAGTAGCTCCTCCCGGCTCGAGGTTTGGCTGAATCCACACAGCATCCAGGATCCGGGGGATGCATCGAGCACTATCCACGTTTCCTCCTTGCAGGGCTCGGAGCCATCCTTTCCAGGGTGAACCTGAACACTGAGCCTGTCAGCCGTGTGGAGTGTTTTAATAAGCACCGGGAAGAAAGGGTTTCCGGGGAGTCTCCCCTCGTCCAGCAAGTCGGCAGTACATGTCACTTCACCGCTGTCGAGAGCTCTCAGCGAACTCGAACCTCCTCCGTCATGGAACAGCCACCAGATCTCACCAACAGCCTTGCCGTCCTCTCCCTTCAGGCTTCCCCAGATTCTTCCCACGGGGTGAGCATTGCTTACGTAGAGCAACCCCGGTTCCCTTCACTCATCCTTCTGAGGACAGCGCCGAAAATATCGGATCCGGTGGAATCCCTCTCCGGATGCCATTGAACGGCAAGAATCATTCCATCGGTTGATTCCATCGCCTCGAGAACGCCATCGGATGAGTAGCCTGCCGCGACGAATCCGTCAGGCAGGTCGCACACGGCCTGATGGTGGAAGCTGCTGACGTGCCTCTCAGGACCGAGGATACCATGGAGAACGGTCCCCTCGATGAGCATTACATCATGATGGCAGGGACTGGCTGCCGATCCGTCATGATCGAGCGCTCCATCGACCTCTGCCGGGATATCCCAAACAAGCTGAGAGCCTTCCGCCATGGCGATCAGCTGTATCCCCAGGCAGATTCCTACAATGGGTTTCCCTAGCTCGTTGGCAGCCCTGTAGATATTCACATCCCAGAGGAAGCGCCCTCTGTCGAATATTCCCGCCCCATTCGATTCGCAGCGGCACAGGTCCGGATCGGGGTCTCCCCCGCCGGTGAGCACGACAAGGTCGACCTTTTCCACCACTCTCAATGCCGAATCCTCGTCGATCATCGGAAGAATGCAGAGCGGAATGAATCCGGAATTCTCGACGAGTGTGACGTAAGCCTGGTTCAGTCCGAACATCCACTGACCGTACACCTCGTCCTTCGGAGGTTCGTTTCGATACCAGTTGGGAGTGATTCCAGCTACGAGACCCCTCATCCCAGCTCCGTCATGCGGAGAACGGCATCCAGCGCTGCCTTCCTGAGTTCGGGTGGGAGTGTTACGCGTGGCTCGAGAGACTGGAGAGATCTGAGCACATGTCCGGGTGTAATCTTCTTCATGTTGTAACAGTAAATCTTCCCCCCGGCAATGAACTCCCTGTCGGGGTACAGAGTGGAAAGCTTGTATACCATGCCTTCCTCGGTTCCGATTATGAACTTCGAAACGGTTGACGCAGCAACGTGACGGATCATTCCTCCCGTCCCGAGAACGTGATCTGCAGCTTCCCAGAACGGAGGAGGTGTTTCCGGATGAACCAGTATTTCCGCACTCGGATGGAGTTCGGCCTGATGCAACAGGTCATCGAGATCGGCTCCCGAATGGGCAAAGCAATCACCCTTCCATAAGTGCATCTTTTTCCCGGTTTTCCTGGAGATGAACGTTCCCAGGTTGAAGTCAGGCGCGAAGATTACCTCGCGGGAAGGAGTGCTTTCGACTATTGCAAGGGAGTTTGCGGAGGTGCAGCACGAATAGCTCAGCGATTTCACCTCGGTGGATGAGTTTATGTAGACCACCGTGTCGGCATCGGGATGAAGGGCCTGGAATTCTCTCAGCTGTTCTGCCGTGATACAGTCGGCCAGAGGGCATCCGGCATCAGGTTCGGGATGAAGGACCAGCTTGTCAGGAGAGAGAATGTGAGCGGTCTCGGCCATGAATGTAACACCGCAGAAGACGACGACGTCTGCATCGACGGATGCTGCCTGCCTGCTGAGCCCGAGGGAATCACCGACGTAGTCGGCCATATCCTGGATTACCGGGGGCTGGTAACTGTGGGCAAGGATTACCGCTTTGCGATCCCTCTTCAGCTCTTTGATTTCCAGGAGGATCTCATCTGACAAACTCGGTTCCCTCCATCTTCTCCACATCCGTAATCAGACCGCCTCCGATTAAACGGCTCCCGACATATAAGGCGCCCACCTGCCCCGGCGCAACAGCTTTCTCGGGCGAGTGGAACCGGACTTCTACACCGGTATCGGATAGATCGAATCTCGCAGGGCAGGCTCTTCTTCTGTACCGGACAGAGATCAGCCCCTCAAAGGAATCAGCTTGTGGGCGCTCGAGCCAGTTCATCCCTTCGAGCGTGCACCTGCGCGAGTAGAGATGTTTCTCGGGACCGATTACTATCCGTCCCGTCTCCGGAAGGAGTGCTATCACGAACAGCTTTCTGCCGTGAGCGCCAATGCCTTTTCTCTGGCCAACAGTGTAACCACCAAGCCCTGAATGTCTCCCGACGACCGCACCCGATGTATCGATGATATCTCCAGGGCTCCCGAGCAGGCCTCCGGGGTTGAGATCGAAGCATAGATCCATGCTCTCGGAACCCTTGCAGGGAAGGCCCGCGCGAGCGGCTTCCCTCTTCACGTCTTCCTTCAGGGAGATTCCTAGAGGAAAATGACATCTTCGTATGATATCGAGGGGAACCATGGACAGGAAGTAGCTCTGGTCCTTGGACGGATCGACCCCCCTTTCGAGGTGACCATCACCCCTGTGAACCGCGTAGTGGCCGGTAACCAGAACTTCATCCACTGCCAGGATCTCATGGGCCTGCGCGAGTTTGACGCGGCTGTTGCACAGTGCGCAGGGATTCGGAGTCCGTCCGAGAAGGAGCATTTCACGGGATGGCTCGACAACCGCTTTCAGGAATTGATCCACTCCGTTCAGTTGATGCAGATCAACCCTCAGAAACGATGCAACTGCCGTGGCTTCTGGAGGACAGCCTTTTCCGGTGTCGATGTGACAGGCTCTCACGGAATCGAAGAGCTGTAGAGAACGATGGAGAGCTACGGAAGAATCGACTCCTCCCGATATCGCGACAAGAGCTGAAGCCATCCCGGGTCAGGCACCGAACTTCCTGAGCTTCCCGGCAGCAGCCATCAGCAGGGGAAGCAGTTCCAGTGCTTTGAACGTTCCCAGCGAACCGTGAGACGCCTGCCGCTCGGTGAATCTGGAGCAGTCTCCCGTTCTCTGTGGACCTCCATGGATTAATACGGGAACCGTATGCCAGCTATGGCTCTTCATCGAACATGGGGTGGAATGGTCACCCGTTATGCAAACAACATCCGGCCGGGCATCCAGCATCTCGGGCAGAATTCTGTCGAAATCCTCGATGGCTCTTACCTTTGCCTCCACGTTGCCGTCCTCACCGTATCTGTCCGTCGGTTTGTAGTGCATGAACACGAATGTGAAACCGCTCGAGAATGCCTTCCGTACCGAATCCGCTTCGCATTCGATGCTGTCCGAATCGCAGGGGAGGATATCCATCCCTACGAGTGAAGCTGCGCCCTTGTACATCGGATAAAGCGCGACCACTCCAGCCCTGAGCAGGAACCTCTCCTCCATTGTCGGCAAGGGTTTGTAAAGAGAGAATCCCCGCAGAAGAACCGCATTTGCCGGATGACTGTCACGAAGAAGGATCCGGGAACGGTCAATGAATTCGTTGACCACTGCGGCGGAATGGACTGCTCTCTCGTTTGTAGCCGTCACGGTTCGAGGTTTTCTGCCATTCCGTCCCGGGTCACCATCCGTCAGGGAGGAGGCAAGATCCTTTCCCCGGAAGACCACGCAGGCTCTGTGCTCCTTCACGGGAGCAACGTGGAGTTCTACGCCATCGATCTCGATTTCCGACAGCAGTTCGACGAGTTCACTGCAGATTCGTGTTGATATCCTGCCCGCCCTCCGGTCGGTCACAACTCCCTCGTCATCGACTGTAGAGAAATTGATTCTGGCAGCGAGATCACCCTTCCGGAGATCGAGCCCTATACCAATCGCTGCCAGCATCCCCCTGCCGATGGAGTAGATCAGCGGGTCGTATCCGAACAGAGCAAGGTGTGCGGGGCCACTGCCCGGAGTGATTGCTCGAGCTATCGGTACATGCATTCCCAGTGCCGACTTCAGTGCGAGCGCATCCAGGTTGGGTGTCTCCGCGGCTTCGAGAGGCGTTCTGTCGCCAAGTCTGGAGATCGGCAGATCCCCTACTCCATCCATGACGGCGAGCAGGATCCTGGAGTCTGAGCGCTCTGCAAGACTATCGACAAGAGCGCTGTAACTCGTAACAGACTCATGTTCATTCATTTGCAACTCCCCCGGAACCGGGAACGATCTCTCCAGCTTCGAACGGAGTCTCGCCTGAGTCGCGGAGAATCGCATTCGCCATATCGAAGTCACCGTCCCGAACCACCACGAGCATACCCGCCCCCATGTTGAAAACCTTTCGCATCTCGGAAGAGCTCACTTCACCAGCCGATGCAATCAGCTCGAATATGCCTGGAACACTCCAGTCCCAGGAAATAACTGCATCACAATCATCTGGAAGTATTCTTGACAGGTTGCCGGGAATACCTCCACCGGTAACATGGCATAATCCCTTCACGATCCCTGCTTCGAGAAGCGGCTTGATGCAGGATAGATAACTTCTGTGCACCTCGAGAAGAGCTTCACCAATAGTGCGGTCACCAAGAAGAGGGTGATTGCCGTTAACACTCAATCCCGCAGATTCGAAGAGAACCCTCCTTGCCAGGGAGAAGCCGTTCGTATGAAGCCCTGTAGATGCCAGTCCGATAACCTTCATCGAGGGAGTTATCTCCCTGCCGTCGACAATCCCATCCCGGTCGACAACACCGATTATCGTTCCGGCAACGTCGTAGTCACCGTCAGCGTAGAATCCGGGCATTTCTGCCGTTTCCCCGCCCAGGAGAACCGCTCCGTTCTCCACGCATGCAGCAGCAAGCCCGGATACTATCTCTGAGACGATTCGGGCATCGAGCTTTCCGCAGGCGATGTAGTCCATGAAGAAGAGAGGACTGGCTCCCTGCACAAGAATGTCGTTTACGCAGTGATTCACGAGGTCCTTCCCAACGGAAAGGTAAGTAGATGCCATCGAAGCAACCCTGAGTTTCGTACCAACACCATCCGTACTCGCTACGAGTACCGGATTGTCACAACCTGGAAACTCGGCACTGTAAAGGCCTCCGAAGTGTCCTACGTCTCCAAGGACTCTGTCGTTGTACGTGCTCCTGAGTGCATCCTTCATCATATCAACTGCGCGGTTGCCCTCGTCGATATCGACTCCGCTCTTTCTGTAGTCGTTGACCGTACTCATCTTGCGGACCTCTCGAGCTGATTCGTTGCAAGGTAGAAATCGAGCCTGCGTTCGATCATCTCGCTATCCAGGTCTCTCAAAGCTTCCACACCGAATCCACTCACGGCAAAACTGGCGGTTACCGAGCCGTATGCAAGCCCCTTTGTAATGGAAGGGAAATCGAGTTTCCGGTTGCCTCCGGAAAGGTATCCGAGCATACCGGCGGCAAATGAGTCACCTGCTCCGGTAGGATCCACGATCTTTTCGAGCGGAACAGCGTGGAGCAGAAAAGGTGTCTCTCCTCCGAGGACCATGACACCGTTGCTGCCGAGCTTTATCACAACCCAGTCCGGGCCGTGATCAAGAATGAGCCTGCCGGCTGAAAACAGGTTCTTCTCCCCGGATATCAATCTGGCTTCCATTGCATTCACGAAGACGATGTTCACGCGGGTCATCACGTTCAGAACGTCTTCCCTCTGTTGATCGATCCAGAGGTTCATCGTATCCATGGCGATCCATTCGGGGTTCCTGACCTGATCCAGAACCTCCAGCTGCAGTAGAGGATCGATGTTGGCCAGAAAAATGCAGGGTGTATCTCTGAAACCGTCCGGTATGCTTGGCGAGAAACTGGCAAAGACCCCCAACTC
Source organism: uncultured bacterium (assembly GCA_965371785.1). Classification (GTDB taxonomy): domain Bacteria; phylum Fermentibacterota; class Fermentibacteria; order Fermentibacterales; family JCC-6; genus CBDUZS01. The sequence goes on from CBDUZS010000057.1 coordinate 6,370, forward strand.
GGTTCTTATCGTCCTGGCATCACCGAAATCTTCCCCGTAAACCCCTTCCCATCTGAACGTTGGCCCCTGTCCTGTCATCAGTCCGGCGGTGTCGATTCTTTTCTCGTCGAGAAACCGTTTCTCCGTAATCGGGAAATCAGGGCCGACGACACCGACCATCCTGATCTGATCGAGGTTGCAGGCGGCAAGCGAGAAGTAAACGGCGGAACCGCCAAGTGTATCCTCAACCTTGCCTGCCGGCGTGGTTAGTGTATCGAGTGCAATCGAACCGACTACGAGCAACGACATCTGCTTACTGCCTTTCACTGCGACTGCAGTTGTACAGCCTGTTACATCCTCTCGGGGGCTGCCACTCCCAGTACGTCGAGCATCCCTCCGAGCGTTCGTCTGCAAGCCTCACACAGTAACAATCTTGCGGATGAAAGAAGCGGCTTCTCCGTATCTATCACCCTGTGGTGCTGATAGAAAGTGTGAAATGCTGCAGCCAGCTCTGCCAGCATTTCGGTAAGTCTGTGAGGTTCGAGTACCTCCCCTGCCTGAGCTATTCTTTCAGGCAGAGCTTCGATCAGTCTCATCAGGCTTCTCTCCCTTGAACCGTTCAGGAGCTCTGCAAGCCCGTCCGTACTCCCGGGAAGACCGATTCCTGCAATGGAAGCCTTTCTCAGTATCCCGGATATTCTTGCATGAGCGTACTGGACGTAGTAAACAGGATTCTCCTCCGACTGGCTGACGGCAACATCGAGATCGAAATCCATGTGCGCGTCTGCCCTTCTCGTGAGGAACAGATACCTGGTGACGTCGGCGGATCCTACTTCTTCGACCAGGGAGCGCATCGTCACGAAATTCGCAGCCCTCGTCGACATCCTTATCTTCTCTCCATGCCGCAGGAGTGTGACGAACTGGTGAATAATCACCTTGAGACGGCTTTGAACGGTTTCCCGGCCAAGGAGACATTCCAGAGCAGCAACGACATCACGGCTGGTATCGAGATGATCTGCACCGAAAATATCCACCATGAGGGCGTAATCCCTCTGGAATTTGTCAAGGTGATATGTGATGTCAGGCATCCGATAAGTGTAGTTGCCATCCTCTCTTACAACCACTCTGTCGTCGGGTCTTCCGAGCGCGGTAAGCCTGAGCCATAGTTTGCCGTCCTTCTCGTAAACCAGATCACTGCCGTCAATCCGGATGTTCCTGAGCAGCCCTATTGCCTCCTCGACCTTTTCGGGAATCAGCTCGCTCTCGGTGAAGTACCGGAAGAACTCGATACCCATCAGTTCCAGGTCGGAAGAGATCAGCGACATGGCTTTCCTTCGTGCGAAGGTTTCGAACCGATCTGCATCCGCGGGCCACTCGAGGCTGCTGTTCTCACGCATGAGATCCCCGGCCCAGTCCATCAGGTAGTCCCCGAGGTAGCCGCCCTCTGGAATCTCGATCTGTACACCTGACAATTGTCCGTACCTGGCTGCCAGTGATTCTCCCAGGAGACGCATCTGTCTTCCCGTGTCGTTGAAATAGTATTCCCTCTCGACCTTCCAGCCCAGAGCCTCGAGAAGCCTGGATACGGCCTCCCCGAGAACAGCCTGTCTGCAGTGTCCGACCGTCAGCGGACCGGTGGGATTGGAACTGACGAACTCGACCAGAGCCGTCATTCCCGCCCCGGGAGCAGGTAGAAGCGGGGCAAGTCCCTTCCTGGAAACCTCCAGGAGAACTCCCACAAGGTAGCTATCAGACAGAGTGAAGTTGATGAAGCCCGGACCGGCAACGGAAACCGATGTTCCCGATGGCAGCACGTCGGAAATACTGTCAACAAGGATACATGCTATCTCTTTCGGAGGTTTCGAGAGTTCCCTGGACAACTTCATTGCCACGGAACTCGAGAGATCGCCGAAATCCGGATTCCTTGCCGGTGTAACGGCTATGTGCTCCGAATCAATTGACCAGAGATCCTTCACGGATTCCCCGAGAATTCTGGAAAGGTTATTCCGTAACGTTATCGGATCCATCAATGCCTTCATCCTCGTATCTCAAGTTCGGCGCATCGTTCCAGAGCATCTCGAGATTGTAGTAGCTTCTGGTTTCGGGAAGGAATATGTGAATCACAAGGTCCACGAAATCCAGTAGAATCCAGCTTCCCTCCTCGTATCCCTCCCTGTGATGAAGGCGCCGTCCAATATCTTTTGCCTTTCTTTCGATGTGATCGGCAATTGCTCTGCCCTGTATCCTGTTCTCGGCGCTGGTGAGGAGGAACACATCCATCGTCAGGGGGAATGCGCTCATATCCATGGCGCATACGTCGAAACCATGCCTTTCGCGAATAGCCTCGACCATTACTTCGAGTACGTCGATATCTGCCAAGAAAACCTCCTGCGATTCAGTTGCTGTACGGAGCAAACGAATTATCAGCCATGTCCTTACCGAGATACACGGTAACGTCCACAGGCGGAGAGCCTTCACCGGGAACCTGCCAGATGACACTGCTTTCGGTGAGACCCAGTTCCCTCGCCACGAGAACAGCCCCCGTGAGATCCTCCAGATGGGAAACGATGATGGTGTTTTCGTAGTTCATCCTGTCCGCATTTGAGGGGTCCTCAGGCGCATAGAAAATGGATGGAGTACCCTGTCGTGAGAGATACCTCTGTACTGTCCTGGCAAGGTCATTTATCCCCGCGCCGTTGAGAACACGGATACTGACCGAGTCCGGAATGAGATGTTCCGGTTCCGGTGAAACGGGCGGGTCCCTGTCCGTTCCGGTCGAGTCGGAAGGGGAGTACAGGAGTGACAGCGCAAAGGCTCCCGCGGCAATAACGATCACCAGGGGCAGCCAGGGAGTGCGATGGTATCTGCTCCGTTTAGCCCGCATTTTTCACCGGTTTCCGTGCGGGTTAGTCATGCTCTCTCCGAACAGGGGCAGCATCCTCTCGTAGCAGTCCTCGAGCGACTCGGACAGGACCCTGGTGCTTCCGACAACCGTCATGAAATTCACGTCTCCTGACCACCTGGGCAGCATGTGCATGTGCAGATGTCCTTCTATTCCCGCACCTGCGCAATTGCCCAGGTTCCAGCCGCCGTTGATCCCCATGCAGTTCATGCCCCTCACAAGAGCCTTCTCTGCGAGAACGAGGAGATCCATCATCTCCTCCCTCTCCGGTGCATCGAGCGCTCCCAGATCGGGAACGTGCCTGGTGGGAACGACCATCAGATGACCGTTGATGTACGGATAACGGTTGAGGACGATGAACATGCCGGGACTGCGGTACAGTACGTAGTTGTCCCTGTCGATCGAAGGATTGGAGCACATTTCGCAGAATATGCATTCGTCGTTCCCGGATGTTCTGAGATACTCAGCCCTCCAGGGTGCCCAGAGCCTGTTCATGGGCGGACCTCCCCTACAACGGAGCATGCATCGAGTACCGTTCCATCGGGTACTGACGACGAGATCACGATGCATCCTTCTCCCAGCCGGCAGTTCTGCCCTATCACCGTATTGCCGGTCAGTCTGCAGTCCCTGCCAACGAAGACATGCTCGCCTATCTTCACCGTCTCCTCGATCCAGACGGATTCTGGGACGGGTATCGTGACACCGTTCGTCATGTGTGCTGCAACCGTCAGCTCTCGCAGCCTCAGAGTCGCACCGAGCAGCTGCTCGGAGTTATTTATGCCGGACACTTCCCTCCAGTCCGGAGCCCTGACGGCAATTGCCCTCAGCCCCTGACCAACGGCAATTCCAATCGTATCCGTAAGATAATACTCGCCCTGGGAATTGGCGCTCTCAACCGAATCGATCAACCCTCGAACATGCTCTCCATCGAATACCATAAGACCTGTGTTTATCTCCGTGATTTCTCTCTGTAGAGGGCTGGCATCCCGTTCCTCGACTATCCCGGTGATATCACAGCCGCTCGATCTCATGACCCGCCCGTATCCCGACACGTCTGGAGGACATGTTGTGAGGACGGCTACCGCAACGTTCTCCAGCCTCCTGCCGCCAATGAGGTCACGAATCGTATCCGGCTGTAGCAGGGGGACATCTCCGAGGAGTACAACGACCTCCTCCGGATTCATATCCTTCAGACCGCAGCGAACGGCATGGGCTGTACCCAGCTGTTCCTCCTGGATCTGCCATTGAACTCCTGAGTCCTCCAGGTATGGAATCATTGCGTCACGACCGTACCCGACAACGATGACGATGTCATCCAGTCCGGCGCTCCTTGCCGATTCGATCACCCTTGTGAGCATGGGTCTGCCGAGTACCGGATGCATGACTTTTGGAAGAGTGGACTTCATCCTGGTGCCCTGCCCCGCCGCGAGAACAATCGCTGCGGTCACGAATGTACGAAATAGGGATTGAGATTACTGTCGTCAGCCATGATCACCCGTGGTTCGGGAATCTCGCAGGAATCAGGATCAAGCCATAGATACTGGAGAACGATCACCCTCTCACCTATTTCAACGAGCAGAGCGGCTGGACCGTTGATGCAGACCGTTCCGCTTCCGGATGGACCTTCCATGACGTAGGTCTCGAATCTGGCTCCACTCTCCAGTCCTGCAACCTGAACGCGCTCACCGGGTAGTATTCCAGATAACTCGAGGAGATCACGATCGAGGGTAATCGATCCGACGTAATCAAGATCGGCTTCGGTAATAACGACCCTGTGAAGCTTCGCCCCAAGAAAACACCTGTACAAGTCATACCTCCATCGAGCAGCAGCCGGGCTCGAGCAGAATGTTATCGATCAGCCTTGTCCCTCCCGCAAGAACCGCTACAGCGAACAGGGATCTGCCTGTTACACTCTCGATGTCCTGCATGGATTCCGGGTCGACCAGCCTTGCATACTGAACTGCCAGGTTCGGGCTGGTGCTGATCACTGCAGCAAAACTCCCTATCAGAGGCCCGGAATCCAGAATACCTTTCCGGGCACTCTCGGCAACAGCGCAAAGTCCTCTGAATATTGCCGTTGCCTCCACTCTTAACTGGGGAGAAAGATACCTGTTTCGAGAGCTCATCGCCAGACCATCGCTCTCCCTTACGATGGGGACAGCGACTATTTCCAGTTCCAGTCGGAGGTCTATGACCATCCTTCTGATCACCGCGAGTTGCTGTGCGTCCTTCTGCCCGAATACGGCAAGATCCGGCTCGATAATATGGAACAGCAGGAGACAAACGGTTGTCACACCGCGGAAATGACCCCGGCGGTATTCACCGCACAGGGTATCGGTGATTCCCTCTACCCCGATGTAGGTTGCGTATCCCTCAGGATAGATCTCGTCCTCGGAGGGCATAAAAACAGCGTGGACTCCCGAAGTCCGAAGTATTTCGCAATCCCTTTCAGCCATCCGGGGGTACCCGTCAAGGTCCTCTTCTTCGCCGAACTGAACCGGGTTGACGAATATCGACACCACCGTCCTGTCAGCACTGTTCAGTGACCGTTCTACCAGGCTGATATGTCCGCGATGCAGAGCTCCCATCGTGGGAACGAGACCGATGGTATTCCCTTCCAGCTTCCACTTTCTGGACAATTCGCGCATATGGGATGTTGTTCGGATGACTTCCACCGGGGGATTACCCCCTCTCGAGCCTGGGAACGAAGCTTTCCATACCACCCTGGTGATCTTTGACAGCGTTGAGAAGGGTAGAAAAATCTCTTTCGTCACCCTTGAAATCCGCGCTGTCCGTGTTCACGACCAGGGTCGGAAACAGCCTGTCTCTGAAGAAGAAATCGTTGTAAGCATCGACAAGGGTCTCGATATACGATCTGCTCATGTCTCTTTCGTAAGGTCTTCCTCTCATGCCGATCCTTTCCAGCAGAATCTCGGGCGAAGCCTGCAGATAGATCACCAGGTCAGGAGTCGGTATCTCTCTGTCGAGGATCAAGGCAAGTCTGCTGTACAGTTCGAATTCCTCGGTAGAAAGGTTAACGGAGGCGAAAATCCTGTCCTTCGCGAACATGTAGTCGGAGACCACTCTGTCGGAGAAAAGATCCGGCTGGGACAGCTTTCTCGAAGAATTAAACCTGTTGAGCATGAAGAATACCTGCGTCTGGAAGGCATAGGCTTTTCTGTCCCTGTAGAAGAGGGGCAGGAACGGATTTTCCTCCACTTCCTCCAGAACCTCCCTGGCATTCCACTCCTCGGCCAGCTGTCTGCAGAGAATCGTCTTGCCGACCCCTATCGGTCCCTCCACGACAACGTAAGCCTTATCCGTCATATCTCTCTCGCAGACCTCACCAGCATTCCCCGCGTACAGGTTTCTCCATCACGTTGATAATATGGCCGCTGTCCGGACATTCTGCCAGAAGTTCCAGAGGCGTTGCATCCAGCCCGGGTACGTTTTCTATCCATACATCCGACAATGGAACCAGAACGAATCTTCTGAGGTGGAGCCTCGGATGGGGAAGAACTAGATCGGTCGATTCTACCCGGTCTCCCTCCCAGAAGAGCAAATCGATGTCGAGTGTTCTGGCAGTCCCTGATTTGAGCGTTCCTGATCCTGCTGCTCGCTCAGTCTCGAGGCAGATACTTCTCAGTTCTTCGAGACCCGCCGTCCACTCACCGACCATGACGCAGTTCAGGAAATCACCGCCCGTGACCTCTCCCCACGGCTCGGTCCGATACAAACCAGACAGCTCGAAAGAGTTAATGGAGCGATTTTCGACGAGAGATCCAACCGCGTTGCGAATATTGACGTACCGGTCACCGAGGTTGCTGCCGAGACCAAGCGCGAACCGGTCACCCCTCAGAGTCCGTCTCCCTCCAGGGTACAAACGGCTCGGAGGATTGGAAGGGCTGCCGGGGGACAATGCTTCGAGACAGACACTTTCCAGTGACCAGACCATGAACTGCAGAGCATTTCAAGGATTTCTCCCGCAAGGTCCTCGATGTAGACAAAGACCCTGTCCTCCCGTTCTCTGATTCTCGAGCACACTTCTGAATAGTCTACCGAAGGTCTGTCCGGGTCGGAGATCCCACGCCATTGCAGATCGATACTCACCAAAACGGGGGACAGCTTCTCAACGGCAAGGAGACCCAGTCTTACCCTGAGGGATATACCCTCGATCGAGAGCTGGCGGGTGAGCTTCAATCGCTGCTCTTCCTGAGCCAGTTGAGCATTCTGTGGCTGAAGAGTTCGAGCTGCTCCAGCCTGCCGAGAGCCTTGTTGATCTGATCTTCGGGAACGGTGAGTGCAAAACGGATGTATCCCTCTCCAAAGGAACCGAACCCGCTGCCCGGGGTGACGACTATTCCAGCATGGGTGATGAGCTTTCTCGAAAAAGTCATAGAATCAGCACCTCTGGGAAGCCTGACCCACACATAGAATGTTGCCGGAGAAGGGAATATATCCCAGCCAAGCTTCTCCAGGCCAACGATGAGCAGATCCCGTCTTGCCCTGTAAACCTCCACTCGATCTGAAATATCCGAAGGATCCGACAGGAGAGCGGTTTCCCCGGCTCGTTGAATCGCCGCAAAAATACCTGAATCGATGTTCTCCTTGGAGCTCATGAAGGTACTCACGAGATGGGATCCGCCGACAACGAATCCAGCGCGCCAGCCCGTCATGTTGAACGTCTTGGAGAGACTGTGGAATTCCAGGCATACATCGCCGGCGCCATGGACCTGGAGGAAAGAGGCGGGTTCCCTGTTGTCGAATCGGATATGACTGTAAGAATTATCGCTGACTATCAGGAGATCGTTGAGCCGGGCAAACCTGACGATCTTCTCCATCTGCTCCATCGACAGGACCGCGCCGGTCGGATTGTTCGGGTAGTTGAGGTAGATGATCCTTGCAGAATGAAGAATGCCTGGCTCGATGGCGTCGAGATCGGGTGTGAAGCCATTCTCGTAGAGTAACGGCAGATCAACAGGCATGCAGTCAGCAAGAATGCTGGCAGCCCTGTAAACGGGGTACCCGGGATTGGGAACCAGCACTACGTCACCTGGATTCCCGAAGACGGCTGGAACGTGGGCAAGCCCCTCCTTCGTTCCGATGACGGCTCCTACGGAAAGATCCTCACCGAGTTCCACTCCGAACTGGGAACTCATCCAGTGACGGGCAGCATCGAGGAAGAACGGATTGCCTCCGCTCTTTGGATACCTGTGATTCCGTGGATCATCAAGGGCTTTCTTCCCGGATTCTACGATGAACGCAGGTGTAGGCAGATCGGGGTCGCCTATACCGAAATCGATGAGTTCGGCGCCCTTTTTTCCTGCCAGATCCTTCTGCCTGTCCATCTCGGCGAACAGGTACGGAGGAAGTCTGCTGATCCTGTCGGAAGCCGTGATAAGGACCTTTTTCTTCTTCCTTTTCAATGCAACCTCTTTCTCCGCAGGAATTCGAGACGGGAGCAATATACACCTGCATCGCATCCGGAAGAAGAGCCGGTGAGCAGCCGGGACATTGCCTGCGGGAACGGATTGTACTATTTGTACATTCAGTGTAATGTGCAGGTACTTCACCTTCTTGACCTGCACTGCAATGGTAGGGCTTCACCACTACAAGGTATCAATAAATCCGGCAGGAGGAGATGGGATGAGACTCTTTGCTCTGGCACTGATGGCTCTCGTTGCAGCCGCATCGGCTGACTGGATCGATTTCGGACCCGACGGATCCGCCGCAACTCTGACCGTTCTGGAATCTACACCTGACGGGATGCTTCTCGAAGTGACCCTTCCAGGTGTGGAGATACTGCACCAGTGGGAGAATTGCATCGATTACAGCATCCTCAACATCCCCGGCACTACCCCCTCGGCCATCGACGAGGGTTACCCGATGCTCCCCACATTGTCATTCCTCGCTGCGGTTCCGAACAACGGTGCGGTCGACATTACGATCGAGATGAACGACACCGTCGATCTCGGGTACCACACTCCCTATCCGATGCAGCCGATTCCACTCGATAGCTCCTACGATCCGATTCCCTTCACGGTAGTCCCCGCAGCCTACTCGACCGGATTCTACCCGGAACAACCGAGTTACTGTATCGTCGACGGTACTCTCAGGGGTGTCCCCATAGGCCGCTTCACCATCACGCCTTTCTCCTGGAATGCCGAAACAGGTGCGCTGACGGCAAGCAGGAGAATCAGGGTCAGAGTCGATTTCGGGGGCTCGGTCATACTGGACCCCAGGCTCAACTCGAGATTCTGGCAGCCCACATTCAACCAGTTCCTGGTCAACGCCGATATCCTTCCTGACCCTCAGTTGACTATCTCCTCATCCGGCTGCGAACCTGTCAAGGCGTTCAACATTCGCGAGGCTCGCGATATCGATGCTGCAGATCTCCTGATAATCGCGGGCGACGACTTCGTGGACACGATGATGGACGATTTCATAGACATCAAGATGGACCAGGGCTACCTCACGGCGATCGTTGCCGCAGGTTCCTGGACCACAACCGAGATCAAGGACTACATCCAGGACGCATACGACAACTGGACCATACCGCCATCGTTCGTTCTCTTCGTAGGTGACAGTCCAGAGCTGCCACCCTACTACACGAACAGTATCTACAGTGACAACAGATACCTCTGCGTCGACGGCACGGATTACATGGCCGACATATTCCACGGACGGTTCGTCACTCCCACTGACAGCTATCCCATCGTCGAGGCAAAGTCTCTCAAATGGCAGTTCGATCCGCTCATGGATGCCGATTTCTGGGGCAACGTCCTCTGCGCGGGAATGCTCCAGGCAAACGGAGGTATCGTTTCAACCCGATGGTTCCTCTTTACATGCGAGACCGTCCGCGACACGTACATGAACATCTACGGAAAAACGGTCGAGCGCGAGTACGTGAAGGATACGAGTCAGTCACCACCCTATTACTACCGATTCGATCTGCCGTCCGCAGGACAGCTCGTCCCCTCTGACATCACATGGGACGGCAGTGCTTCCGGAATCCTTGCTTCCATCAACAGCGGTGTCTTCCTCGTTCAGCACAGAGACCATGGTTCGGTCACCGGCTGGGCCGACCCCTCCTTCTACATCTCCAACCTCTCCGGCCTTTCCAACGGTGACAAAGCCCCGGTGATCTTCAGCATCAACTGCCTGACCGG
>CBDUZS010000058.1:0-15916 GCA_965371785.1 uncultured bacterium
ACACCGTCTTTCCATCTGACCGATTCCAGGACCATCCATTCGTCACCGACCAGGTGCAGGAAAATGGCTTTGCTGTAACCCTCGTATTCCCATTTGAACTCCCGTATGACGACACCTTCGGTTGCCGGATCGTCCGGGTCGTAGGTGTTGTGCACCTCGATGTAGAATTCGGGGAGGGTGGAGCCCTGGTGTAGTACATGTTCGCCTTCGTAGTCAGGCTCTCCCATGATTGCTATTATTTCCTGCTCCGCTTTTCCATGGAGCTCCGTGAGCTCTTCCACCGAATCATGCGTGGTGTCACGCGTGCACACGTCTTCTATGCTTCTTCCGGGTGGAGCCTCACCGGTCTGCTCCGCGTGGCCACATGCTGGGCAGGTTGCCACGAGTACGCCTGCTGAAACAAGGAGTGCTGCGGGAATCCATATTCTGATCTTCATTATTCTTCCCCTGCATTCAGATTCCGGGCCAGTTCAACGTAATCGGCTGATTCGACGTAATCTATCAGCTGCCTGACCAGGTGGGAGAGAGCGGCTACGGGACTCTCGTCGATCTTCGACATGTACTCTTTGATGTCGTCTCCGACGATAACACCGGGACCGGAATTCAGGCGTTGCTCACGGCTGATACTCTCCTGGGAGATCGACTTCAGCGGGGCCTGGCGCAGGGCCTTGAGGATCTGACTCTCCCATTCTTCTCTGACGGGGACAAGAGTTCCGTCGAAGTACAGGCGGCCCGGCAGCTTGTCCGGGTCGCTGACCTGGGTGAACATGTGCTGCCGGAGCAATATGTCATGTTCGTTACCCTCTGTGTCCCTCACATTGATGGCTATTGTGCCGCCGTCCATGGCGTAAGCCCCGTCCTCAATCACAAGACTGTCCGGAATTCTCATGATTCACTCCCGCCTGATCTTGATCAGAGTCTGTCACGCCGCACCACTCCCAGGACAGAATAAGATAACCCGATGCATATGATATCGCACGGAGTGAAAGGAAGCACAGGTGGACTTGATGATGGATGAATCCCCTTGTTCTGCAGGGGATGCTTACGGGTTATGATAAGCACAGGATGCGAGTCTCGACCCTTGGGATTTTCTATCGATCTGGCAGGAGCCTCGAGTGCCGACTTTTCTCTTCACCGACATAGCGGGTTCGACCAAGCACTGGGAGCGGAATCCCGAAGACATGGCCGCAGCCCTTGCACGGCATGACGAAATACTGAGCCGGCTGATCGCAGAGCATGGTGGAAGAGTGGTCAAGCACACCGGGGACGGTGTATTCGCGGTGTTCGGTGAGAATGAAGCTGAAGGCTCTCCACTCGAGTGCGCCATTGGCATTCTCTGTGCTCTCGGGGAAGAGGACTGGGGTGCAATCGGCACACTGGAGGTTAGAGTGGCCATCAACTCCGGTGAGGCCGAGAAGAGGGGCAGCGATTATTTCGGCTCGGAGGTGAACCGTACCGCCAGGCTTCTGGATGCCGGCTGGGGTGGACAGATACTGCTCACTCACAACGCAGCTGACGGTAAGGAGCTGCCCGAAGGAGCAAGCCTTAGCGATCTGGGCGAGCACATGCTCAAGGATCTTTCCGAGTCCCGTAGAATCTTTTCCCTGCTGCATGCAGCGCTTCCCGTGCGGGAGTTTCCGACCCTTCGATCCCTGAACTCGCACCCGCACAATCTGCCGCCCCAGTCAACGGATTTCATCGGTCGCAGCCTTGAACTCGCTGCAGTAGACGAGCTGCTCTCTTCTTCCTCGTGCAGGCTTCTGACACTGCTGGGGCCCGGGGGGATAGGGAAGACCAGGATAGCTCTCCAGGTCGCAGCAGAGCACATAGAAGAATACTCCAACGGGGTCTTTTTCGTGGGGCTGGCTCCCCTGACAAACCCTGATAACCTGGTGCAGACGATCGCAGGGGCAGTGGGAACAGGTTTCTACTCGAAGGAGGATCTGCAGGTTCAATTGATTAATTTCCTTCGGGACAAAGAGATGCTCCTCGTCATGGACAACTTCGAGCATCTCATTCAGGGTGCTGGACTTCTCGCAGACATCCTTGCAGCTGCACCGGGGGTCAGATTCCTGGTCACGTCCAGGCAGAGGCTAAACCTCAGGGGTGAATGGCTGTACGAGGTCAAAGGCATGAGGTATTCCACCGGGGTGGAGGAAGACGGAAGCAGCCACGATAGCGCCATAAGGCTGTTCGAGAGGAATACACTCAGGCTCGTGCCGGAGTTCGAGCTGAACGGCGACAACATCCCCCTGGTCACTGAAATCTGCCGCCTGGTGGGCGGTATGCCCCTGGCAATCGAGCTTGCAGCCTCGTGGATGCGCGTACTCAACCTCACCGAGATAATCGCCGAGATGAGAGAGGGGCTGGATTTCCTCGAGACCACGCTGGTGGACGTTCCGGGGCGTCACCGAAGTCTTGGCCGCGTATTCGAATACTCATGGAAACTGCTTTCGGAGAAGGAGAAAGCTGCGATTTCGGGATTGTCATGTTTCCGTGGTGGTTTCGACAGGAATGCAGCAGTCGAAGTTGCCGGGGCCAGCCTCCCACTTATCGGATCGCTGGTGGATAAATCGCTTCTTCACCGTATTTCCAGAGACAGGTTCGGTATTCATGAGGTGACGAGGCAGTATGCCGAAGCGAAACTCGAGGAAGACCGGGAGCAGTACTCCATTGTCCGGGAGCTTCATTGCCTTTACTACATTGATTTCCTCGAAGAGAATAAGACTTTGCTGAATGGAACTGAGCGGAAGCAGGTCATCGACGGGATGTGTGCGGAGATAGAGAACATCCGTTCAGCATGGGAGTGGGCGGTCGAACACAGAAAATTTGCCGACCTGACCAGATCGATGAGGAGTCTATACGTTTTACACACTTCCCTCGGCTGGTTCAGGGCAGGTGAGCGGCTTTTCTCGCATACGATCGACTTCCTGGAAGAGGTCCCGGAGACAGACGATCCTCTCTTTTCTGCTGAAGCCCGGGTGATGGCGAATCTTCTGCTCAACAGAGGATGGCTGAGGGTACTCGTTGGGAGCAGGGAAGAGGCAGTAGAGGACTTCGAGCAGTGTCTGATCCTTTTCAGAAGGATGGAAGACGGAGTCGGCGAAGCTACAACACTGTGCCGGCTTTCCGCAACAGATTTGCTCGCTGGTGATTACGATAAAGCAAGGGAACTTGCTGTCGAAAGTATGGAGTGTGTTGAAAGTACCGGGGATCTGTTCGTAAAAGCCATGGTTCTCAACAACTATGGGAATCTGGAACGTAGAATGGGCAACTACGCCCGTGCAGCCGAGATGTATGCCGAGAGTCTTGCAGCTCTCGAGGAGATTGATGACACGTACGGTGAGATCATCTGCCTCGGGAATCTCGGAATAGTCAACTACCGCCTGGGAAACCTAGAAATCGCAAAAGAGATTACCGAGGAGAGCGTAGTCCTTGCCGAAAAATTCGGAGAAAAGCGCCTGATCGCTGTGGGGCGCTCCGATCTGGCCAACATACTGAGGAAAATGGGGGATATCGAGCAGGCAAGGAAGATTCTTCTGCTGTGTATCGAGCAGAACCGTGAACTCGGGCTTCGCAGCGCGCTGGCAATAAATATCGGAAGCCTGGCGTTCCTCGAGAGTAAGGATGGCAACTTCGAAAAGGCAGCGGAGCTGTATTCCGAAATGATCGGGATTGCCACTGAACTGGACAGACCGCTAATGCTCATCGACAGCATCTGCGGGCTGGCAGACACTGTAATGCTTGCCGGCAATGTCGACAAGGCTTTTGAATACTATTACAGGGCACTGGAACACGCACCGGGCTATCCAGTTGTGCGTTCACTCCTTCACATCGTCATCGGACTGGCCGAAGCGTTCATGAAGATCTCGAAGCGGGGAATTTCCCTCGATCTTCTTGCATTCAGCATGGAGAATTCAGGCAGCTCGGAATTCGTTCAGCGAATGATAATGGAGCTCGTGACCGGGCTGGATATCGACCCCTCATCCGATGAGTTCACTGATGCATGTGAGCGGGCAAGGACTGTTACGTTCGAACAGATCATGGAAAAACTCGTGAAAGAGCGTCCCTGACGAACTCGGTAGCCTTACATGATATCTCTCATTACCGGCTGACTGCGATACCAGTGTCGACCCCGGTTGAGTACCGGGTTATCATTGCACCTTCCCGGGGGTATCCAAGCAAAACAGGAGGGTGATCGGTATGGGCGGCTTCTTCGGTGTTGTCTCAAAAGACGAGTGTGTAGAAGACCTTTTCTACGGAACTGACTACCATTCGCACCTCGGAACCATGCGGGGCGGCCTTGCGGTAAAGGGCAAGAATGGAATCACCCGCTTCATACACAACATCACCAATGCACAGTTCAGGTCGAAATTCGAAGACGACATCGTCAAGATGAACGGACACATGGGTATAGGCGTTATCAGCGATTACGAGGACCAGCCGCTGATCATCGGTTCCCACCTGGGCCAGTACGCTATCGTGACCGTTGGCGTTGTCCAGAACCTCGATCAACTCGTAGAGAGTGTCTTCAGAGCGAAAGCAGGCCACTTCACCGAAATGGGCAGGGGACAGGTCAACCCGACGGAAGCAGTGGCCATGCTGATAAACCAGGAGGATTCCTTCACCGCCGGAATCGCTCGTGCCCAGGAGGAAATAGAGGGCTCCTGCTCAATACTCCTGTTAACTGAAGAAGGTGTTTACGCAGCTCGTGACAGGCTGGGAAGAACCCCCATATCACTTGGTGAGAGAGAGGGAGCGTGGGCGGCTACGTTCGAGACATGTGCCCTTCCGAACCTGGATTACACGCATCGGTATGATCTCGGTCCAGGTGAGATTGTCCTTATTACCCAGGATGGGTATGAACAGAAGAAGCCAGCTGAATCCGCCTGTCAGATCTGCTCGTTCCTCTGGGTTTACTACGGATATCCGGCTTCGAATTACATGGGGATAAACGTAGAGGACGTTCGAAACCGCTGCGGAGCCTGTCTTGCCAGGAGGGACAACGTCGAGGTCGATATCGTGGCAGGTATTCCCGACTCAGGTACAGCGCATGCGATAGGGTATGCCAACGAAGCAGGGATTCCCTACAGGAGACCGTTCGTGAAGTACACACCTACATGGCCCAGGAGTTTCATGCCGCAGGATCAGAGACAACGGGACCTGGTAGCCCGTATGAAGCTCATCCCGGTAAAGGAACTGATTCAGAATCAGAGGCTGCTCTTCTGCGAGGACTCGATCGTGAGGGGTACCCAGCTGCAGGACACCATTCGAAGACTATACGATGCAGGGGCCAGCGAGGTACACATGCGGCCTGCCTGTCCACCACTGATTTACGGCTGCAAGTTCCTCAATTTCTCGAGGTCGAGATCCGTCCTGGATCTTGCCGGCAGGAGGGCGATAAGTGAACTCGAGAATACCGCAGAGGTTGTTGCCCCTGACTACGCCGATGCGGATTCGGACAAGTTCGCTGAAATGGTAGAGAGCATCCGCGAAAGGCTTAACCTGACGAGCCTGACCTACCAGAGACTCGAGGACCTGGTCGAGGCAATAGGGCTTCCTAAAGAGGATCTGTGCACCTACTGCTGGGATGGTGTCGAGTAAAAAACTCCTAGTTGATTACGAAACTCATGAGCCGCTTGGATATATGGCAGTTCTCGGTGCTGTCAACGATCATTAATACCTGCCCTACGTCCGGTGCGAAGTAGTACACCCAGACCGTCGGGTTCATTAAATCGGTGTCACGCATCCGGAGACAGCCCGAGAAGGAGCCAGCGGGTACGGTGACGCTGTCGGTCAGACTGATAACTTCCCTGGTTACAGTCGGATAGTCGGCGTAGGGTGTCCAGGTTTCTCCAACGGTCAGTGGGAGTTTGAACAGGATCTCGTGTTCTGTTGTAACGGTGTCGTCGTATACACCAACCTCGCTGCTGCTCAGGGAAACGTAGACGAGCGAAGTGTCAATCTCGGTGTAAACCGTATCGTGAGACCAGTAGATCAGGCTATCCACCTCTTCCAGGGTCCAGAGTTCAAACCCCTGTGCATGCGTCGTCTGGCCGATGATTCTGCTGGATGTCCTTCCGCTGACGGTTGATGTGTCGCCATGTCCGCCGATCATCATACCATCTACCTGACCGATCCAGGTGTTGCCAAGTGCCGTTGGATAGTAGGGGACAGCGGGAGGGGGGGTAGCATGCGGCTCGGTCGGGCGTTCGTTCTCGCAGCCCTGCAGAACGATAAGGGATAATAGAGCAGAAAGAACAAATAGCTTCGTAAATGTATGCATCTCAACCTCCTGAGAATTTATTCCCTGTACTGTATGGTTCTACAACAGGATTACCATACAGACAAGTCTCTGGTATTACAATGTCCGGCAAGTATCGAAGCAGACGTGCGGCAATCCGGTTGATACCCAACCCAGAGAGTTCAGACCTTCTGTGAATGCATGATTGAGTCCTGCAGCCTGGAAAAGGATCCAGGGAGGATGATAGACTGTATCAGCGGTTATTGTATTTACTGAGGATTTGAGTATACCATCTGAACTCTCAGTGATGAAATAATGTATCAGAGCTTGTCCTGATAGTGCCGGTGATGTATATCGCTTAGGTATACTCAAAGAGGTGTATTCATTATTCCAGAAGTTGTTCTGGAACACCGCGGCAGTTAAGGGGGAAATGTCGTTGCCCAGCAGTGACACAAGTGAGCTACTCTCCCGGCTCGAGAAGCTGAGAACCGAGCCGCCCGGTCAGGAGCTGATTGCCACCCTGAACGACCTGGCATCCCTGGAGTTCAGGAAAGATCCCCTCAAAACGGAGAAGTATGCTTCGGAGGCACTCGAGCTGGCACTGAAGCTGGGGCTCGAGAGAGAACGTGGTATCAGCCTGAGAATGCTTGGTGTATCCCATTGGGCTCGCAGTAATTACATTGAAGCTTTTACCTTCTACAATAAATCGCTGGAAATTTTCGACGAGATCGATGACAGACTTGGAGCAGCGGCGGTCTACAACAACATCGGCGTGGTCTATCTCGAACAGGGCGCCATGGACCAGGCTCTCGAGCATTTCCTTCTGTCATTGCGTATCAAGGAGGAGTGTAACGCTACTTCCGTTCTAGCGCATTCCTACATCAATGTTGCGAACATCTACAACAGGCTCGAGCGGTGTGATGAAGCGCTTGCCTACTACAACATGGCTCTCGAACTGCACAAGGAGTCCGGTAACAAGGTCAAGATCGCGGACTGCTACAACAACATGGGGCTCGTATACAAGACCATGAACGACCTGGATAAGGCTCTCGAGTTCATCAACAAGAGCCTGGAGCTGCGAGAGGATACAGACGATCCCAAGGGTGTTGCTTCGAATCTGAACAACATCGGGGACTTGTACCTCGAACTCGGTGACCATGATAAAGCGCTCGAATACTTCGAAAAAAGCCTTTTCATTCGTGAGAAAAAGGCCGACATGTGGGGAATCGCCAACTCATGTACCAACGCAGGGAGAGCATGCATCATTCTCGGTAAACTGGAACGGGCAGAGAAGTACCTGTCGAGAGCCATGGAGATGACAAGGGATATCGGGGCAAGGTTTCTCGAATCGGATTGCAACAGATGGCTGTCCGAACTCTACGAGAAGAAGGGCGATCTCAAAAAGGCAATCTCCTGCGCCAGGGAGTACAACAGAATTGCCGAGGAGTACACGGGTGAGGACAACAGGAAGAGAATGACCAGGATGCAAGTTCTTTTCGAGACCGAGCGCAGGGACAGGATCGCCGAGATCTATCAGATAAAGAACGTGGAGCTCGAGAATATTGTGGAGACCCGGACGAAGGAGCTTCGGGAAGTCAACTCGGGACTCGGGAAGGAGATAGACGAGAGGAAACGGGCCGAAGAAGCCAGGTTCCGGGCCGAATCCGATCTCAGCTCCTTCCTCGACAACGTCCAGGATATGGTTTACTTCCAGGCCCTGGACGGTTCGGTATCACACCTTAACTCTGCCTGTATCAACGTCACGGGCTACGACAGGTTCGAGTTCGATAAAGCTCCGGGGCTCTGGATGAGGATAATTCACCCGGATGACATCGAGTACAGGCTGGAATTCCTCGGTTACGGACACGATAAACCGCTGGTATCCAACCACGAATACCAGCTGATAACGAAGGACAGTGATTGGCGCTGGATTCATTCCCACATGGTTGCAATCAGGGACAATGATGGTGTCATCATCGGATACAACTGCATAGATCGTGATTTCACGGTAAGGAAAGATGCTGAGAAAAAGCTGCAGCGCAGCTTCTACAACCTCGAGAAGAGCTTTCAGGGAACGATTTTCACGATGTCAAAGATCGTCGAAACGCGTGACCCGTACACATCCGGCCATCAGATGCGTACTGCAAGACTGGCGCAGGCAATCGCAAAACAGATGGGTCTTTCCGATGAACAGGTCCAGACGGTGTTCTTAGCAGCAGTGGTTCACGACATAGGCAAGATATCCATTCCACAGGAATACCTGAGTAAACCGGGCAAACTCAACGACCTGGAAATGCAGCTGATCAGGGCTCACCCCAAAGTCAGTTACGAAGTTCTCAGTGGTATCGAGTTTCCATGGCCTATTGCCGATATCGTTCTTCAGCACCATGAGCGCTGCGATGGCTCCGGCTATCCCCAGGGTCTTACGTGTGACGATATCGCAATCGAAGCACGGATTCTCTGCGTTGCCGATGTAGTGGAAGCCATGTCATCCCATCGTCCATACAGACCCAAACTCGGTGAACGGCATGCCATGCGGGAACTCATAATGAACAGAGGAATACTCTACGATTCAGACGCAGTCGATGCATGCAGTATCCTGATGAAGAAATGCAATTTCAATCTCGAGCAGCTCGAAGAACCTGAGAGGGAAGAGAGCCTGGCCTAGTGCAGAAGCCAATCCGTAATCGGTGTACACGCGGGAGCTTGTAGTATGCGTATTGAGGAAATGAGGGTAGAGCTCGAGAAGCTGAGAACAATACCCCCATCCGCAGAACTGGCCAGGCTTCTCAACGGTCTTGCCCGCCTCGAGCTGGACGACAACACAGGAGAAGCTGAAGTGCATTCAAGGGAAGCGCTTGGCATTGCACTGGAACTGAAGCTGGACCGGGAGCAGGCAATCAGCCTTCATATCCTGGGAAAGATCAACTTGACTAACAATTACTACAGTAAAGCCCTTACATGTTTCAGGGAGTCAATGGCTATCTTCAGTGAAATCAGTGACAAACCAGGCATTTCAGCTGTTTACGATGATATGGGCAGCATTTACAGGGAGCAGGGCTTCAACGATATCGCCCTCGAGCATTTCCTCGAGTCACTCAAGCTGATGGAACGGTGTGGAGATCCTCTGGGAGTCGCAAATGCGTACATCAATATCGGTGACATATACGACCAGAAACTCGACCATGCCCTTGCCCTTTCCAGTTACACCAGAGCCATGTCGATTTTCGAAGAGCATGATGAGAAATGCCGCGCAGCAGACTGTTACGACAGTATCAGCCATATTCTTATCGAGCAGAAAGAGCTGGATAAGGCTCTGGATTACTGCCGGAGAGCTCTGAAACAGAAGGAAGCGTGCAAGGACGTTGCGGGAGAAGCGGAATCTCATTCCAGAATCGGCACGATATACGAATTAACCGGTATACGGGAAGAGGCCCTTGTTTCCTACGGTAAGAGCCTCGAGCTCTACGAGCAGATGACGGATGTCCCCGGTATCGTTACGTCATGCTGCAGAATTGGCAGACTCCTTCTTGCTCTCGACCGCCTTGATGAGGCAGAAAGAGTTCTTGTAAGAGGGGTAGAAGTTGCGAAAACGAGCTCTTCAGTAAACCTGGAATCCGAAACGGATTGCCTCCTGAGCCTGTCACTGGTGTACGAAGCAAAGAACGATCTCGGGAAGACACTCGCGGTAGTGAAGGAACACAACGAGCTGAGACAGAAGATGAGCAGAGCGGCAAGCAGAGATCAGTTCACCAGACTTCAGACGTTGTTCGAAACCGAGATAAAGGAACGGGAATCCGAGATACAGCGGCTGAGAAATGTCGAGCTCGAGGGGGTGGTCGAGCAGCGGATAGATGAATTGAAGGATGCCAACAAAATACTCCGCAAGGAGATAAGCGAACGTATCCTTGCCAAGGAAGCTCGTGTCAGGGCTGAAGCCACTCTGAGAACTTTCCTCGATAACGTCGAGGATATGGTTTACTACCAGGCTACAAACGGCACCATATCTCATCTCAACTCGGCCTGTGCCGTTGTAACAGGCTATAACAAGTACGAATACGACAAAGATCCTGAATTGTGGAAGAACGTACTGCATCCGGACGACGTCGAATCAAGGATGAATATTCTCTCCAGCGGCGCGGATGGACCCCTCGTATCCAATCAGGAATACAGGTTGAAGAAGAAGGACGGGGACTGGTGCTGGATCCATTCGCATATGGTCGCCATCAGAGACAGCGAAAACAGGATTGCCGGATACAGCTGCATCGACAGGGATTTTACGCAGAGAAAGACTGCAGAACAAGAACTCCAGCAAAGCTACGACAGCCTTGAAAGGAGTTTTCAGGGAACAGTTTTCACGATTGCCAAAATCGTGGAGACACGTGATCCATACACGTCAGGTCACCAGATGCGAGTGGCCGAACTTGCAAAAGCGATTGCCACACATATGGAACTGCCGGAGGATACGATACAGACGATTTTCCTTGCAGCGATCGTCCACGATATTGGTAAGATCTGCATTCCCCAGGAACTTCTCAGCAAACCCGGAAAGCTGAATTCGATAGAAATGGACATCATCAGAACCCATCCACGCGTCAGTTTCGAGATACTGAGCGGCATCGATTTCCCCTGGCCGATAGCGGATATCGTCCTCCAGCATCATGAGTTCTTCGATGGCTCCGGTTATCCAGAAGGCCTGAGTGGTGAGGATATCACTCTCGAAGCAAGAGTTCTCTGCGCTGCGGACGTTGTCGAGGCGATGTCCTCGCATCGGCCGTACCGACCGGTACTCGGTGAGGAGAGCGCACTGGAGGAACTGCTGCAGAACAAGGGTACGCGTTACGACCCTGCCGTAGTCGATGCCTGTCGTGAGCTCTTTCTCGAAGAGAACTACAAACTGCCCGACTACTCCTCTCTGATCATCTGACAGCCCCACAGCCGGGGAACTCCTGCATAAGATCGTGTGTTACATCCTAAGGGAAGAGTGAAATGTTACACTGCGATCTAAGCCGTCAGCATGTCCTGTTATCAAGTCGTCCAAGTTATGATGAACATTTGATTTACATTCCCAACGGAACAAACAGCTCCGGCAGATGTACCATCTGTGGACCTGTGGAAGCAGCGAGGGCATCGAAGAGCTGTCCGAACCATTGCCGGGGAGGATGACATGCATAAACTGATGAGACTCATGGCTTTCATACTGCTGTTGGTGGCAGCAGTGTTTCATCAGTCTCTGGTCCGTGCTTCCCGAATATCTCCTGATGATGTACTCACGGAAGCTATTACCGAGTTGCGGCAAAAGAACTTCTATCCGGTTACCGACGGGAATCCGGTGCCCGGGATACGTACCGAGTTCGATGATCACTGGCTGCAGGAGTATTCACCCGTGGTCTTCGAAGGACTGGAGAGCATACACGTGCTCAAAGTACGTAAATCCCAGCCGGTCAGCAGGGAAAACTATTCCGAGGTAGTTCTGGAGATATGGGTTTACGAATCGGACGTGCAGCCGGTCAGAACCGTTTCCCAACTCGACAGCCTGCAGGACGCTGCATGGGTTCTCAAGACTCCGGCAGATTACTGGAGCCATGATGAATGGCTCATCTACACCCATACACGTGACGAGATGTTCCGCCCCGACCTCGAGGATGTTACGGAAACACTGCGGGATCTGCTCTAGCCCGGATGTACTACTCGACAATCGAGCTTGTCAGGACAACCTCCATGTGAGATGTCGAAGACGAATCTGAATCAGCGACTACCTGTCTGACGTTTCCCAGACCGGGTGAGAAGTACATCTCGAAGACGGAGTTGGGCTCTTCTGTATCGGTGTCACTCATGAGTGCACAATTCGTATATGTGCCGGCAGGAACCGAGACCGTTTCCGTAACGCTCATGATTTCTCTGGTCACGGTTGGGTCTTCGCTGTCGGGAAGCCACGTGTCCCCCAGAACCACTGGAAGGGGAAACACGAGTTCGTAATACGTTGAAATCGTGTCATCGTACGCACGAAGTTCGGTATCTGTTTCGTAGATATACGTGCTCGTTGTATCCATGGAAGTGATGGTAGTATCGGGTGTAGTCATTGTGATGGTGCCTACGTTCAGGAATTCGTAGAGTTCGAAGCCTTGCTGGTGCATCACGATAGCACTGATGGTCTGCGTAGATGTTCCGGTGATGGTAATAGTGTCCTGGTCAGTTGTGTATACGTATCCATCTACGGAGTAATTCCAGGTGTTGCCCAGAGTCAGCGGAACGTAGTCGACTGGAGGAGTCGGTCCGGTTGAGCTGCTGCCGCAGCCGATTGTCATGAGAAGTGCCGTGAGAAAGAGGCACGGAATAAGATACTTCATAATCGCCTTTCCTGTTGAATACATGTCTTTAACATCTCGGGGATACTGAAGGAATGTACTCCGGGGAACAAAGCAAGTCCACAGTCCGTTCCAATATCCGGAGGGTTTGAATGTCGGACATCGTCTGGACACGGATTCAGAGTTGTGTATTGTCGAAGCGTATGTCCGAATCCGGGATGAGGTTGGATTGATGACGGACGAGATGGTCCGAAAACTAGAGGAAGAGCTTGCATCACTGAGATCGGAAGACAGACCGGACGCACGCCTGGTCGATGTACTGAATCGACTGGCCATCCAGCTGATCAACGTCGATGCAAAGAGAGCGTTGGAATGCTCGATCGAAGCACTGGGGCTCTCCGAGCAATTGGACTTGCCTCATGAAACTGCCGACTGTAGCCGTACAAAGGGTATAGCCCACTGGGCCATAGGCGAGTACACCGACTCATTGCACTGTTTCAGGGAAGCCATTGCCTTTTATGAAGAGAATGAGGATCAGACAGGAATTGCTTCCATCTACAGCTGTTTCGGGAACATCAGCCTGACACAGGGGCTGCTCGACGAGGCGCTGGACAATTACCTCAAGTCCCAGAGGATAAGTGAAGAGCTCGAGGATGCTGATGCTCTGAAGAAGATATGGCTGAATATCGGCAACGTATACATGCGAAAAGACATGCTCGATTCTGCAATTTCAAATTACACTAAAGCTCTCGCGGCATGGCAGGAAAACGGAAACGAACAGAGTACCGCTATCTGCTACCACAACATCGCGATGATCCATCGCAGGAAGGATGAACCCAAAGAAGCCCTCGAGAGCTACGGGAAAGCTCTGAAAATTCGTGAGGAGACAGGGGACAGGCGCGGAACAGCGAACACGCTCATGAACATGGGCTCGATCTACGAGGACATGAAAGAGCTCGACAAAGCAGTTTTGTGCTTTCGCTCGAGCCTCGAGATAAGTGAGAGTATAGGTGACAGATTCGGTATCGCTGCATCGTGTACCAGCCTTGGTCATGTACTGATGACCCTGGAATCCCTCGAGGATGCAGAGACCTTCATAAACAGGGGGCTGACAATTGCAGCGGACATCGGTGCAGTCAACTCGGAGGTAACCTGCCTCGAAAACCGGTCGTATCTCTTCGAGAAGAAAGGTAACCCTTCTGAGGCTCTCAGATACGCCAGAGAGTTCAATTCCAGGAGAGAGGAACAGTTGAACGAGGAGAGCTCGGAGAACCTCAACAGACTGCTTGCGCTGTACGAGACGGAGAAGAAGGAGAGGGAAGCGGAAGCCTACCGCCTCAAATCCGCAGATCTCGAAAACGAAGTCGAGAAGCGCACAGATGAGCTTACAAGAATGAACGAGGATCTCAGAAAACTTATTTCCGAATGTCAGTTTGCCGAGGATGCCAGGGAGAAAGCCGAGACAGATCTACACTCCTTTCTCGATAATGTTGATGATGTGGTCTACTTCCAGTCACTCGACGGTTCCATTTTCGGTATGAACTCGGCCTGCCTGAGCGTTTCCGGACACGAGCGGGAGGAATTCGAGAAGGACAGGTATCTATGGCTCAAGATGATGCATCCCGATGACCTGAAGTTCAGACAGGAATTCCTCCAGGTCGAGCATGCCGGAGAAATGAGCGATACGGAGTACAGGATATCCTCGGGGAAGAACGAGTGGCGCTGGCTCAACTCACGTATGGTCGCCATACATGATGGCAGCGGCAAGCTCATAGGCTACAACTGCATTGATCGAGATATCACGATGAGGAAGGAAGCTGAACAGAAACTGCTGGACAGCATTGAGAGTCTCGAAAAAAGCTTCAGGAGTACCATATACGTGATCTCCAAGATAGCCGAGACCCGTGATCCCTACACTTCAGGCCACCAGATGAGAACAGCCGATCTTGCACGGGAAATAGCACAGCTCATGGGGCTTCCGGAGGATCAGGTCCAATCTGTTTACCTCGCTGGTGTCGTCCACGACATCGGCAAGATCTACATCCCCCAGGAATTCCTGAGCAAACCTGGTTCACTGAACACGATGGAAATGGACCTCATCAGGATGCATCCGGCAATCGGGTACGACATCCTGTCGAATATCGAGCTACCGTGGCCCATTGCCGATATCGTACTCCAGCACCACGAACTGATGGATGGCTCCGGGTATCCATCAGGTCTCGAAAGCAGTGATATTTCAGTGGAAGCCCGCATACTCTGCGTAGCGGACGTGGTCGAGGCAATGTCCTCCCATCGACCCTATCGTGCGTCCCTGGGTACCGAGAAAGCTCTTGAGGAGTTGATCGCCCAGAGTGGGAAGCTCTACGATCCCGATGCTGTAGACGCCTGCAGAACACTTTTTCACGAGAAGGGGTACAGCTTCAACTGAGGGCTGTGATCAGCAGCCCGAAACCTCACGGAAGTTCTCCGCTCAGTACTGCTAAATCATCTAAGGTAAAGTAACAGTGCATGATTCGTGTAATCGATGCACTTTTTTGTGCAGATTACCGAGTGAACGAGTATACTTCAAGCAGGTTTACAGAATTTCCCGCAGTCTTACTCTTACGGTTGGGGAGAAGAACATGAAAGCATTTTCCATGGTTGCAGTACTCCTTCTTGGGTTTGCGGCTGCTGCTGCCGCTGGCTCCCAGTCGGTCGAGGAGATCACAGATCTCGTGAGATCCGCATTCGATCCATCGACTGGAACCTTCGCCGACGGCGCTTACGAAACGCTGCTCGATGCCGATGCACTCATCGAGGAAGCCCTCCTCCTGGACTACGAGGATTCGAACGATGTAAAGGCATTCATGGGGATCAACTGCCTGGTGAAATACAATCTTGCCTGCCTGGCATCCATCGATGGCAACGTTGATGAAGCTTTTGACTGGCTCGAGAGTTCCATCGATGCAGGTTACTGCGATGTCGAATGGATGTCCGAAGACACAGATCTCGATCCCTTGAGAGGCGACGACAGGTTCGTAACGCTCATCTCGGTTGCAGAAGCCATGATCGCTGAGTATTGCGATGATGGTCCCTGTTGCGGTGAGCACGAAGACTGCTGCCATTAGATCTGAACGAAGCAGTTACATCCGTGTGATGTAGTGTTCGGCAGGTAACCGCCGGACGGATCTCTACTGGGCTTGCGGACAGTATGGATTGTCTGACAACGTTCAGGTATAATGCAAACGTATTCCCGGAAAGTACCGGTTCGTATTACTCCGGATTCGACAGGTCACCGGCAGTTGAGCTTGCCGACAACCTCTTGTCTCGACGTCCTTAAGGAAGCCATGGCCAAGCTGGAATTCAATCCAGACGAGAATGTATT
>CBDUZS010000059.1:0-15594 GCA_965371785.1 uncultured bacterium
CATGACAAAGGACTCTGACAGGCTCTTCTACGAAAAGGGAGGCTACTGCTCGCTCAGCGGCACGGCAAGGAGCGCCATAGCGGGAATCCTGCAGCATGCTCCTGCCCTCTGTGCGTTCACGAACTCGAGTACCAACAGCTATCACAGACTTGTCCGCAACCAGGAAGCCCCGGTCTACAGGTTCTTCTCGGGTCCGAACAGAAGCGCGGCTATCAGGATTCCTTCCTACGCCAGAACGCCCGAGAGCATGAGGTTCGAGTACAGAGTCCCCGACGGGGCAACGAACCCCTACCTCAGCATGTCATCGATACTCATGGCCGCAATCGATGGAATGAACCGGGAAATGAAACCCGAGAAAATGGGATTCGGACCAATTGATGTGAACGTGTTCTCGTCTGAAGAGATGACCGGGGAACTGAAGACCCTTCCCCGAAGCCTGGACGAAGCACTCGATGCACTGGAGAACGACCGGGAATTCCTTGAGGAGGGCGGTGTGTTCATGCCCGATCTGCTCGATGCCTATATCGACGTAAAAAGAAGTGAGGCAGCAAGTTTCAGGGGGTCTCCACATCCACTCGAGCACAAACTCTACTTTGGATTGTAAGCAAAGGAGTAATAATGAAATTGATACTTCTGGCAGCTTGCCTGGTCTTCCTGGCGGCATGCGGTGAAGCGCCTGTTCAGGACGAGGGTCAGGATGAGGGCGTATCGGATCAGATCATCGATATCGTTCCCGATGCAGACTACTACTTCGAACTTGTCGATTCCATCGGCATCGAGCTGGGGGACAGCAACTACGTCTTCGGTGTAATAAACTCGGCGAAGTTCGATCCCGACGGAAACATCTTCGTCGTCGACACCCAGCGTGCGGCAGTGCTCTTCTACACCCCCGAGGGGGAATTCATCAGGCAGGTGGGCAGGTCCGGCAGCGGTCCAGGTGAGTTCATCATGCCTTCCGATGCGGATTTCCTGGAAGATGGCAGGTTCATCGTCACCAACAACGGCGCCATGATGCTCACCTTCTTCGACGAGGAGTTCAACCACCTCTACGACCTGAAGGATTTCTTCCCATCTCCCCCCATGGCAATCGAAGCGGTGGAGGGTAACCGGATAGTGGGAATGAAGCCCGACTGGGAACAGAACGAAGAAGGCATGTTCATGGGCTTCACCGTGGCCTGCTGGGACGACTCCGGGCACGTAACGGCCACCTACCACTCGTCCATGAGTCCCTTCGATCCCACGGACCTGAGCAGCATGCTGAACGATCTGTGCATCTTCGGCGCCTCTGGTGATGGCCGGGTCTTCACAGCATCCATGTCCAGTGACGAGTACGTGGTAACCGCATGGTCTCCTGACGCGGAGGAGCTCTTCACCATCGAGCGTGATTTCGAACGGGTGCCCAAGACCTCTGAGGAGATCGACCGGGAGACGGAGATCGCGAACAGCCGGATGATACAGAACGGCATGCCTCCGGAGATGGCACACTGGGTGCCGGACCCGTACAGGAACATGGTCGACGGCATACAGGTCGACGGTTACGACAGGGTCTGGGTGAGCAGAGGAACCGTACTCTCTCCCTACTACGACGTGTACGACATCGACGGCACCCCGCTCTTCACGGCTGCCGTAAATCCCGACCTGGGCTTCAACGAATACATGGGTATCGTCGTGGGAGACGAGGGATTCCTGGCTTTCAACCCCAACCCCGCGGATTATCCCAGGCTCTACATACTCGAATTCGAAGAGATTGCTCCGCTTGCAGAGTGACGAGTACAGTCACCCTGTTCAGCGATATTAATACAGCAGACTCAGGAGGTCTTGATGAAAAAGTATTCTTGCTTCGGGTTCCTGCTCCTGCTTCTCGCCTGCGGGGGAGGAGAAGAACCGGTTAGAGCAGAGGAGGACAACGGTGGATCAACTCCGGGAGAACTCCCTCTCCCCGATATCGATATCTACTTGACCATCACCGATTCGATAGGTATCGAGCTCGGTGACAGCAACTACGTGTTCGGCATGCCTGTCCTGGCAGAGTACACGCCGGACGGTAACATCGCCGTCCTCGATGCCCAGAAGATGGGTGTCTTCTTCTACACTCCTGAGGGCGAGTACATCAGGACAGTCGGCAGGGAGGGAAGCGGACCGGGAGAGTTCCTGATGCCCACCTCCTTCAGCTTCATGCCCGACGGCGGTCTCGTTGTCGCCGATGCAATGGCCGGAAAGGTCGTCTTCTTCGATTCGACCTACGAGTACTCGAGCGATGTCTCGGGTTTCTTCCCGTCACCGCCCGTCACCATAAGGAGCGTTGAGGGAGGAGCATTCGTCGGGCTCCAGTCCGTCTTCGAGCAGAACGATGACGGTATGTTCCTGGGCTTCAAGCTGGTGAGGTGGGAAGGCGAAGACTTCGAGGAGACAGTCGAGTACTTCTCCACTCGCAATCCATTCGACCCCACTGACATCGCAGCAGCAATACAGGAGAACATGTTCTTCTTCACTTCGAGTCCTGACGGAAGGGTCTACAGGACTCCCTTCTCCTCGAAGGAATTCATCATAGAGGGTTACATGCCTGACGGAACATCCTTCCTCTACATCGAGGACGAGGAGTACAGCAAGATTCGGAAGAGCGACGAGGAAATCCAGATCGAGATCGATCTGGTCAACTCCCGCTTGGCAGCATCGGGAATGCCCCCCGGATCGTTTGAATGGGAACCGGATCCTTACCGTGCATCCACATTCGGCCTCTTCATTGATGCCGAGGACAGGATATGGGTCAGGCTGGGCTACTACAGAGAAGTGGTTTTCAGGATCTACGATCAGGATGGCAATCTGACTCTCAACGCCATGCTGGACCACCCGGGGGATTTTCGCGATGTCGAAACATGGCAGGTCATAGTGAACGAGTACGGTATTCTTGCGTTCGATCCTGCACCCGAAGACTACCCGAGGATATACATCCTGGACGTTGCCGAAGGACTCGGGGACTAGGGCGGGGTGCCTCTACGAGGAGTTCACTCCAGACGGATGGACACGTCTCCTTCCGCCTCCGAGTACTTCGTTACGAGGAGAAAGCAATCTCCACTCTGGTCGGGAGACGGTGAAAAGACGAGAAGAGAGTTGGTTCCATCACCGCCATCGTCATCGGTAAGGCGTGAACCGTCAGCAAGAATAACGGTGATGACGAGGTCTATCTGGTCGCTCTCCGCTGAAATCGTGTAGCTTCGATTCTCGACAAGGTTCATGCTGTACATGAGATACGAGGTCTCGTAGGGAAAGTTCTCCTCGATGGTCCTCCCGGGGCGCAGCACACTCACGGGAACATCCGTCTCCTGCCAGAAGAAGCTGACTTCGCCTTCTCCGGAAGCGTAGGGGGATACGAGAGCGACGTACTCACCCGGTGGAAGTGGTTCGATTACCCTCGAATCGGAGCCGAGGCTTTCGTAGTCATCGTTCGAGGTGATGAGTTCCACGAGATCGCCATCGCGTCTGAGGAGCGTAAGACAGACATCCATATCGGAGAATGCGTTGATCTCGTAAACGGTCATCTCCTCGACAGTGAAAACGAATCCTGCTACCGGTGTGAATGGGCTCAGGAAGCCCGGCACATTCCAGTCATCCTCCATACCGGGCCACCAGCCGATGGCGAAATTTCTCTCGGGATCTATCGATGCGGAATAAATCCGTCCCTGTTCTTCAGCCTCGATGGCTGTTGTTTCCAGGTAATCTTCGCCCAGCACCTCGAGTGTAAGGAGGAACTCCCCTTCGGAATCACTGCTGTAGGGCATCACCAGCGCGATGTAATTACCAGGATCACATGATGTTACTATTCGGGAGTCGGATCCGCTGTAGTCGTCGGAATAGGAGATGAACCGGTATGCATTTCCCTTCACTTCGATGAGTACGAGGTAGGTGTCGAATTCCTGGGATTCCAGTAAAAGGGAGATGAGCCCTTCCGTCTCTTCGATTGAGAAGGGGAACAGTCTCGCCACGGGAAAGTTGTTGACGTAGACATCGTTTCCCAGGAACTCCCTCAGAATCCTGTTCAGGCAGGTATCGTATCTGTCATCTTCTATCCAGCCCGTTACCGAACCGGCTTCCAGGCTGCTGCAGGATATGAACTCGTCAAGATCCTGTTGTGAACCCTCTCTCACGAGAACATCGTACAGTCCCCTGGAATCATCCTGTGAGAACACGAGCAGGCTGGTCCCGGAGGGCACATCCTGTACGACAAGTCTTGCTGCAGATTTCGTTCCCCAGTCGTCGTTGAAGGCGATGAGATCTCCCTCGCCATCGAGAAGCACAGCCACGGGATCGAAGTCGTGACTCCTGACATCGATGACCAGGACGCCTTCTCCGGAGATGCCGTGAACCGCTGTGTAGGTGTCCATGTTCACCGGGCGGCCCTGGAGCAGCAATATTTCCTCCGCATTGGGCCATGCATCAAGAATGGTCTGCGTTTTCCGTGGAAGCTCACTTCTGATATCCGTGCCCGGTGAAGCGATCCTGCTGGTGCAGGAGACGGTAAGGGCAATAATGATAAGAATTCCTGCAATCAACGTTTTCATTTCTTCTCCCGTTCAGTGAAAATTACCGCCGTTCTGTCGATGACGGACACCACGAGCAGAACGGGCATGTGCTGCATAGAGGATATCGTGGTCTGCACACCCTCTGTCCGAATCTTACAAACAGATGGTTGATCTTATTCCAGTACTCCTCCGGGAATGCCTTCATAAGTGCTTTCTCCGTTTCATCGGGAGACCGGGTGTTCACGAGTCCTGTTCTGTTCGATATCCTGTGCACGTGTACGTCGACACACACGGCTGGTATGTCGAAAACCATTCCGAGCATGTAGCAGGCCGTCTTCCTCCCGACACCCGGAAGCGACAGAAGGTCCTCCATCCGCCTGGGAACCTGTCCTCCGAATCTTTCGAGTATCTCCAGAGATATGTTTTTTATCTGTACGGCTTTCCGCCTGTAGAACCCTGCAGGTCTGAGAGCCGATTCGAGCTCTTCTCCGGATATCCCCAGCATGGCTGCGGGATCGGGAGCAATCCCGAGCAGTCTCACCGAAACCCGCTCGGTTACCGCGTCTCTCGTCCGGAGGCTGATGATCGTCGATATGAGAACGGAGAAGGGATCCCTTCCCGTAGACAGGGGGGCTGGTTTTCCGAGGTCTCCAAGGTGTCTCTCCATTCCCCCGAAGACCTCGAGAGGAGATGGGGGCCGTTTCATGCTTTCAGTCCGTTTTCACGAAGGAAATCCCCTGCGACGGGTCTTTGTCCAGAACGAGTGCGAGTTTGCCGGAAAGAAGCGCTATGAACTCTTCTCCAAGGGCTTTCTTGCTCCATTCGGGGAGCTCGTTCCGGGCCATCAGAGAGTCCAGAGTCCAGGGAGGATCGCTGAGAATGGACCTGAATGCTTCCCCCGGCATGAGAAGAGAGGGCGCTATCTGCATGCTGATCGATTTCTGCTTCAGGTAGATCCGAAGTATGTCCCGTCTTGCGGAAACTCCGCTCTCGTTACGGTAATCGGGCAGAACGGGAACATCAGAGGGAGGGTTTTCGATGCAGTCCTTTACGATCGCGAGGACTTCGCTTCCCCATCTACCGGTGAAGCCCGACGACAACCCCCTGAGCCTTTTCAGAATTTTCTCAGAGGATGGAGCCATTGTGGCTATACGACACAACTGGCTGTCGCGGATGATATGCTGACGCGGTTTGTTCAGCTTTCTCGCATTCTCTTCCCTCCATTTGACCAGGGTCCAGAGGAGAGGGAAACTTCTGCGTTTGGTTTTGCCGGAAGACCTTGCCTTCCTGAAAACGGGGATTATCGACTGTGAATAGGTTGCGGGATCGGAAACCCTGTTAACTTCCGTCTGGAACCATTCCGTTCTTCCCATCTCTTCGAGTCGGATGCTCAGTTTCTCATGCATTTCCAGAAGGAATCTTACATCGTCAAGAGCGTAATCGAGCTGTTCGTCCGAAAGAGGTCTGAGAGACCAGTCGCTCAGGGAGAAGCTGCTCTGTGAATTATTCCCACAAAGCTTCTCCACCAGCTTCGCAAGGCTGATCTGTTCACCGTAACCGACGAAGGCAGCCGCTATCTGAGTATCGAATACCTGTCTGATCTCACAGTCGAGCTCCCTCCGCAGAATGGACACATCGTTCCGTGCGGAATGAAAGACTTTCGTTATCGATTCATCCTCCATGATTCTTCGCAGGGGAGCAAGATTGCTCACCGCAAGTGGATCTACCGCTATGGGGTCTTCCTGGTCGTCTGCTATCTGTATGAGCAGGAGCTCGGGCCAGTACCTTCTTTCACCATGGAATTCAGTGTCCATGGCGATTATCTTCGTTCTGGAAAACCTTTCGACAACCTGTGACAGTGCTTCGTCGGTTTCTACGAGCTTCCTGAAAGGTGTCATTTATCAACCGGGATCGAAGACGTTTCCTCGTGCCATGGGCAGACAACGGAATCTCCGGTTATCTCGTAGTACGAGTAGCCATGATCGGGGCAACGGAACCCTCCCGGCTGACTGAACCGTCCGCCGCTGACCTCGTAGATTTCCGCGAAGGAAGTCGGCAGAGGGTATCCCTCCGCCATGAACTGAACAACCATCGTGGCAAGGCTGTCGCGGAGGGAGGCGCATTCCTCTCCCGCCAGGCCCAGCCCTTCCCCGAGGTGACCTGCCTGACAGACGAGGCTTCCTTCGTCGCTCAGGATGTAGTCCTGCCCGGTTACGGGACATTTGAATGACGTAACGCTTTCTCCCCGGGCAAGAGCGGGAGCTACTTCCGTCTCAGCGTACCTCCAGCAGATGGATGAAGCCTGTCCGAGAACGTTGTCCAGAGACGTATCGCCCGAAATCCTCCAGTTGCCGGCCCTTTGTGTGAGCCAGAGGGTTCTGTTTCCACCCTCGTCCAGCAAAAGGTATACAACGAATCCCCGGGGTTCCCAGCGCTTCAGCGATATGGTGCCACCCCGGCTTCCCGGGTCGAGAAGCCCCAGGAATTCGGGAAGAACAAGCTTTCCCAGGCTGTCGCTCAGCAGCAGGTGTGCTTCGTTAGTCTCCCCGGAGGCGAGATGATCGAGGTAACTTCTTGCCGTCCGTTCCATCCGTCTGCCGGGACTGCCCTGTCGGGCAACGAGAGAGAACACTGCTGCGAGAACGAGTATTGCTGCGGGCAGCAGTTTCCTTTTCATCTCCCCCCGCTGGTTCCGAAAATGTCACCGAGGCCTATGCCGATACCGCTGATCATGAGACCCCATTCCTTTGTCGTATTCTCGCCTCCGAGACGGTAGAAGAAATCGACGACCAGCTTGATGCTCGGGTTGTTGAGATCGAATCCGGCTCTGAGATCGTACTGGTGGAACGAACTACCCTCCTGGCTGCCCGACCCCGATTCATCTTTTACGGACGTCTCTCCTCGAGTTGCGATTTCCATCCCCAGCCGCACATCGAGCTCGGGGTTGATCGGCAGCACGAAGAAGCCAGTGGTCCTCAGTTCGATGGGCGGTCTCGTATCAGCCGAGTCCCTTGCGGTTCCCGGGATCCTGTCCCATGCCCAGAAGTAATACCTTACACCCCCCGTTGCACGAATCACCGGGCCTGACGAACCGGAAATCGGAGTTTCAACCGTGAGCGCTCCATCGATTGCCAGATGCCTGTCGCTCTCCGAGTAGTCGCCTGATTCGAGAGCACCGTGCAGAGGGAGTCTTATTGCAGCCCTGCCTACCAGCTGAGGAGTCCGTTCGATCCATCCGTCGAAGGTAATCCATGGATCGGCCAGGCCGACACCGGACGAGTCACCCGAACCCGAGATCTGAAAATAGACGGGCAGGATAACGCCAATCGTATGGCTTGATGTCAGTCCGTACTTACCTGTAACGAGCAGGCGTATAACCGAGAGGCTTTCTCTGAATTCGTAGAGGGAGTCGAGCCCGGTGGAATCGGTCTCCCAGTACGAGCCCGCCGAGAAATAGCCCAGCGCGAAATCACCTGAAGTCTGTGTCGAACCGAGCACCTCGGTGAGGTTGTTGTAGTAGAGAGGGTCATATCCCTGAGACACCCCTGCAGCCATCAGCAACACCGAGCAGATAAAAAGGGTTATTCTCATTCCACGCCTTTCACTTCAAGGGTACGTTCAGGAAATAATCCTGAATGGACTCATGGCTTCTTCCGGAAGTGAGCCTCTGGATTCCAGTTCCTCGATGGCCCTGATGGTTGCCCATGCAGGACCTCTTTCACACAATTCTATCATCCTGTTCACGAGTGGTTCCGGACCATCGAGAAGGATCTCGACGGAGCCGTCCGGCATGTTCCGCACGAACCCACCGAGACCTAGTTCCCTGGCTCGCTTCATGGCCCAGAACCTGTATCCTACACCCTGTACGATTCCGGTTATAGCCAGGTGTTTTCGTATTCGTTCGCTGCCGTTTTCCATGTTCATCGAACCCTTGTATAGAACTCTGCAGAAGCACGGTCAACATCCTGCGGGTCCTAGTACTCTGCACACCGGTTGACAAACACCGGCAATAGAATTTGATTCTGATGTTATGGGTGCGTTACTCAGAACTATCCCAACAAAGGAGGGGATTCTATGAAGTCAGGTTTCATTACCGTAATTCTCGCTCTTCTCATACTCACTACGGTCGGCACTGCGATGCCGTCTCTAATGGGTTACAGAGGAATCAACAGGATCGTTGACGCCAGGCCCATGGGCGCAAACGAAATCGATTTCGGTGTTTTCGCCAAGTACTGGGCCAGCACCAACGAGTGGTCCAATGTCACGTTCTGGAACTTCCACACCCACAACGATACAACCCTCAACATCAAGGACAAGGAACAGCTAGCTGTCGGTTTCCTCTCCGTAGGCTACGGAGTAACCGACTGGCTGGACATCGCCGCACGCATGAGCTACGTGCTTCCGATGTACCAGAGGGGTGACGAGACGACCACTGCCCGGAACCAGTCGGGCGAGTGGGAAGACATTGACGGGATGGGTGACACCAGCCTCGGACTCAAGCTCGGTTTCTCCCCCACTCCTTCAAACCACCTTCTCTGGCTGGGGATTCAGAACTGGTTCTCCTTTGCTCCCAATTCGAACAAGGTGATGTACAGTGAGGATACCGACGGCCTCTGGGTATACGACCAGTACATGTGGGACGTACGCAGACCCATGCTCTCAACCGGACATACCTCCTACGGCGTCGGCGGTCTCATCACACTCGATCTCCAGAACGTCTGGGACGATGCCCCTCTCCGCTTCCACTTCAATGGAAACTACGAGCATTACAAGCAGACCTTCGATTTCTGGGACTTCAGGTTCACCTACGATTCAACAGGCACCTCGCCTGCCACGGCGGTTCACTACTACGATTCCACCTTCGTCGAAATCACACTCGAGGAAAACGTCCTCGGGCTTGGTGGTGGAATCGAGTTCCCTACCAGATTCGCTACGCTCTTCGTCGAGTACTACGACTGGCACTTCCTCGATCGTGAGGGAACCAACGATGTAGCCTACCTCACTCCGGGAATCCGTTTCACGACGAACACCGGTATGTTGATGGATGTCAGCTTCGACATCGGTCTCACCGATTTCGAAGCCGGCTACTTCGACCTGGGCCATAACATCTACAACAACACCGGCTCGGTATCGGAAGAGGAGAGGATCGCGCGTGCCCCCTACCCCATGGGCGGAACGCAGGACTGGGGAGTCGGCGTGACCTTCGCATTCTCGAGTGAACTGATAAAGGAACCGGTTCCAAGAGAAGGGACCATCTCCGGTATGATCACAGACGTGAGCACCGGCGAACCGATTGGAACCACCATCACCTTCCCGGGCATGCCAATCCCCAACGTCACATCGGATCCGGCAACCGGTTTCTACACCGTTTCAGTCATGCCGGGAACCATACCGATTTCGGTCAGCTCTTCCGGCTACACCACTGCCTCCGCCACAATCGTTCTGGAATCCAGACAGGATGTAGTTATGGACTTCCAGCTCGAATACAACGCCGGTATCGTTACGGGAGTTGTGATAGATCTCGAAACGGGTGAGCCTATTCAGGCCACGATCGAGATCAACACCGAGGAGCCGGCAACAACCGAGTGCAGCGCCGACGGTGTCTACCAGTTCGAGGTCGGAGCAGGAACCTACACTATCAGCGCCTCGCATCCTGACTACCTCGGGAAGTCTCTGCCCGTTGTTGTAACAGCAGACGAGACATCCGTGGTCAACTTCGAGCTTCGCGAAGCTCTGCGTGAGGGCCAGGTCATGAGTTTCGACAACATCTACTTCGATGTTGCGAGCGCGAACCTCAAGCCGGAATCCTACAGCATCCTCGACGGCGTGGTCTCGCTACTCACTGATA
Organism: uncultured bacterium; assembly: GCA_965371785.1. GTDB lineage: Bacteria > Fermentibacterota > Fermentibacteria > Fermentibacterales > JCC-6 > CBDUZS01. The sequence goes on from CBDUZS010000059.1 coordinate 10,369, forward strand.
ACCCGAACGCGGTCATCCAGATCGGTGGCCACACGGATTCCGACGGCAGCACCAGCTACAACCAGACACTCAGCGAGCAGAGAGCTGCATCCGTGTTCAGTTACCTCGTCAGCCATGGTGTCAGCGCATCCCGCCTGACTTCATTCGGATTCGGCGAGGGCATGCCTGTCGTTCCCAACAACTCCGCAGCCAACAAGGCACGGAACAGGCGTATCGAATTCACGGTGCTCTCCAACTAGAGCACAGCACCGCGATTGAAGAAGGGGCGGCCCCGGGCCGCCCCTTCCTTGTTCATCACGCTCTGGCCGGGTTCTATTGCGCCGCAGTGTTTTCGTATGTAGTTTCCCGATTGATGTCTGTAGAGAGGGGACTCATGAGGTACAAGAGTATTTTGCTGCCTTTACTGGTGCTCGTTACGATATGTTCGGTTTCCATCCTGGATGCGATGCCATCATGGTATGGCGTACGAGGTCTTTACAGGGTGCTCGATGCCCGCGTTCCTTCGCAGGGCTCCTACTCGACCTATCTTGCGACTTCGTACGAATTCAGCAGGGTCTGGGACCTCTTTCGTTTCGATCAGCCAGAGTATCCGAATGTCGATACGACAATTCTCGTCCGGGACACCGAGCATTACGCGGACGCAACATTCATGATCGGTTACGGAATAAGGGAAGACCTGGAGGCTGCAGTTACCTTTACCTACAGGCTCAACGCATACCAGTACGAGCAGGTGGACCCTCGCAGTGATTTCGTTGGATACTTCGATGCTTCCTGGGGGCTGGGTGACCTGAGGGGTACCGTGAAATACAGCCATCAGCTCATGGACTGGCTCCACATCGGAGGTGCGGGGTGGTTTTCCTATCCGCTCAGCAAGACATGGGCAGACACCGTTACTGATTACGACGGCGTCTGGAACGCGGGCGACGTCAGGCTTCAGGTGAGAAGACCGTTCCTGTCAACCGGCCAGCCTGCTTTCGGAGTCATGGCTCTGGCAACTGCTGAATACCCTCCAGTGATCGGTCACCTCAACCTCGGCTTCTCATACTATTCTCAGGAGTATGCCGATTGCAATTTCCCCCTGACTTCCCAGTCCGACCCGGCAATCGATCTGGGTGTGGGTGTGGAAGCTCCGACGAGCTTCGGTGTGCCTTTCGTCGAATTCACCATGAAGTACCTTGTCTCCAGAAGCGGAAGCAAAGGCTACGGTTTTCCGGCACGGATCTGCGGTGGTTTCCGCGTGACGGAAGAATCGGGTTCGTACATCGATCTCATCGGAATCGTCGGCCTTACGAAGTACGATCGCTACGATGGCGACCCATACGTCACGGGTGAACTGCCCGTACCGGAAGGAATTCCGGGAAGCTGGGGAGTCATGATCGCCATGGGATTCGACAGGGAACTCGTGACGGGCGGGTCTGGAGCGGGTACGATAGCCGGCACCATTCTGGACGCCAGAACCGGGCAACCCGTACAGGCCACCATTACCTTTGTTGATACCGACTTTCCTCCCGTTTCAAACGATCCCTCCACAGGCTTCTTTTCCGTCAGGGTTCCGTCAGGGCTGTACGTGGCACGAATCGAAGCGGAAGGCTTTACTCCGGGCTCGGTCACGATTTCAGTGGAGCGTGGCAGCGCAACTCCAGCCGATGTTCTGCTGTCCCCCGCGGGAGGCACCCTGACCGGAACCGTCAGGGATCGGGAAACCGGAGCCCCGGTACCTGCGATTATCTCAGCCGAAGGTCTGGATGCCTCTGTGAGCGCATCCTCTGAAGGTGAATTCTCACTCGAACTCCCCGCCGGAACCTGGACCGTGAAAGCACAGGCTGAAGGCTATCTGACCTCTTCCGAGACGGTAGCCATATCCGCCGGGGTAGCGAGTTCGGTCAATTTCTCTATGAGTCATGCTCTGGTCAGTGGTCAGGTTCTCACCTTTGCCAACATTTACTTCGATTCGGGCAGCTCCAACATCAAGTCATCCTCTTACGGAGTACTCGACGGGATAGTAAGCCTGCTCATTGATAACTCTGATGTCAGAGTGGAAGTGGTAGGACACACCGATTCCGATGGCAGTGAGAGCTCCAACCAGAGACTCAGCGAACAAAGGGCTCAGAGTGTTGTCAACTTCCTTACACAGCGGGGTGTTCCAGCCTCGATGCTTTCGACCAGCGGGCAGGGGGAATCCAACCCCGTCGCATCGAACTCCACCTCCGAGGGCAAGGCACAGAACAGGAGGATCGAGTTCCGGGTTCTCTAACCCGCGGCTGATTCTGGCTGATTGGCGGCTGAATGCCGTTTGACTCATTCTTCGATGGAAGGTCTCTGACCGGTTCTGCGCCATAGCAGGAACTGCTCGATTATCTTTCCGTGATCGAAAGCAATCTCATCAGGCAACGAATCATAACCGAACTCCCGTGCCGAAAGGGCGTCGTCTCCTCCTTGCGCGGTTCCGGACGCGGTGCAGAAGTAGACAACGCTGACGGTGTCCCCCCGGGGGTCTCGCCATGGTTTCGAGTAGACATGAAATATCTCATGCACCTTTATCCGCAGGGCAGTTTCCTCCAGGGCTTCCCTTCGAACAGCATCCGCAAGGCTCTCTCCGGGATCGACGAATCCACCGGGAAGAGCCCAGCCGTGGGGGAAATTTTTTCGTTCTATCAGTACGATGTCTCCATTTTCCATTTCGATTATCGCATCGACCGTTAGTTCCGGTGTCTTTGGTCTCAATTTCGTCTCCGGATCTTTTGTTGTATCGGGAACAATCTCCTATGTTACGAAGTATATACCTCAATTCAACGCGAACAGAAATCGGAGGAAATCACGTGAGATATCTTGTCTTCATCGCAATGGTTGTGGGAATTACTTTTGCCGGATGCGGCGCTCCCGCAGAAGATGGAAACACATCTTCCGGGGATGGTTCATCGGGGGCGGAGTGGATAGTAAACGACTTCGATGCCGCATCCGCACTTGCGGCAGAAGAGGGAAGGCCCCTTCTGATGGACCTGTATGCGGACTGGTGCGGTCCATGTGTTACCCTTGGTGAAGATTATTTCCCCAGCGAGGAACTGCAGCCGGTGCTGAGTAATTTCGTGCTGGTCAAAATCGACATCGATTCCCCCTCCGGAGGACCCGTAGCCGACAGGTACAACGTATCCTCCATTCCCACGGTTATCATCGCACACGCTGACGGAACCGAGATCGAGAGGATCGTGGGAATCACTCCCACGGCAGCACAGTACGCCGCAGCGCTGCAGGAGATCGTAGACAGGCTGTAATCCTGTACATTCTGTGAAGAAGGGGTGGGCATTGCCCACCCCTTTTCCGTCTGAACAGCACAGCCAGGTCAGAATTTCACCGCTCTGACCGTTTCTGCAAAGCCACCGGTGCTGAGCCTAACGATGTAGACTCCCGCAGGTGCCTGTTCGATATCCCAGGCAACGGCATGCTGCCCGGCAGGGAAGTCTCCCGATGCCAGTGTTGTAACGATACGGCCGTAGACGTCGTAAGCAATGAGTGATACGTGGCCTGCCCGAGCAAGTGTGAAGTTCACGTTCGCAGTGCCTGCAACAGGATTGCCGGCAAGGGAGAGCCCGAACCCGGGCGTGACGAGTCCGTAGCTGTCCTCTATGGATACCGGGATGATGCCGCCGAGGTAGTAGCTGGAACCGCAGCTGGTGGGGTCATCGTCGTACTGCGGGTGTTCCTGCCCGCTTACAGCGTACGAATCCCAGGCAAGTGCTGCATCGAACGCCTCACCGTAATCCACGTAGGAATCACCGTTTATGTCGGGATCGTAGGGCAAAGGGCCTGGATAGGGGCCACATGGGGGAACCGAACCGTGCATGGCTCCCGTCCACCAGTAGCACCACTCGTCGTAGTCAGGATACGTCGCACCGGCCCAGGAAGACTCGGTGGCGTTTGCGGCCGAGGCAAAAGATCTCGGCTGACCACCGGTTGTGGGAACGGTCTCCTCGAGGAATCCGCCGGAGAAGCACTGCTCCATGATGACATGGGTGCAGTTCGACCCGAACGTGTCGAGCCATCCGTCGAACACGTCGTCATCGAGTGACTGGGAAGCCCAGAGATTCAGATAGACCTCGACCGGCAGATCGAGTTCCTTTACCTTGCCGCTTCCGCCGTGATCTGTCGTGAATATGATGAGGTAGTCGGAGGGTCCGACCATGGCTGCAATGTCGTTGTAGCCGTTCGTCACTCCGGCAAGGGTCGCATCGTAGGTTATATCCGTGTCACCATCGCTGTCGAAATCGGGATTGGAATTACCCCCCGAAGAGTTGTCGGGAGCTGGGTTCGTGCCATCGGCGAAGCATACGATGATGTTGTCGTCGAGGTAGCCGTAATCGGCTGCCAGGGTCATGTACATGAACTGGCAGTCACCGTAGTACCTGATGTGGTTGTTGGCCGCGTTGGCTCCTCCCGAGATGATCCAGGCGTACAGATTCTCGGGATCGTCGGTGCCCCGAGGGTTTGCCTCGAACCAGTCGATCAGTTCCTGTCTCTGTTCGGACCCGTCGTATTCGGGAAGAGAGGTGTATTCGACATCCATTCTCTCGAGCGCCTGGGGCGGAGTGTTGAGCTTGATGATTTCCATAGTGCCATCGGGTGATACGAAGACCCAGCGGCATGGGTGCTCCCAGTTGGCAAGGGCCATCTCGTCAACGAGGATCAGCCAGGAGTCGAATGGCGCGGTGTAATCATCATGCCACGAGGATATGACATGACCTTCGGAAAGCAGAACCGGCAGAGCGTAGATCACTTTGCCGGAATAATCTCCCGCAAGCAGATTCTCGAGAACGAGGTCTGCAGCCTGGTGGGAACCGTTCACCGAGAACGCAAAGGAAAGCGCGGTTGCTGACAGAAGTAACGCAAGAACACCTTTCATAACAGCCTCCCGTTCGTTATTCCATAAAACTCAGCATGTGAATATTTTCTATCGTACTGCGTCAAGTCAATAAGAATTTCCGAGCTGCACGGTCAACAATCTCAGATCAGCTTGCTGACAATAAGGTTTGTGATGTTTTCCTTCCATTCCACGACCTCAGGCTCGGGGGGATTCTGGTCGAAAATATCATCGAGAATCCTTCCCAGGCTGCCGTTCTCTCCAGGCTTCAGAACAATCGTTCCCGGCCTGTCTTGAAGGGGTTCCAGCAGGAATTGTGTTTCCGGAAAATCATCCCTCCCCAGGACGATTACTCTGCTTCCCTGCGTAAG
>CBDUZS010000060.1:0-15191 GCA_965371785.1 uncultured bacterium
ATTGATGCCTGAGAGGAACGGGCTGTTAGAAGGTGCATGAAGCTGGACTGAATCTCCTCCAGCACCTTTGATACATCATCAGGTTGATCCATTAGAATCTTTCGAAAATCGTCCAGCCTGGACCGCCAGGAGTATACAAGACGCACCCAGCACACCTATGGCGCTGGGTGTTTTGCGTATAAGGTGTTCGAGAATACAAGGAAGTTTCTACAAATCAGCAACTCAATCACTCAACTCGCTGTATTACATGCTGATGAGAGGTTCGTGTCTCGCTTGGGTGTTGTGGGTGTCTATTGACCGGATTGCTTAACGAAGAAGAATCTCTCGATCTCATCCTCATTCAGGAATCTTGCTGCCATACCGAATTTGGAAATCAGTAACCTTGGATACGATCCAGTCCCCATAGTGTCAGCACAGAGAACTACCCGCCTGATTAGATCCCCCTCCCGGGATATGACATCCCAGGTTTCACAATCTGCTACACCCTGTCTTCTGACCCAGATGTTATCTTCGTAGTCAACAGCTAGGTCCGTTATGAAAGGTTGACAGTCCGGATATGTGACCTTGAGGACGCTGGTGCCTGCCTCAGTAGTAAGAGGCATTGTGATTGGCAAGCGTATTAGAGATTGAGTCTCCGGGTCGAATTCCTCCCTCGGCATTGACTCAATCTCTATTGTTCTCAGTAACTCACCTGTCGGAGAGATTACATCAATTGCATATAAATCCGAATCGTAATCAGCGAAGTACAAATTTCCTTCACTGTCGGTAGTGAAGAGCGAGAAATAGGGTTTCAGATCAACCTCGTCTGCACCCATCGCAAGCAGCTTCTCTCTGTAGATCGTTCCCTCTTCACCAGAGTAAGCATTGAAGGAGTAGATCCTGTAACCGCCCATGAGCTGGTCGTCAGTGAATTCAACAATGATCTCCTTGATCACAACCATTGAGTCGAGCCCGGGTGCTATTCTGAGAGGGAGATTCATCGTCGTGCTAATGCTGCTGATATAATTTAGTGACGCATCAAGCAGAGTCATTGTTCTTGCGCCAAGATCGAAGATAAAGTATTCACCATTGTGAAGACGGCACATCGAGAATGGATTCGAGTACTCCCCAGGGCCACTGCCCTGACGCCCTTGGGATTTGATGAATACACCGTTTTCATCGAACATCGATATTCTGCAATAGGCGCCATCCAGCACAGCAACACCTTCAGGGACCGGTATCACAGCATCGAGGGCACCGAATTCATAGCAACTATCACCCATGAAGACGCCCACTGTGTCGGAGAAGACCAGCGTATCAACCTGGATTACACCTATCGCTGTGTCTGGAACCTGCTCCGATTGGTTACTGCACCCAGTGATAACAAAGGTAATCAGAAGAGCAGAGAGGTAAACTTGCAGAGTAACTTCACTGCTATATCCTTTAGACACGAAACTATACTCTTCCGCACTCTTTTCGAAAGCTACCAGCTACTAGGCTTATGAATGCTTTTGCTGTCTGGTAAGTCAACTGGGTCTGAGAGTTGATGAGTTGAATATGTTTTCGCTTTTATCTTGAATGATGCTCGCACATGTTTATCCAGATCCTTGCTCTTCCGCTTGAATGGAAAAATGGAGAAAGACGGAATATTCGGGTACATTTCCTTGCATGCTTTCAAGAGCGGAACAAGGTCACTGTCTCCGCTGAAGAGAACCATTACATCCATTGATGAGTAGTGCATTTGCCGGAGAACCTCAACGGCAATCGCAACATCTGTTTCTTTTTCTTCGTACTTGATATACGATCTTTTACATAACTTACAGGTCACGTTCTTGGGCTTGAATCTCCCATCAAGAACATTTACGCCAAATGCTCTTAAGTAATGCATATACAACGCGTGCCTTTTCTGTTTAGCTACATCGCTTTGCTTGGGCGGAGCGGAAAAGAAGTAGATCGATCCTAGATCAGCATCGTCGTCTAGATGGCATCTAATTTGCGGTAGATAGGTTTTACAGAGCTTAGGTAGATCGAGCCACTTCGTGGTTTTCCCGGCAAGAACTACTTGATCATCAACCAGCGAATGATACAGGTTGAAACCGTCTACAAAGAATGAGCATTTTAACATGAGTAGTTAGATATGAGAAAACCCTCCGGGTCGCAACCCGGAGGGGGCCGTCGGAAATATCCGCCGGGGATGAATCACGAGAAATGTAGGGCTAATTACTGTTAACGTCAACCCCATTCTGTATGTAAACTCATCTGTTCTCTCACCTGTAATATATGTAACACCATTAAGATACATTAGTTCCATAGTGTATATTCCCGGTGATTCTAACTGCCATGGTCATCGGATTACATACCGTGCAGCATGGTCTGAATCACCATAAGGATCTGGAGTACCTCATCAGATGGCTTAACAAGAAGTGTTCGAAAATCGTCCAGCATAGACCGCCAGTCTTTTCAAGACAATGCCCAGCATGTCTAATGCGCTGGGCACTTTCTGTATACAATGTTCGTAACTACTCGGCAGAATATGCTTTCAGGCTAGTTCCAACTACTCGATGTATCGAAGAGCAGAGGATCAGAAGAAAACGAACCTGATCCCAATATATCCGATTCCCTGGAGGGATTCGTGTGTAAGTACAATTCCTGCTTTTAGTACGGGTTCCAGGTCTGGAGCCCCGGTCAGAGGTATCCTGAAGCCTATTGTTGCTCCCAATGTCAGGAATGCCCAGGATGATCCTGCATAATCATCCAGGCCCCAGTGGGTAATAGCATCTGCACTCAGCCCGGCGAACATCCCCCTTCGGGGAGCAAAGAGATACCTTCTGAATTCGGCTCCCAACTCCAGTGTGAAGGCTGCTCCCATATTGCCCTCGGAGGTACCAACGAAAATCAGTCCGGGACCACCCTGAAAGATCGTTGATCCCAGGGAGTCCTCGGTGGTCGTTATCTCGTGCTGATAGACCGCACTGGCATATCCGAAGGTTTGTGCAGCAGCCAGGTTAGCACAGACAATGATCGTAAAGATGATAGTGGGGAGCAGGTGGGGAAGGGCTGACCGTCTGAAACCATTCATGGATTTCTGATCCGGCATGTTCATCCCAGGGTCTGTCGACAAAGAGCTACCTGAGCATCAACCAGCGAATGATACAGGTTGAATCCGTCTACAAAGAATGAGCATTTTAACATGAGTAGTTTGATATGAGAAAACCCTCCAGGTCGCAACCTGGAGGGAGCCGTCGGAAAAATCCGCCGGGGATGAAATCAGCACAAATGTAGAATTAACTGCTGTTAACTTCAACCTCGTTCCAGTTTGAGTAATTGCGGCTGGCAGAATTCTTTCCGAGTTGTATAGATAATCCTGTCAGGTTATCCGTATTGACGGTGTACATACGTTTACCTATGGTTGTCCGGGTGCTAGCTCATGCTGCTGCTTATTATGCAATTTGAAAGGAGTCCGAGATGAATGAAAATTGTCTGAAGCACGGAGCTTTCGGGTGGATCGAGCTCATGACGACCGATGCCGAAGCGGCCAAACAGTTCTATTCCGCTCTTTTCGGCTGGGAGACGGAACAGGCTTCGATTGGGGGCGGGGAATACACCGTAGTCAAGGTCGATGGAGAAGCAGTGGGCGGCATCATGAGCATGCCTTCTGATTGTGGTGGTATGCCTCCCAGCTGGGATGTCTACGTTACGGTCAACGATGTAGACGCAGTAGCCGGTAAAGTCGAGAGCCTCGGGGGAAAGGTTCTTCGGTCTCCCGCAGACATCCCGAAAATCGGCAGGTTCTGTGTGATACAGGATCCACAGGGCGCAGTGATCTGTGCCATTTCTTACGTCAAAGACTGAGCAGGCTAATTCTGTTCATCCAGGCTTTCCCACGCCTTGATCAGTGCCCTGTTGATGCCGAGCATGGTCAGGAATTACTTTCCGGAGGGTTCATCTGCGATACGGTCGGCTGACTTCATTATCGAATCCGCGCAGAGTGCTACAGGTAGTACGTGAGTGCCACGCTAAGTATCGTCAAGGCATCGTCAAAATCATGGTAGGACTGAGCAGTACCAGGCGGGCTCAGACGATTTCTGGCCTTATGTGAATAGGTCAACTGAACTGTCGTCGTAGGGAAGTTCATCTCGAATCCGATCGCAAAACCGAGCCCCGGTCTGTTGCAGCGTGGTCCATCCGTGAAAGAAACTCCCAGCATTGTATTAAGGAAGGTAGCCGTGGGGTTTTCAACCATGAACTTGCCAATGTATTCCGGATCAGAACCTGGCGAAACCGACTCCACCTCGAATCCAACCCTGGTGTTCTTGAGATGCTCAGCCAGTACTATCGCACCCAGAGCAACCCTGGTCGGATAGTGATCGGTTGGAGACGTATACGTAACACCGGCGGTACCGAAATCGAAATCTGCTTTGATTCCGCCGTGCCAGCAGAACTGATTTTCTTCCCAGGACCAGTCGTGCACTGTGATAATCGTCGTATCAGTGCGGTACACGTAGTCCGTTTCAATGATATCCGCTGAGCCGAACCTTATTCCACCGGATAGCCCAACACTGAAGTCGTCGGAGAAGCCCCATGAAATACCGCAAAGTGCTTCGTGCAGGCTTCCGTCAGAATTGAGGTGCTGCGTTTCTGTAACTTCATCAGGATTGACCGGGTCTTCGGTTATCATGTTTGCTCCATTGTAGTCGAATACCGAAACCAGGGAGTAACCAGCTCCCAGCGTAAGGTCCTCACTCAATCTCAGACTTGCAGCGCCGTACGGGGAGAAGGGGACTTCCTCTCCCCTGGTGATGATTCCGCCTGCTACTGAAACGGTTTCCTTCCAACCTCCGTAGATCATCCCGATCGACACCTCACTGCCGCTGTCTGCATGTATCCTCGCCGGGTTGAGAAACACTGAATAAGGACTGTTCAATCCAACCGTTCTCGGACCGCCGAGTGCGAGGCATCTTGGCAACAGGCCGTTGAGAGGAGTGCCCAGATCGAGGGCGTCTATGAAGCCGAAACCGAAGGACAGACCATGGAGCAGAATTGAAATGAGAAAAGCCATAGTAACAGCATTTCCTGAAATGGATGTTCGGCTGAACGGACTGTTCATTATCTTTTCCTTCCGGAAAAAGCCCTTACCAATGCAATGGTAACGACCCGGTGTTGAGCGTGAATTGGAAGTAAAATATGTGGAAGAGATTCTATCTTGGGTAGCCCTCCTGCGGAACAGAATGATGCTATTCAAGGATGACTATTCTGTTCCTGCCGCTTCTCTTCGCGGAATACAGCGCCTGATCCGCGCGGTTCAGTGTCTTCTCGAATTTTTCGCCATCACGTAATTGGGTAAGGCCGATGCTGACCGTGAACCTGAAAGTCTGTCCCTCCAGGGAAACATCCATCTGTTCCAGCTCGACTCTCAGTCTCTCCGCAACCTGTTCAGCAACATCCATGCTGGATTCAGGCAGAATGGCTGCGAACTCATCACCGCCGTGACGTCCGAAGATGTCGCTATCTCTGAGAAGGTGGAAGCATCTCCGAGTCAGCTGTTTCAGCACCTCGTCTCCAGCGGCATGACCGTACGTGTCATTGATGTGTTTGAAGTAATCAACATCCATCATCAGGACGGACAGCGGTCTGTCGTACCTTTTTGCGCGACCAGCCTCCTCAACGCCGGCATCCATCAGCTTGAGCCTGTTGAAAGCTCCAGTCAGCGAATCGGTGGTTGCCAGATCCTGCAGCGTTTTCTCGAATGATTTTCTCTCGAAAGCATGTGCGACTATGTCACCTATGGAGATCAGGAAGAGTGTGTTGTCACCATGCCAGTCACGGGCCCTGTCAACGAGATTGAGACAAATGAATCCAATGAGTTTTCCTGCGGGAGCCAGCGGTATGGCAATCGTGGATCTGATACCCAGATCTCTGAAACCATCAAGCTCTGCCTGAGCCTCCGGAGGCAGCAAATCGATATCGGGTATGTGTACAGTCTCGAGTTTCTGAAATTTTTCGACCACCCACGGATAGACTTCATGCATGATTCGGCCTTCGGTGTCATCCATCACCGGTTTGAGCCCCTTCCCTGCCCATTCGTAGGACTTCAGTATTTCGGTAGTCTCCGCATCGAGAATGATCAGGAAGGCCCGGTCGGCTTCGGTGAATTCTCCAAGGGACTGAAGTGTGTTGACTATTCCCTGATCGAAATCGCCCGTAGGGATGTTGATAAAGTAGGTTGAGACCATGCTGATGACCTTCTGGAACTCATTCTGATGAATGAGCCTTGCTTCTGCTTTCTTTCTCTCGGTGATATCGCGAACGATGGACTGAAGGCAATCTTTTCCCTGGATGACTATCCTGTTCAGGGAAACTTCGGCATCGAACTCCGTTCCGTCGAGTCTCATGTGTCTGAACTCAAAGAGCTGGGGGGTTCCGGAGAGAGCTTTTACAGAAAACATGCTCCCGTATTCTCTGGACGATTTGCCGTCAGGCTGCAATTCGGGAGCGAAATCGTACGTTGATTTGCCCATGATCTGATCCCTGTTACAAGCGAACATCTCGAGTGCCATCTGATTACAATCGATGTACAAATCCTCACAGTCCACCATGATTGCATCCCTTGCGAACTCAAAAAGAGTTCTGTGGCGTATTTCGCTCTGAACCAGAGCCTCTTCGGCATTCCGGCGATCGGTGATGTCGACTTGTGTCCCTGTTATTCTGAGTGGCTTTCCGTCTGCTCCCCGTTCAGCGATCCTGCCCTTCTCGCGAATCCATTTCCATTCACCGGAGGCGGTTTTCAACCTGAGTTCACTTACGTACGTATCCGTTCTGCCTTCGAGGTGCGCTTTCAATCTGGCCAGAGCCTGCTTCAGGTCATCTGGATGTATCAGCTTCTCCCAGGCATCGATAGTTGTTGTAATGGAACTCGGAGAATATCCCAGCATTTCCGCCCACTGAGCGCTCCTGGATACCTCTCCGGTTTTCAGGTTCCAATCCCACACCGCGATGTCCGCTCCCAGAAGTGCAAGTTGCAGGCTCTCCCTGCTGTCCCTGAGCTCTGTTTCAGATATCTTCTGCAGGGTAATGTCTCGCGCAATTGTGAGGATGGCTTTACGGTTACCGAAATCGATAATCCTGATCCTGACATCTACCGGGATTCTCGAACCATCGCGAGCTATGTATTCCGTTTCGAATGAGGTAGATCCCTGTTCCTTCAACTGATCCTGAAACCTGTTGAAATGGGTAAGGATCACCGGATCGTACACATCTGCCGCAGTGAGTTCGAGTATTTCTTTCCTGGAGTAACCCAGGCTTCTGCAGGCTGCCGGGTTCGCATCGAGGAATTTTCCTTTTAGATCGTGAACGATGATGGCATCCATGGACGATTCGAACAGGGCTTTGTACCTGGTATCGTATTCTGCGACGGACCTGCTTGCTTCGTGAAGCTCGGAGATATCCTCTGAATGAACCATCACGAGATCGGGCGGCACGTAAATGCAGAACACCCGAAGGCGCGTCTGCTCGCCAGTCGTTATGAAGGTGTAGTCGGTCTCACGGGTAAGGTTCGTCTTCGTGGAGAAACAGCTGTTCATATCGGCAACAATATCCGGTCTATCAGCAAAGAAATCTTTCGCCAGGGTTCCCGTCATGCCTGCAATACCGCCCTGAGTAACCTCCAGTGCTGCATCGTTGAAGTCGTGCAGAACGAAGTCCTGTCCGCTGAGCTGCCATGTGTAGGTGGGAAGGGGAAACCTCTTGAATCTGGATTGGTAATCGTCTGGAGAAGAGACTTTCCCCTTTGTATCCGACATTCCGCTACAACCCTTCCTGCTGAATGATCTGGTCGAGGTTTGTCATGCCGGGTTATCCTGATCATCAGTAGAATAACACTTTCTACTCAGAGCTCTTCTGTTATTTACTATACGAAAAGGAAAAAGGAAAGGGCAAGCTTTTCGGGAAAAACCCTCAAATACGATTCAGCTGCCAGAGTCTTCGGGTTTTCTTTCGAAGGGTGATGTACAAAACGATGAGTGATACCGAGAGAGCGCCAAGGATGATTGCCGTTCCCGGAGAGAACCACCCGGAGGAAAAGAGTCTGCCGGTGAAAGACATGACACCCTCTGGCAACCGGGGCAGGATGAGCTGAAGACCGACGGGGATGCCCAGTGTAACCACGAGCAGCACGACGGAAAACCACTGCATTGCACTTCGAACCGAACGAGCTCTTACGGATACGTGAAGGCCGGTCAGAGTGCCCAGAAACGACATAGCGATCCCGAACAGGACTATGAAAGGCATTCCCGGAAATCCAGGGAGGGCGCCGCCGCTTATGAGCCTGAACAACGTGAAGAGGAACATGGTCGTTCCTGAAATCGCGATACCGAGCAACACAGAGAAAAAGATCTTACCGGAGAGCAGCTCTGATGGCAGGACGGGAGACGAGATAAGGGTTTCGAACGTATTCCGTTCCCTTTCTCCGACAAAACCGTCCACTGCTACCGGTCCTGCTACGTAGAGCGGTATTATGGCGAACACCAGGAATGCAGCCGTTGGATTATCGAATTGCCCTGGTATGAAAAAACCGAATACCAGCCCGTAGATCACGATGAACCTTATCAACCCGGCTCTTCCCATCGCATGCCTGTACTGAAGCCATTCCCGTCTCAACACTGGAGAAACACTCATTCCTCACCTCCAGTGAGGTGGATGAACACATCCGAGAGGCTTCTCTTCAGAGGCCTGAATTCGGTAATTCTGTTTCCAGCATCTACAAGTTCTGCGAGAAGATCGGCAGGAGGATCATCGGACTCGAGCAGCACATGGCCGTCCCGTTCGGGAAGGAGGTTTCTTCCCCGGAACAGAAGCTGACTCGAATCGCATCTGACCATGTATCTGCCTCTATCAGCGCCAATCTCTCCCGGCTGTCCCGTGATCACAAGTCTTCCCGAATCGATTATGGCAATCTGGCTGCAGAGTTCCTCAGCCTCGTGCAGGTTGTGTGTGGAGAGAAGCACGAGTCTGCTTCCTGCGAGTACGGAGATCATTCTCCTGACTTCATCGGCTTTCACGGGATCGAGAGAAGAGGTGGGCTCATCGAGCATGTAGATATCGGCATCGAGCATGAAGGTGCGGGCAAGTGCGATGATCCTCCTGTTGCCGGTCGAGAGGTCTTTGACCTTTTGCTCTTTCATGCTGTCGATATCGAGTTTCGCGAGAATCGAAGAGACAGCCTTCGTAGAGTCGAACCCGTACAGATCAGCCCAGACTGAAAGGTTTTCACCGACGGAGAGGGAAGGGACAAGCCCATCCTCGGAGAAGAGAACCGAGATCCGGTATCGAACTGACCTGTCCGACAACGGATCCACACCTGCAACGAGCACTCGTCCGGAATCAGGTTCTACCAGTCCAAGAATTGCTCTGATCGTTGTTGTTTTTCCAGCTCCGTTCCTGCCCAGCAGCCCGAAGACTCCCTGAGCGGGAATTCGCAGGGATAGCTGATCGAGGGCTCGAACCGAACCGTAGCTTACCGTGAGATCGCTGATGTCTACAAGACAGGAATCCAGGCTAGACCGCATCAATCTCCATCCTGGAGAGCTGATCCTCCAGAACGGTAACGAGGAAATCGTAGAATTCCCGTCCCTTCTCGAGGGATACCTGAGACAGGTCTGAGCCCACGCCCCCCTTCGGGTAAATCTTTTTCCAGAGGAACGGTGTAAGAACGGAGCCCTTTGCAGGCGGAGGAGGATATCTGTCCCTGAAGGTTTCAGGAATTTCACGACGCAGCAGGTGCCAGACAATTGATACTTCGGATGCTGTCACATGCCATCCGACTGAGTCTCCGAAAATCTCTGCTTCCTTCTCAGTTGCGCCTGGAAGCTCCCAGTAACCGAGATACCTCATGAAAGCAAGCGGACACTCCTGGCTGACATCTGACAGACCACTGACGACAGCGCTTCTGTTCCCACCGTGTCCGCTGAGGAAGAGGAAGTTGCGAAAGCCATGATGGTAAAGGGATCTGACAACATCTCCGACCAGAAGGGCCAACGTACCGGCTTGCAGGCTGACCGTGCCTGGAAAATCGGAATGAGTGACGGAAAGACCGTATGAAAGCGCAGGCGCGACCATGGTTCCGGATTTTCTGGCCGCGTCGAAGCACAGCCTGACAGGAATAATGGTATCACAGGCAAGCGGAGCCATGGACCCGTGCTGCTCAACGCTTCCCGTAGGAATAACAACTGACTTCTTTACCTGCAGATACTCTGCAACCTGATCACTTGTGAGACTTGACATCTGCATCGATCTCTCCCTTCTATCGGTCGGGTATCTTGCAGACAACCTGATTCCCGGTGCATACTCCAGCAGCGAGAGGTCGGGTATACAATGAAGCAAACAAGGATAAATGCAAGAGGGCACGAATACGAGCGGATTCCCATAAAAACCAGGCTCATCCTGAAGGGTGACGATCTGGCAGAAGCGATAAGAGAAGGTATTGCAGAATCCGGCATTCAGATCCGTAAGGATGACATCCTCTTCGTAAGCGAGAAAGCTGTGGGCGCGAGTCAGGGTAGGTACTACATCCTGGACGAGGGACAACTCAAACCGCGTAAACTCGCTTTCCTGCTGAGCAGGTTCGTGACCAGAACGCCATCAGGAATAGGACTCGGCATGCCGGAGACAATGGAGTGTGCTCTCAGGGAATGTGGCAGCCCGAGAATCCTCTTCGCAGCTTTTGTCGGAGCTCTTGGCAAGCTGATAGGCAGGAAGGGTGATTTCTACAGGATAGCCGGGCACAAAGCCAGATCGATCGACGGTCCGACTCAGGGCACCATTCCGCCGTTCAACAGGGCAGTGAGTCTTGCCCCCGAAAATCCTGATAGTGTGGCAAAAGATCTTTCACGTGAATGGGGTTGCAGAGCAGCTGTTGTAGACATCAACGATCTGGGGGGCAACATTCTCGGAGTATTCCCCGCAGAGCTCGATCGAGAACTGCTCATTGAGATTCTCAGAGACAATCCCCTGGGACAGGGTCACGAATCAACACCTGTAGGTATCGTCAGGAGTGTCAGGAACTCCTCTCAGACTTACCCAGAACCTTTTCGATCAGGGGCGTGAGAATCGCGATAACCACTGCCGCCAGAACCGCCCACCAGAAACCTCCAATTTCGAATCCATCGACCAGACTCGAAGCAACCAGCAGGATCAGACCGCTGATCAGAAAACGGGACAGACCGAGAGTGAGCAGGAGCATGGGGCAGGTGAGAAGGTTCAGCAGCGGAGCAAGGATGAAGTTCATCAGCCCTACGACGAGTGCGGTTACCACTACAGGCCAGAAACCTCCGAAGTCCATCTCCCCACCGAGGATGAGAGATGTGAAGTATATGCTGAGAGCTGCAACGACCCATGCCGCTATTAATTTCTTCATGCCTTCCCTTCCACGAGGTGGCACTATGGATGTATTACTCACCTGTACAAAATAACTGATTTCGCTCAGAGAATTCAAGTTCGGAAAGGCGATAATGATTTCGATTCTATTACTTCTGCTGGTTTCGCAATCCCAGCCCGACCAGGAAGAGTGTCTCCGTTTCCTTATCGAACACTCTCCCGATTGCGATGCAACAGGTGACTACCTTTCCATTCTCGAGGTTAACACCGAGCTTGCTATCTGGGCCAGGGACACGATGCCCTGGGGTGAGGAAATACCGGATTCCGTCTTTTTCAGATACGTCCTTCCTGCAAGGGTTAGCCAGGAGCCGCTGGTTGAATGGAGACCGGTATTCTCGAAGGCCCTTCTGCCGTATCTCAGAGATATCACCACGATAGAAGAGGCTACTGTGATCATCGGAGAATGGTGTGACAGCATCACAGATTACGAGCCTACCCAGATGCGGGACCAGTCCCCCTTCGTAACCTGGTCATCCGGCATCGGGAGGTGCGAGGAGCTTACCGTCTTCTACATGGATGCACTCAGGAGTGTAGGTATTCCCTGCAGGCAGGTCTACACTCCCTGGTGGACAACCTGTGACAACAATCATGCCTGGCCGGAGGTCTGGACTCCAGACGGCTGGAAGTATGCGGATACTTCCACGGAAGAACTCGATAAGCTTCCGGAATGGTTCGATACCCGTGTATCCCAGGCCGCCCTGGTCGTAGCAATCGCGAACGATTCAGTACCTGGCGCCATCATGCAGAGAGGAAGCATCTCCGTAATTCCCGTCACCGGCAGTTACGCGGACACCGGTCTGCTCACCATAGCAGATGACTCAACCGAAGTGACCATCTCGGTTGCGAACTACGGAGCACTCCGCTCCATACTGGTGATGGATGAAAACCTGAGATCGGTTGAACTGGGTGAGGGAAGATACTTTGCATCCTGGGGATGGCCTGTTCAGGGAATGGTGATCGAGATAACCCCCGGAGAAGGCGCGATCATTCTCCCGGGGGATTCGCAAATTCCAGGATCACTCGAGATGAACCTGAGGGAGGGACAGTGATGCTCGCACTCATTCTAACCTGTGCCGCGGTCACTCTCACTCCTGCAGAGAGAGACAGTATTCTCGCAGAGACCCAGGGGAACGAAGATTTCTGGCTTGAGATCCTGTCCTCGAACAGCGGCGAAGTCCTCGAGGAAATAGAATTCCTCCTCGCGACAATACCCAGGCTGGACAGGCTCGAGATGACCGAGCAGGCGCTGATGGATCATGTGCTTGGAGCACTCGATTCGAGATACCTCTTCTACGACAGCCTGCCGGACTCGCTGTTCAGACAGTGCCTTGTACAGTACCGGATAGACGAAGAACCGGTTACTCCGTACAGAACCGTTCTCCACGGTTTCTGGTCCGACAGGATCGAAGACAGGGAGGGAGACGTTTACACAACGGCAAGCGAGATCGTATCAGAGATTGATGAACACATGGAACGGTTTGAACGCGACTACCTCGGTGGAATCGGGGACCCTGTCTCGACTCTTCTGACGAATGGCGGTACCCAGAGAGAACTCCGGGTGCTCCTGTGTGCGAGCCTGAAATCAATGGGAATTGCATCAAGATCGGTACGTGGCTGGTTCTCGGGAAGGGACGGCGGAAGCCGCAGATGGCTGGAGATATGGGATGGAGATGAGTGGATTCCTCTCAGTTCCGAATACGACAGCATACCCGACAACTGGGAGGGGCTTGCACTGGCGCTGATTCCATCGGAAGAAATCTTCGTAACGGACTGTTACACCGGGACAGCAACACTGATTTCGCAACCTCTTAGCGATATAGAAGAAGGTGATTGGGCAGCCGCTCTGTCGATACCGGTAGAGGGAAAGCTCCTTCCTCTCGATTGGATTTCGCTCGACCCCTTCAGTCCGGACACATTGGAGGTCGGAGAGGGACCGTACTTTCTCATGGTGAGTTTCCGTAAACCCTCGGGTGCGGTTGACATGTGGCTCCACAGGTTCGATGCTGGGTCCGGGGACACACTAAACCTTGATTTTTCACAGGCTCTCTACTCAATAGTGCCGCTGCCCTGAGGGAGGACAACCATGAAAAATGCTGCGGTACTCGTCACAATTCTCTCCCTCGTGACATCGGCACAGGATTTGAACGGCTCCCTGGAGATGATCGGTGAAATCCGGGTCCTCAACCTCTGGGGAACGTGGGAGGAGATGGGCTATGCCCATGGATATCTTCTCGGGCCTGACCTGAAGGAAGTTTACGAAGGTTACTTCCTCGAGCTGGCAGGCGGCCAGACGAACGTTGAGCTCCTCAGAACCTACTTCCCCCTCTATTTCTCTGTGCCGGATGAGTTCAGCGAATATGCGAACGGAATCATCGCAGGTGCTTCGGATACCATATCTCTCTGGTCTTCCGTCTACGGCAGAAATATCGACACACTCGACCTCTACATCACCAGCTCCGTTCCGGATCTTTCCGCGGTCGTCGACTTCCAGCATCTCTTCTGCTCCAGTGTCAGTGCATGGGGAAGTGCCACTTCAGGTGATCCCGAGCTGCAGGGCGATCCGGCAATATCAAGAAATCTCGACTACTACGTAGACACGCAGGAGATCATCCTCGATCAGCACCTGCTCGTGGTTCATGACCCTGCGGTTGGCCAGGACTGGGTGTCGGTGACGTTCCCTGGATTCATGGGATGCCTTTCAGGCATGAACGAAACCGGTCTGAACGCCACACTCAACATGGGCAATTACCAGGGTACCTCACAGACCAGCCCGGTATTCGTCCCGATCTGCATGGCTCTGGCACTGGGACTCTCGAGTGAGGACTTCGACAGCAGCGGCACATGTGACATCAACGACCCTATGTCTGCTGTCACGACATGGAACAGGGCGAACTCCTACGACATCCATATCACTTCCCCGATTGACCTCGGCACAGGCGGTAACCCCGCAGTTGTCGCAGAGGTTAACAACCACCAGGGATTCGATTTCAGATACGCGGCGGATGAACCGACTATCTCCCCCTGCCGAATGATCCTCACCAACCACCACCGGGTACTCTACCCTCCGGTCTCCTGCATCAGGTACACATGGCTCCTCGATTCACTGGTGACGAATCCGGACGTAACACTTGCCCGTCTGTGGAACTTCATGGGAGCGGTAGGGGGTACACCGATTCCCGGAACCGGCGGAACCCTCCAGACGATGATCTTTCAGCCTGAGCAGAGAAGGATGGGCCTGGCCTTCTCATCCACAGGAACAGCCTCCTACACGAAGAGCCCCGAGTGGATAGACTGGTCGGATATCTACCCCAATCACGAGCCGCAGTCCGCTCCGGAGGGACCGGTTCAACCCTTCCAACTGCAGATCTACCCGAATCCTGCCTCCACGGTCCTGTACATCTCAGGCGGAGATCCATCAGCAAACCGGTTCAGTTTGTACGACCTTAGCGGAAGAAAACTGGATGTCTCCTTCGCAGAGGTCGCGAACGGTCTTTTCTCAGCAGATCTTACTACCCTCGAATCGGGGCTTTACTGGCTTGTAAAGAGTTCCGGAAACGAACTGAAGAGGGCTTCATTCCTCGTTCTCAGGTAACGACCTGCGATTCTTGACAGTTCGATGAGCGGGACTCTATAGTTCAGTCTCTGCTGGCGGGTCGTCCAATGGTAGGACAACGGTCTCTGGATCCGTTAATCGGGGTTCGACTCCCTGCCCGCCAGCCAAACTTCTGGCTCTACACCAAAAACAGGGGCACTTGATCCCATCAGGCACATAGTGCACGCAC
>CBDUZS010000061.1:0-14869 GCA_965371785.1 uncultured bacterium
AGCCCGAGAAGCATCTGGAAGCGACCGCTCTCACCCTTTTCACCGCGGAACACGACCTCATCGTGCGGTCTGGCAGCGAATATGCGCCAATCGTACTCGGTGGGAACGTACTTCTTCTGCTGCATTCCCCTGAATACAGGCTTCAAAGCACCTTTCTCCGGAGGTTCCGAGAACCCGAAGAAAATTTCTGTACTGCCTATTGTGAACACTCCCGAAACATTCTTGTCGAACACCCACGTATAGGGCTCACCCGCCTTCTCCTGTCGAAGGAGCTTCCGTTCGATGAGCGTCGCGAAGGGAATGATGCTTCCCTTGACCTCGACACCGCCCTTTATCTCGGGAAGAAGGCGGAGGAGATACCCGTTGTCTTCAGGTTCGAGAAGAGTATGAATCCTTGGAAGATCCGAATCTTTTATGCAGACGGTGTTGTAATCCGCGTCACCGATGGTCATGATGCCGGCGTTTGGATACTGCTCTTCCTTCTTTTCTCCCGGTCTTTCGATGACGATCTTCAGGGTTCTGGAGTCGGCGATTTGGGGGACCTTGGCCGGTTCTGCTTTCTTCTCGGTTACATGTTTCTTCTTTGCTGAAGCGGGTTTCGACGGAGATTTCGGTGGATCTATGAAACCGAAGTGGACTATGAATGAACCGATTCTGGCATGTCCCTGATCACCGTACTTGAGGTTGAGAAGGAATAGCCCATTCTCATCGGTGGGGAATATCCCCAGGCTCTTCAGATCCTGGAAGCAGAGTTTCGCGCCGTCGGTTGACGTAATGGTGGCGTCCATGTCTTCGGTCAGGCGCATCACCCATGTGTCCTTCTCATCCCCTGGTGAGATGAAGGGCATCGAATCCGGCAGATTCGCTCCTTCGATAACGATGTTGTTGTTGTATCCCGTTCCCACCTGTACGGGCTGGGAGCCGGGAATGATCTTGTTAACGATCTTGCCGTCTCGCATTACTGCGATTGCGAGAACTTTCCTCACTTCATCAGCGGTTGCCATTACTCCTCACCACCTTCGTCCATCACCTTTATCACTTCCAGGTTCTGGGTGGAGAAACCTGCTTCGGAGCAACTTGCCATCACTCTCTGGAGTAGAATGGCCGGTACTCCCACATCCCCCTGGATGTTGATCTTCAAGTCGTCTTCGGTGAGAGTACCTTTGAACTGCCGTGTGTATTCCATGTGGTCTCTGAGGCGTGTGACGAGAACGGGAATCGAGTTGCCCGTCGAGAGCAGATTTTCGTCTACCGAGACCACGGGGTCTCCGTCGACGACGATGACATTCATGTTCACCTGTATCTCGAGTTTCATCTGGATCTTCTGCTCGGAATGGGCAGCAGGAAGAGTGAGTGCATCACTGAGGGTTACGAGCTGGCCCTCGGCGGAATAGCTCTTCAGGAGGAAGACGACCAGAATGGTGAACATGTCGATCATCGAGGTGAGGTTTAGCGCAACCTTCTTGTCCTTCCCTCTGATCATGGCCTTTGATTTCTTGTGTCCGAGCAACAGCGGAAGAGTGCGTTTGGACGGAGCGCCCATTAGCCGCCACCCTCCATTCTGTTCATGGCCTGCTCGACCAGATGTGTCGGATTGACCTGAAGCCCGGGCCGATCGAATCCCGCTTCGGCGCAGACATCGATTGCCATGATGATGCTCTCGTACCTTGTCTCCTCGACTGTAAGGATGATAATCTTGTGGAAATCGATCTGTGGATAGGCTTCTGAGAGATGCTCATATACCTCTTCAATCCTCGTGGACAGAGAATCCCAGTCGAAATTGAGAACGACCTCACCGTTCTCCCGCAGCTCAGAGAAGGCATAACAGACATGCGCCGTTCCAAACGTTGTTCCCACAAACATTTCCTGATTAGTTATTATGATCTTCGGCTGAAGGCGGTCCTCCTCGGATCTTGCCAGGTTGGTTGTTGCTCCAGCACCCGCAGTGCTGATTCCCTCGGTCTGGCTCATGGTGATAATCGTGATTTCGAGGAAAGAAGCACTCAGCAGCAGGAACGGGATGATGACACAGAAAAGGTTCATTACCGGCAGCATGTCGAGTTCTGGAGGGTGCCTTTTCCTGTGACTTCTTCCGGACGCCGCTTTTGCCATCAGGTTTCCTTCCTGGCCTGGGCAAGCATGTTGATCACCATTACCGAGTACCTGTCGATGTCATCAACAAGCCTGTCGGTCTTGGCGGTGATGAAGGAGTGCGCGATCAGAAGAGGAATTGCAGATATCAGACCGAATGCAGTCGTGTTCATCGCCTGCGAGATACCGTTTGCCAGCATGATGCTCTTCTGCTCGGGATCGGCGGCTGCAACGGCTGCGAATGCCGCAATCAGACCAAAGATAGTTCCAAGAAGACCGACCATTGTCGAAACGTTTGCCAGCATGGCAAGATAACCGGTTCTTGCGTTGAGCCTCGGGAATTCGGCCAGGGCCATCTCATCGACTGCATTCTGGATATCGCGCTCGGTTCCACGGTAGTTCCGGAGGGCTGCTTCGATGATCTTGGCCAGGGGAGCTTTCTCTTCGGCAGTAGTGGCAATGGCGCCTTCAATACTGCCCTTCCTGATCAGTTCCGCAATTCTGGCCATGAAAGCTTCCGGCTTGATGTTGGCAATACCGAAGAGGAAGATGAACCTTTCGAGGAAGATCGTAAGTCCCGTTGCAAGGAAGACGAGAATTGCCCACATCGCTGGGCCACCCTTGCGGAAGAAATCAGCGAACTTGGAGAAGATATTGGATACCTCTGGCGGTACCTCCTCTGTAACGGGAGCTTCAACCGGCAAAGTGTCCTCTACAACAACAGGCTCCTCGATCACCGGCACTGTCAGAGAATCGTCGACGGCCGTCGAATCACCGGCAAGAGCAGTGGAGTCGGTGAGAGCAGTGTCTTCCTCCTCCTCGGGCTGAGCGATCACCACTCCGGTAAAAAGCACCATAGTCATCACTATCAGCATGGGAAGCACGAAACGACGCATTAAAGAACTCCTCTCACTGGACTATCGGTCGATCACCGCCCGACAAAATCCAGTACAAGATTCCCGATCAGATCCAGCCCGGCCATGACGCCGAATATCAGACCCTGCTCTTCATCACCTGTGCTGTAGCGGTAAGCGGAGATGCCCCCGAGCACTGCCACAGATCCATATCTTACCCACATCGGCAGAACGGTTGTTCTGCGCGCGCCGCCGAACGTCGGTTCGGCTGCAAAGGCTCCTGGATATATAGGCCTTACCACATCCTCAAGGAAGCTTCTCTCGAGCAGGACATTGCTCAGGTTCGGGGTACTCTTCAACATCAGGAAGAGCGCCTGCGGCGTTCTGAGCTCGCCCTGAATGGTTATCTCCTCGAGAATGAGCCTTCCTCCCTCCATCGTGGCCCCCTGGCCCAGAATGATGGATGGAAGAAGCACAAGAACCATGAAAACAATAATAAAAAATCGGCTTATCACAAGGGGAATTCCTTTTAGCACGGCCAAAGGAAGCACCCCCCGCCGCCGCCCTCGTCTTCGGAATCCTGCTCGGTGAAATCGTAGTAGTTCTCCGCACCGGAGAAGGCGGTACCGGAAGTTCCCGTTGTATCCCCCGCAGTATCCTCGGAAGTCTCCCCGGTCGTACCGTCGTCCGGTGGTGAAGTCGTTTCCCCTTCCGATTCTACGGAACCATCTTCTGGCGTTACGAATCCCGTTCCGTCGAGGGCTCCAGTCGTATCGGGAAGGAGCGGTTCCTCGACTCCCCAGCCCGGCAGACCGAGAGTTGCGACGGTGCCGGGAGCAAGCAGCTCGAGGTTTTCCGCTGCCCTTTCGACCCACTCGTTGGTGACTCCTGCCGAGATGGCCTTCTCGATCGCCATGATGTAAATGTCAGAAGCCTTGTTCATCTCCGGCTCGTAGATTGCCACGTAAAGCTGCTCGTAAAACGTATCGATTCCCTCTTCGGTCAGACCTTGCGGAGGGTCCATGAAGGCTATCGAGTTGGCGAAGTCTTCGTAGAGCTCACCGGCTCGAACGCAGGAGGCCATGAACCAGATATCGTTGTTGTACTGCAAAGATTTACCGTACAAGGATTCTGCTTCGGTCTTCATCTGAGTTTTCAGGGCAACGGTCTCAGCCGTAACGAATTGAGCGTCATAGTCCATTCTCGCTATCTCGCCCAGGTAAAACGCCGACATTGCCGGGAAGTAGGCATCGCCCTGTCGGTACTCGTCATACATGGAGATGCAGTTGCTGAAGTTGTCACGCGCCATCGGATAGTTGACGTGATCGTAGAGGTATTCACCGTACTTTCCGTAGGCCTGAACCAATATGTCTGCTGTTCCCGCCCTATCGGTGATGATTCGATCGTAGGCCGAGATCGCAAGGTCCATCCTGTTTGCATCCTCGTACGAAACCGCTGCACTGAAGAGAGCGGTGTGCATATCCGGTGCGGAGGGGAATTTCGAGTAGGCTTCCACGTAGATGTCCCCCGCGAGCTGGAAATTCTCCGATTCCCTGGCAAGGAAGGCTGCCCTTAGAAGCCCCTGCGGTGCGAGTTCGCTTTCGGGGTAATAATTGGCGAGATCCCTGAACACCCTGAGAGCGTTAACGTTGTCTCCTGCTTTTCCGTAGGTCTCACCCGCATCGTACAGCCCGTTTGGAGCAACAGCAGAGCCCGGGTGAGAGCGTGCGGATTCCTCGAACCTCGCTGCAGCAACAAGCAGACCCTCGACATCCTCGGATTCTGCAAGACTGGCGGCATCCATGTAGGCAGCTGATGCTGCGAGAAGTTCGAAATCGGCTCCGAGATCTTCCCCCGTTCGGGCGGCGGCAACGGAAGCTCTTCCGTACCACTCCTCTGCGTCCGCATACATTGCTTCCGCTTCGTATGCTGCCGCGATGAACCTGGCGGCCCTGGCGATGTACTCGGAATTGGGATACTCATTGTAGAGTTTCTGGTAAGCTTCCCTGGAGTTGGGGTAGTCGTTCACGTTGTAGTAATTCGCAGCAACTGCAAAGAGGAACTGATCGACGTTCTCACCGTTGGGAAACTTCTCGGTGTACAGGTACGCAAAGCTCTTCATCCCGTCTCGAAGGTAAGAACTGTCCACCCCTGCCTCGCTGCTGTACGCGTTGAAATAGGATGAGAACCCGTTCCTCATCGCGGATTCGAGCCTCTGGGATGATGTGCTGTCCAGCGCAACGCTCAGATAGGTGTCACCGGCCAGTGTGTACCGCCCCAGGGCGTAGTAGGCATCACCCTGATAGAAACGAAAATCGTAGGCCTCCCTCGAATCACCGTACTCTTCCAGATATGTCTCGATCCGTCCGACCAGGTTCTGGTAGTAGGCAATTTTCTGTGCAGGGTCAGCCTCTTCGGCAGATGCCTGACCCAGGTAGTAAGTAATGGCTTGTTCGAGTGAACGTGCTCTCAGGGAATCAATTGAACTGAAAGCGTACTCCTCACCTACCTGCGCAGCCCACTCACCTTCCGCCCCGTACTTCTCGACCAGCTCTTCCCTGGCCTGGGCAGCGGCTTCGAAGTTACCCGCGCCCTCGTAGCATGCGGCAATCCGTGCCTGGAAGAACGGTGCTTCCTGCGAGTACGGGTTCCTGCTGAGAAGAGCACGGTAGGACTGGGTGGCATCGGTCCAGTAACCCTGCTCTTCGTAGAACGATCCCATGTGATTCAGCACAGTGAAGGTGACATCCTCATCGTTGAACTCGTCTAGAAAACTGATTGCCATTGAGATCGGTTCGGCTTCTCTCTGCTCCATAAAATCATGGGCGAGATACTCCATGGCCTCATCGACCATGGCGCCTCCCCTCCTGGGTACGCCGAGTTCTATCATGAGATTGCTGTCACGAATCAGGTAACCGAATGTGGCAACGGATTCCCGGTATCTGTTGAGAAGGTAGTAGGTCCAGCCGAGTTTGTAGATGCCGAGCTGAAAGAGGTCGGGATCGGCTGCGGGATAATCGAGGATGTGCTCGTAATAGACCCTTGCCGAATCGAACTCGAAGCTGTCGAAGTAGAAATCTCCAGCGCGGACGTTTGTTTCGGCAGCAAGCTCGCTGTCCGGGTGGTCTGTGAGAAGCTGGCGGTACTTGCTCACGGCACCGATGGGATCGCCCATCTGGTTGAGACAGTAGCCAAGGGAATAGAGGGCGACATCTTCGACTTCACTGGCGGGGTACTGGGACAGCACTCTCTCGTAGAGGCCTATCGATCTGCTGTAGTCTTCCGGTACAAAGCCTGCGCCGCCTGAAGCGTCAATTCTGTCCAGGTAGGCTATTTTGTCTATGTCGTAGTAGAGCTGAGCAAGCCTGACCAGCACATCGGCAACGAACCGGCTCTCGGGGTAGTGGGCCAGGTATTCCTCGAAGAAACTGGCACTGGTAACGGCAGCCTGGTCGATCCTTCCCTGAAGGGCTACCGTCTCAACCCTTCTCTGGGTTGCCAGACCCTCTGCCCGGAGGGTATCACCTTCTTCATAGGCTTCTGCGATCTGGTTCTGGAACCGGGCTGCCACGTACTGGAGTGAGTCCCGTTTGAGTTCTCTTTCCATGTAAGTGGCAATGGCGATTCCGTACTGTGTCTCTGATACCCAGTCGTGCTGCTGGGAGATTCCACTCTCGAACTTGGAGGCGAGATCCTGGAGGGCAAGCCTTATCCTGTCTACCTCCTGTTCGACACGCGCCAGCTCGCGACGCTCAGCCTCTGTGCCCTGACTCTCGGCAAGCTGTTGTACTTCGCCAATCGATATCGCCAGAGCATCGGTCTCTGATCTGCTGTAAGATATCAGCCTGTTGAGCTCCCGCTCGAGGGATTCGGAATCCATATCGACCGGCATGGATAACTGACTCTCGAGCCTGCTGATCTCGACGAACAGCTGTCTGAGGGCAGCTTCCTCCTCCTCGATGATTTCCACGAGATCGAGATTACCCTGCGTATAAGCCTCCTCCTTGAGCTCGGCGAGACCAAGCCGGATTCTGTCGAGGCGTTCCCTTTCGCCGCTGTACTGATCGGGCAGGTATTCGCTCGATAGAATGAGGTCGTAGTAGTCGGTCGTCTGCCGGTACTGCTCCAGGAGTTGCCGGTACTTGCTGATGGCTATATCCAGATCTTCTGCACCGAGTGCGCAGTTTGCCATGGCAAGCTCGTACTCCGATCTGAGTTCGGTTCCGGGAACCTCCTGAAGAACCCTGTCTGCGATGTTGTAGGCCTCCTGGTAATCTTCGAGCCGCATGTACGTCCAGACCATGCCAAGCATGCCTACATCGTAATAGGGACTGAAGGGAGATATCTTTCTGTACTCATCCACCGCATCAGTGTAGAGGCCTTCCTCTACCAGTATCTGTGCGAGAGCTATTCTGGCTCTGTCGGCGAGTGCTGCGTCTTCACTGCTCGGACCGGATCTGTCGAGAATTCCCTGCAGCGACTGCCTTGCAAGATCCATCTGCCTTTCCTCGACGTATGCGACTGCCGTAAGGTATTGGGCCAGGATTTCGTAATCGCTGGTCGGAGGAACCTGAGCAAGCAGCTGGCGGGAATTGGTGAACCGTCCCAGATTGTAATTGGACAGTGCGGCAGTAATGATTGCCAGATCGATGTGCTCGAAACCAGGTGAAGACTGTCGAAGTGTGTCGAAATACTCGAGAGCCTTGTCATAGTCCTGGAGTTCGAAACTGATCAGTTCGAGTCTGAAAAGGGCCTGGTTGTAGTATCTCGATTCAGGAAAATTGGTGACTACCGACTCGAATGCATCGCGGGACCAGACGATTGAGCCGGCAGTGTAGAGCTCCTCACCGAGAGCGAAGGCTGATTCAGCACTGGAGAGAATCGCATGTTCCCGTCGCAGCTGTACGAGCTCGGCTTCGATTCTTGTAAGCCTTGCTTCCTCCCTGACGATCTGCTCCTCGAGGGCTTCGATCTCCTGCCTGGCGCGTTGGAGAACTGCACTGGCTTCCTGCTCGAGCTCATCCTGAGCGACAACGGTAGCCGCGAACAGGAACAGTATTAGGATCAGAAGATGTTTTCTAATCAAGCGCGTACCTATCAACGTTCTTCGAGTAGATCACGCAGTCTCTGGAGTTCGGACTCGGCCGCACTCCTTCGTGCTTCGAGTTCTGCCAACCTTTCTCTAGCTCTCTCGATACGCTGCTGTTCCCTTTCGAGCTCAAGTCTCCGGGCCCCGATGAGGGGTCCGAAAGTCGATGTGAGTCCAATGGAAACCTTGGAGTTCTGCATGATATCGGTTTTATTCTGATTTTCCGGTGAAAAAACCGTCTGCTCGAGCTCTGCCCATATGAAATGAAGAGTGAACAGGTTACTGATCTCATATGATGCACCAAAATTCAGATCGCGACCGTCCTGCTCGAACGACAGTGTGAACTCACCCGAAGGACGATACACTGCCGAACCGAACAGACCGTGCGCAATAGAGCTGCCCACCCCCATGGCTCCGCTGTCGACGATCCCTACGAACCTGCCGATTCCTATTCCGAGACTAAGCGTTACCGGCACACCGATCAGATACTTCAGGTCTTTCGACGCAACTCCGTAAGCAGACCAGTTCTGTGTATGAGAATAGTTGTAGAAACCTTCTGCATCCCACGGACCGATGACACCTCCAATGCTATCCGGAATTCCCGCATTCGTCTCATCCCGGAAGCAGTCGATGTGCTCGGCCCCGAGCATGTTCTCTACGCCTATTGCGAAGGCGGGTACACTGAGGCCTTCCTTCAGTATGGCAACCTTTACATTGCCCACGACACCGCCGTCTGCCAGATAGGAAACGCCAATCTGTCCATAACTGAAAACACCGACATCGATGAAGCCGGTAATCTTGAATTCACTGTCAGCTGAACCTGTTGAATCTTCTACTGAGTAGGCTGAAGCACCGAGGCCGATCTCGATTTCCGTGTGTTCGAGCAAGTACGCATCGGGGGAATTAAGAACACCGCCGTAGGCGAAGGGAAGAGAGCCTGCCCACACGGAAAGAACAGCAAGTAATGCAAACAGAATACACAAACGCATACCGCACTCCTTCAGTCCCCTCACAGGCCTCATGAGGACGCGACAACGGAGTATTCCTCCCCGCCAGCTTCTCTTTCATGCAATACGAATTATTCGAATCCGACACCTTGCAGTCAAGTTCAGCGAACCAGAGCCGGATGGCATTGCCTTCGGCATGGATTGGGAATAGGATTCCACGATAAGGGAGAGAACCGTAATCGGAGGTTGATTGTATTGACTGCCTGTTCTCTTATCCTTCTTGCGTTACTCCAAACCGGACCTCTCTGGGAAATCCATCTGGATGGTACACCCAGAGAAGGTCCTCTACTTGTCCCATTAGAGCCGAGCGGCATGGCCGTACTCGTTCCCCTTGGAGATCAGGGGCTAGGGGCATGGGACGCATTTGGTTCTCCCCTATCTGGTTATCCTGTTTCTCCGGGTTCCGGCGTAACCATGAGACCTGCATTTTTCTCACATCACGACGGCAGAAATCTGATTGCGTATGCATCCTCTGACGGCGTAGTGCACGCCATCGGTCTCGATGGCATCGAAGCAACAGGATGGCCCTTCCAGACAGGTTCGTCCGTCATTACCGGCATCTCTGCAGTCGATCTGGACAACGACGACATCCCCGAACTCGCTTTCGGAACGAGTGACTACAGGATACATCTACTGGACCCGGATGGCAGGGAACTGGATGGATGGCCACTCGAAATGGATGCTCTGCTGCTCTGGCAGCCTTCGGAGCTGCCACTCGGAGGCGGGTCGGAGCGCGGGCTTGTGTGCGCCATGAACAATTCCAGGATTCATCTCTTCAGGCGCTCTGGAAGCGGTCTGCCGGGGTGGCCGATGAACCCGGGATTCCCTGTCGGATCGATACCCATCTCCATCGATATCGATTCGGATGGTCTGGCCAACGTGGTCTTCGCCACTCAGAACCGAAAGATACAGGTTATCAATATACATGGTTCCCCGGCACCAGGCTGGCCTTTTCAGCTCGATGCGCGCCCCGTTCCCGGGGGAACCGCAGGAGGACATCTCGAACCCTCCAGACTCAATCTCGTATACGCTGTTTCCACAGTGGACAGTCTTGTCTTTCTCCTGAACGGAGATGGATCCCTTGCGGGAACCTGGAGATGGCCGAATTATGTTGGAGGGGTTCCCAGTCCGCCAATAATGGTCGAGACAGATTATGGACCGGCTGTCGTGGTTGG
This sequence comes from uncultured bacterium, assembly GCA_965371785.1. GTDB lineage: Bacteria > Fermentibacterota > Fermentibacteria > Fermentibacterales > JCC-6 > CBDUZS01. Next base: position 10,217 of record CBDUZS010000061.1, read on the forward strand.
ATCGGATGCAGGACAGATCTACGCCTGGAACGAAGATGGTTTTCCGGTTCCGGGTTTTCCGATAGAACATGGAGAGCCAATAGGCTTTGCACCAGCCGCAGGAGATCTGGATGGAGACGGATCGATAGAGCTTGTTGTTATCGGACGCTCCGGGTTACTGGCAGCCTACAGGATCTCGTCCTATTCGGAAACAGCGGGAGTCTGGCCACAGACACTTGCCGATGCAGGTAACAGCGGGACTTATGGATGCTCGATTCTGCCAGTCGTTACAATCGGCCAGATGGGAGGTGAGTACACCGGTACGGTCGAGATTCCCTACGCAATCTGTGGAGGAGAGCACACAGGAATATCCGTTGCTTTCTCTACGAATGCGGGTTTCGAATGGATCGAGACAGGAAACTACAGAGATCTTGGCACCCGTATTGAATGGTCATCGGAAGCAGACCTCAATTCCGCTGACGAAACACACTGCATGATCAAGATCACACCTTACTGCGAGCTTGGGTCAGGTGAGAGCGGCATGTCCACAATCTTCCATGTCGACAACAACATCCCACCCACGATTTACCTGTCTCCACCAGTTGATATGGGAGACGGTCGATACGAACTGCCCTATGCAGTCGACGATCCGGAAGGAGACATCATCCAGCTCCAGGCTCAGTTCTCCTTTGATGATGGGCAGAACTGGAACCTTGCACACCTGTCGGGCAGCACCCTTGAAATCGAGCCATGGTTCTATGGTGAGCAGGTAATATGGAATGCCCAGCGGGACCTTGGACTCATGAATTTCCAGGATATCTTACTGAGGATCAGGGCGGCTGACAGCGATCCCGGACCCTGGGAGATCGTAGAAAATCTTCAAATCGATACCGCCAGGATTCCCTCAGCTCAGATCATTGCTCCGACCGATGAAGTCTCGGGAAGAGTTAAACTGGGTGTGCACCTTTCAGATCCCAAGAGGAACCCTCTGGCGATGGACTACGAGTATTCGACCAATGGCGGGAGTACCTGGTATCCGGCAACGGTCCTCGAAGCTAATATCAATATCGTTACAGGGATCAGCTACGAGATCATCTGGGAATCACAGGCTGATTTGCCCGAGTTCGACGGAGTCCGGGTTCGATTCAGAGCCGTGCCTTCGGACAGCGGTGGCGGGATTGCCGTTCCATCCTCCCCATTCCACCTCGACAACAACTCGTTGCCTTCGGTCGAAATAAACTCACCGGGAACTTACGACGTGTTCAAGGGTCTCGTTCCTGTAAGATTCAGTATAAGTGACAGGGAAACAGACGATGTAAGGCTTGGTCTGGAGTTCCGGATATGTGGGACTACAGGTTGGCTGACCGCACAGGGGCTTCAGAGTACAGAGCCGTTCTCACAGGCAGCGTACAACACAGTTCTCAGATGGAACAGTGCACAGGATCTGCCGGAGGCACAGATTCTGGACGTAGATATCAGGCTTCTTGCAATGGACGGTGACACGGTCCATTCCGAGATCATCGGTCCTATCACGCTGAACAACACCGGGCTTCCGGCGGTCACACAGGCTTCCCTGTTCGGTATCGATGAGAATTCGGGAGCTGCTCTTTTCAGCTTCGAACTGCTCGACAACGAAGGCAGGACAATAGATCTCACCGTTTCCTTCAGTACCGATAACGGTCTGAACTGGCGCAGTGCCTCCGTCTCCGGGGAGCTTTTCAGCCTTAGTCCCCTGAACTACAAGGGCACGTTCCAGTGGCACTACGGAACGGATCTCAGCGGTAGTTCCGGCTCCGTAATCCTCAGGGTAACGCCGGAAAGCGGAGACCTCTATGGAAGACCGATACTGCTCGAAACAACGCTATGACAAGTCCGGTCTTTCGGACTTTCCACCCGACAGCTTCATCGTCAGAGGGGCACGCTGCCTGAGAGTAAGCAGCATCCTGCACGCAATGCTCCGGATGTCCCATTGTGCATGGGAATCCTCTCTCAGCCGGGAGAAATGGTAGAGCTCCCTGCCGTTCATATGGATCGTCACCCTTCTCCTGTGTGAGTTGGTCAAAAGGTAAGTTCCTCTGGCTCCACACATCTCGAATCCCTTGAGCGACAGATCCATTGCTTCGGAGAACAGCGAACTCAAACCGGCTTCGACGAAACTAGGAGGTTCGGTGCACCCCAGTTCAGGTTCGTAACACGACACCAGCTGGGTGCACATTCTGTGTCTCTTGAGCTGTGCAAACGCAGTGGCGGAGAGTATCACCTCGAAAGTGGACAGAAACGCCTCCCAACATCTGGGTGGCTGATCGTGAATACCGAGACCATCGTAAACCCTGTCGAAAAGACGAATACGGCTTTCATCATCGAGGTCTTTCCAGACCTCCTCGGCATTTGCTATGGAGATACCTTTCTCGATCTGAATAAGGTGGGCACCTACCTTTGCATCGTTATCGGAAGAGATGAGTACAACCGCTTCAGATGGGGAATCCGTCACGTGTGGCAAAGCATGTGCGAACCTGTCCATCTCAGTCGGTTCCGTGAACAGAAATAACGATGGCGCCACGGATGAAGCCTTCTCCATCAGAATCCGTCCGAGTTCTCTCACTTCCGCCAGGGGGTGTGCTGCCAGTCTTCTGAACATGTGCTCGAGTTCTCTGGCATTAGCGGTCATACCCATCTGGCAGGTGGTTGCGAGCGGAAGCAGGTAGCGGGCATCTTCCTTTGCGGTGTCCGTGGACATGCCGGATTCCTTCAGCACGTCGTAGGCCAGTTTGTAGAATTCGAACAGACGCTCAACGGTGTTACGGTAAACAGAACCTTCCTCCGGGCTCAATCCCTCAGGGAAGTGCCAGTCCTCTCCCAGCCTGATGTATCTCTGGGATTTCTCGGTAAAACTGGCAAGCCTGAAGGACTGGAGTGCTTCGGTACAAAGCCTGGAAAGATCAAGGATGTCGAAGTTGAAGACTGCGTGCTCGGCAACGGAGCCATGGCCGTACTCGAAGATGATGGTTCTGTTCGAGGATCTTGCCTTCTCAAGAGCATTTACTGCGGATGCCCTGAGTTCCGAGATGGGTCTTGGATCCCTGCTTATTCTCGCATAAGCAGCGGAAATAGTCTCGGGGGAATCGGAGCAGTTCTCGATATCGATGTTGAATCCTGCCACGGTAATCTTCAATTTTCTTCCCCCCTGTGCGGGTGCGGAGGTGATGTTGAGGGATCGAGTAATCCCCTTGTCATCTCGGCAAGTGGATGCTCGAATGGCAGTCTTTCGAGAAGGAGATGGCTGAGCATGTCGTTACGGAAGCGCCCTGCCGGCTCACTCAGCGCATGGGTCAGGATGGAAAAGAATCTTGAGAGATCGAGAACTATCGGTATGAGATCGAAGCCGCCCTCCACTTCCTCGAGGGCTTCGCTCAGCAGAATCAGGTTCTTCGACGATTCACCGAGCCAATCCCGGATGCTTTGTTCATCCATTCCATGGTACCCATTCTCCATCCTCTTCAGAAGTTCTGCTCCCGTTTCTCCCGGCTCCCAGGGAAGGTGATGAAACTCGCTTAGAAGCTCCCATCCCGGCAGATGCGGACCCAGTTCCTCAGGCCACTCGCACTCGCGGGAAACTCCTGCGGCGGATACGAGCTCCATCGCTCCGTGCAGCGCAACGGGAAATATGGCTGAGGGGTTGAGAAAGTAGTCGTAGCCGGATGGTATCCTGTCCTTCAGCCCGGCCAGGTAAACACGTCTGAGGCAGTAGTCGTCCGCAAGGAGGTTATCCCATATGACCGGTTTCTTTCCGAGCAATCGGGTGGCTTCCCAGAGGGAGTGCTCATCCAGATGCCGTGAGATCACTTCGCTTCCAGTCCAGAAGACATCCCAGTCCTTCGGAACATTCTTCCTCCATACTTCGAGGTAATCTGCGCCATCCAGCCTGACGAGAAGCTCAAGACAGTAGATGGATGGGCATGTGATTATCGGGCAATCCAGATCACACAGCGCACTCCGTGCAAATTCGAGCTGCATCCCTGCAAGATTGCCGGACGCCTTCTCGGGTATGTCATCGAACAGGACGGCTATTCCGGAAGCTCCGGCATCGAGAGCGGCTTCAGCCTTGTCCCTCAGAATCGAATCCTCTTCCGACGAGAATCCCCACGGGCTTATGCCGAACATGAAATCGACGCCGCAACTCCTTGCGTAGTTCATGTTCTGCGAAAGTGAAGTCATGATCCGATGTGGATGGGAGTCCCTCCATTTCACACGATGGAAGGGGTCGTTCTTCGGTGCGTATAAGTAGGATGGGCTCTCCAGACGGGAGATGCAGTTGATGAGCGTTCTTCGCTGGCCCGGCAAGAACGGCTTCCCGTAGAACCCTTCTACGACTCCTGTGAACACAGTATAATCTCTCCTGTTTAGTTGCTGAGGGAAGATGCCTGGTTTCCCATCGAGAATCTTCCCGCTCGAAGGCTAGCATAACATCAACAGCTGATGAATCGGGAGGGCAGGATGTCCATCAGGATTGTCGAGTGTGTTCCCAACATCTCAGAGGGAAGAAACAGAGAGATCATCGATGCGGTCGTCGCCGAGGCTGACTCCGTAGCGGGCGCCAGAGTTCTGGATGTAGACCCTGGAATAGCGACAAATAGAACTGTCATAACGATTGCAGGTGAACCGGATGCGGTGCTG
>CBDUZS010000062.1:0-14361 GCA_965371785.1 uncultured bacterium
CGGTTGAGGTAGTGGGTTACCTGATGAGAACCATCCTGGCAGTAACCGTGCGGTAACCATCCGATACCCTGAGAAGGTAGATTCCATCGGGGACATCGTTGCCTGCAGCGTTTCTTCCATTCCAGGTGAAACGAACTGTGGGGGAGAGCAGCTGGTCAGGAGTGAGAACCGTGACGAGAAGCCCTGTGATGCCGTAGACTGCCGCATCCAGCTCACCGGATTCACCGGGTGTGCACTGGATGGAGAAGGTCCCTGCCGAGGGATTCGGGAATACGCTTTCGATGACCGGTCCAGCCGATGGAGGATTAGCGCCGCCGCCGATGCCGGTTTCGGCATCCAGCCTGATCAGCCAGACATCGAAGTCGTCTGCGCCGGAAGCTTCCATCCAGGTATATCCTGTGACTACGTAGCCGTTGTCTGAGGTCTGTGCCAGTGCCTGGCCATAGCTATCGTTGCCGTTGTCCAGGATTATCTCCCACTCCTCGATTCCGGCACTGTCCGTTTTCAGTATCCAGAGGTCGTAGCCTATTGCCGTCGCCGGGCCATCGGTGTCCGTGTAGCCTGTCACTGCAAATCCGCCGTCCCATGTCTCCGTGACCGACATTCCCACATCCCACTGTGTTCCGCCGAAGTAACTGTCCCAGATTACCGTGCCGGCGTTATCGGTTCGCACCAGCCAGAGGTCGCTTGAACCTGCGCCCCAGGTGCTGGTGTATCCTGTAATGATGTAGCCGCCGTTGGTTGTCTGCCGGACCTCGTAGCCAATCTCACCCTCCGATCCGCCCAGGACTTTGTCCCACTCCACTGTTCCGGTGCTGTCCGTCTTCAGGAGCCAGAGGTTGTATGGTCCCGGTCCCTGCGAAGAGGTGTAGCCGGTGATGACGTATCCGCCATCCGCCGTTTGCGCGAAGGAGTAGGCGATGTCGTCCTGGGAACCTCCGTAGAACTCCTCCCAGATCAGTTCACCTGAGTCATCCGTCCTGACCAGATGGATGTCGTAGCCCCCGGCGCCCGAGGACGCAGTGTATCCAACCAGAGCGTATCCGCCGTCGGACAGCTGTGTGGCCGTGTATCCGAGGTCCAGTCCGGCGCCTCCGAAGGTGGCATCCCACTGGTACGCTCCGTCTGCATCCGTCTTTACCAGCCATGAATCGTATCCTCCCGATCCGTAGGAGGTTGTGTAGCCTGCCATGATGAAGCCTCCGTCGGAAGTCGTCTGAACAGAGTATGCCGCCTCATCACCGGAACCGCCGAAAACGGTGCTCCAGACCAGATCTCCCGCGGAATCGACTTTCACCAGCCAGGCATCCAGGCTGGTTGTGCCGTTGGAGTCAGTGCTTCCTGCGAAGACGAAGCTCCCGTCAGGTGTCTGAAGAACGGATGCCGAGAGGTCAGTGTGCGCTCCTCCGAAGGTGCTGGTCCATACCGTATCCGGTGGCTGGGCATGTGTTGCTGTGGGGATTATGAGAAGACATGCCAGTAAACCCATCCTGATCATCTGCCTGACTCCCGTCCGTTGCCCGGATACTGATACCGGCTGTCTGAATCAGATGTTTCACCGGGTAGCCCAGGTCAAGTGACCCGTTCGACTGGAACGAGGACGATCTGTCGATGTCACTTCGGGCATTACTGCGGCATCGTCTCATTGAATAAGGTCATGTTCCAGACTCATGGTGTAAACTTTGCTGGATGTCTTTCGGGTGGTTCCCGGCACGTTGCTGGAATCGTTATAATCGAATAGAAGCCGGTTCTGCGAGGGGTGACTTTCCTGAGTTTTCTTCAGCTTCTGTGTTGAGCTTCTCGGTTTATCTTGCCGAAATGAGGTCGATGTTATGGGTCTCTTTTCCTGCATGTTGCTTGTGGTGACGATTGCTTCCGAACCGGATACAGTCTGGTCGACTGAATTCTCGGAGCTGCCGGCAGGATGGGGCGCAGAGCTGCACTGGTCACAATCTGAAAACGTTGAACTGTTCCTGAACTCCCACGTTCAGAACGTATTCGATTTCGATCATAGCAGTCTGACAACGGCAAGGTCCGTTTTCCCGCAGGATGTTGATTCCCTTATCCTGGTGGTTGAATACGTCTGGATCGGCTGGGGTGCCTATTCAGGAGACGGGGAGGGAGCTTTCAGCAGATCGAGGATTCTGATTCACTACGCCGACAAGATGGATACCATGTGGGACAGCGTGGCCGGTTACCTGTGGTTCGGTGAATCGGTCCAGCTCTTGAGCGGTATGCCTGAAGCCGGTGTTTACAGTGTTACATCCCATGGCAGACTTCAGCTGAAATTACCTGCTCTCGATCGCTTCGAGACGTACTGGCTCGAATTCAGAGGAGATACCGGAGGGTTCCACGATCCTCTGTCAACCGACACACAGTATGCATACGTGGCCTGGGATCTCATCTCCGCAACACTTCTCAGTTACAGTTCACCTGTCATCGAATGAGCAGACAGCACTTGATCCTGTTGAATCACTGATTATCGTTACAGACCATGACTGGATGAATGGCTCCGTCCGTTCTCATACGTTACGGAACCGGAGGTATCAATCCAGCTTCACCGTGAGGCAGGCATGATCGGGACGCTCATCAACACAGCAACCGTTATCGTTGGAGCATTTCTGGGTACGTTGTTCGGTGACAGGCTTCCAGAGCGCGTACGGCTTATCGTACTGAACGGTATAGGATTGATCACCCTGGTCCTGGGTGTTCAGATGGCACTTTGTACCGGCAGTATTCTCGTGCTGCTGGCAAGTATTGTCGTGGGAGGAACGATCGGTGAATTGCTGAGGATCGAGGATAGACTCAACGGGCTCGGCAGGAAGTTCGAGGTGATGGCTTCGAGGTTTCCTTTTCTGACACGGGGAAATTTTGCAAAAGGTTTCCTCACAGCCAGTCTGGTCTTCTGTATCGGTCCGATGACGTTTCTGGGCGCGATTCAGGATGGTCTCACGGGGAACTACAGACTTCTTGCGATAAAGAGCATGCTCGATGGTTTTGCAGGGCTCGTGTTCGCAGCAAGCATGGGTTTTGGTGTCGCCTTTGCAGCAATTACGGTTCTTGTTTTCCAGGGGGCACTGAGCCTGGGCGCAGGACTGTTTTCCAGCGTACTCACGGATGCCATGCTCACCGAGATGACTGCAACCGGTGGCGTGATGATACTGGGTATCGGCTTTCTCCTGCTCGACATCAGGAAACTGAAAGTGGCTAACTACCTTCCGGCCCTGCTTCTTGCGCCCCTGTTCGAAGCCTTGAGGACGTCCCTTTCCGGTTGAGTTAGGCTGTCCTATCCTCTTGTTTTCGTTCGAGTTCTTTCAGAGATTCAGTCGTCAGCTACGTTTGGCGTTTTCATTAATCGTATGGAGGAAGCAATGGCGGTCGTTCTCGACGGCAAGAGCCTCACGGTCGAGCAGGTTGTACGTGTAGCAAGGCTCGGGGAGAAAGTTGAACTCACTCCGGAATCAGAAACCAGGATCAACAAGTGCAGGCGGATGGTAGAAAAGAAAATAGAAGCCGGTGAAGTAATGTACGGGATCAACACCGGAATCGGCGAATTCTCTGAAAAGATGCTATCCGAAGAAGAAGTGAAGCAGTTTCAGAAGTACCTCATCTACAACCACTCAGCAGGTATTGGCTCTGCAGCTCCCATAGATCACATCAGAGCGGCAATGCTCGGGAGGATTAACGTTCATTGTAACGGCCAGTCTGCCATAAGGCTCCGGATCACGGAATTACTGGTCGAAATGCTCAACCGGGGAGTAACACCTCAGGTGTTCGAAAAGGGATCCGTGGGTGCCTGCGGTGATCTGGCTCCGATGTCTATGATAGCTCTGGTCGTAATGGGGGAGGGGCATGCGTTCTACAAAGGGGAAATGTATTCCGGAGCGGAAGCGCTCCGGCTCGCAGGTCTCGAACCGGAGATTCTCCATGCGCGTGATGGTCTGGGCATCATAAACGGCTCCAATGTTCTTACCGCAATGAGCGCACTTCAGGTCTACGACTTCAACAGATGGCTGAAGCAGGCCGAGATCGCAGCGGCGATGAGTCTCGAAGCTCTCTGGGCCAACCTCAAACCCTACGATGTCCGTCTTCATGCCGCTAGAGGCTTTGCAGGCGCAATACGCTCGTCTCGAGCGCTTCAGAAGTGCCTGGACTCAAGTGATCTTCTTACGGGGAAACTGAAGGTGAAAGTACAGGATGCCTATTCGATGAGAAGCACTCCGCAGGTTATAGGCGCTGCACACGACGCGCTGGCATATGCAAAGAGTCAGGTCGAGATAGAACTCAACGGAGTCGGTGACAATCCGGTGTTCTTCCCCGATCAGGATGTTGTCATCACGGGCGCCAACTTTCAGGGATCACCTGTTACGCTGCCCATGGAGATGGCAGGAACGGCAATCACCATGGTCTCAGTGATGTCCGAGCGAAGACTCAACAGGCTTCTCAACCCGGCGCTTTCAGTCGGGCTTCCAGCTTTCCTCTCTGAGAACCCGGGATTCTACAGCGGTCTCATGCTCAGTCAGTACACTGCGGGGATGCTGATCGTAGAACAGCGAATCCTTTCCACACCTGCCGCCTGTGCTTCTATCCCTGCCGCCGCCGATCAGGAAGACTTCGTGAGCATGGGTATGAATACCGCTCTCAAGAACGAGCAGATACTCGAGAATGCCTTCGGGATTCTAGGGATAGAGATGATTGCCGCGGCTCAGGGGCTTGATTTCAGGAACCACGAGTTCGGGAAGGGTGTTTCCATAGCACACGATGTAATCAGAAGACATGTAGACCACCTGGGAGAAGATAGACCCCTTTATCCTGATCACAACAGGATGTTGGCAGTCGTTCAATCCTGTGAGATACTCGAGGAAGTCGAGGGGCAGCTGGGCTCGCTGGAATAGGATGGAATTATGTACAGATCTGTTTTCCTTTCTCTACTGCTCTCTCTATGCCTTGCAGCGGTCGCAGGTGCTGCACCGGAGGGAATTCCAATTCAGTACATGGATTCGCATGACCGGATGCCTGCGATGTCTGCCGGCAGATTCATGGAGAGAAGGCAGACAGAACCTTACAATGCGACCGTAGGTATCTCAGCATCTGCCGACGACGGCAAAGTCATTCTCATAGTGGAGCAACGGATATACACTGGAATACAGTCTTCTCTCGCGACTTTCACTGCCGATCTGGAAGGTGAGGGTTACACCGTAGAGCTCTGGCAGATCTCCGGAGGAAATGCCGCGGACATCAGATCGGATCTCCAGACCGCTTACCTTGCCGGAGGTCTGGACGGTGCCATCTGTATCGGGGACATACCCACAGGCTGGCTGGACAATGGCTTCGGTGAATATCCGGTTGATCTCTTTCTCATGGATATGAACGGAACGTGGAATGATCCGGACGGAGACGGAGTGTACGAATCATACTCCAGTGGCGCTCCGGAGATATGGGTAGGTAGGCTTACGCCGACCTTCCTGAGCCATGGATCATCCGTTGAACTCCTCAACAACTACTTCAGCAAAAACCATGCGTACCGGTCCGGCACCCTTTCCCTTCCGGACAGGGCTCTGGCATACGAGGAAGCGTTCACCGGGCTTACTTACTACCTGGATAATCTCTACACCGTTGTTGTACGCGTGAACGATCCGGTAGGTACAAACGCCGACGATTTCAAGGAAGAGCTTCTCAACGGATACGAGTGGGTCCATCTCATTTCACACTCCAGCCCGTGGGGAAGCAGTTTCCACACGGGCGCCCCACCCGAGGGTGCGGGAACCTTCGACAGCTTCGAAGTGCCGCCTCTGAACCCTCACGCTTTCTTCTACGTCCTCAACTGCTGCAGTAACGGCCGGTGGACTGAAATAGACAACCTGGCCAACAGCTACATCTGGTGCGATACCTACGGGCTGGCCTCACTTGCTCAGACGAAGGTCGATTACACCAACGATTTTCAGGAGTATTACCTGGCACTCGCAGGTGGTTCGAATCTCGGTGATGCCTTCAGAACCTGGCTAGCAGCGAACATGTACAATGAGGACGGAGCAGTCCTGTTCGGTGATCCGACGCTCGTGCCGCGACAATCGGGCACAACTGCAGGGGTTGCAGGTGGCCAGAGCGGGCAGGGGAGCGGAAGTGACTCATGGAGCGAATGTGCGATAACCGAGGGCTTTCATTCCCAGGGCAGGGTCGATACCTGGACGGATCCAGTTACAGGGTCCGTATTTGCTGTAAGCGGCACCTCCGATCCCGTCAGGGCAAACATCATGGCAACCCATTCAATCGGAGATATCTGGTCTTCACCGGTTATCGTCTGCCAGCACGTGTACTGGGACTGGCATCCTGCAGTCGGAGGTGACGGCACGGGCAACGTCTGGACTGCCTGGCAGAGTATGCATGAGAACCATGAAGGATATGATATCTTCATTTCCAGCTGGAATGGAACTACATGGCTGCCCGAAACCCAGCTCACTACCGGTGACCCATTCGAGGTCGATCCGGGCATGGCCGGAGGAAACGGTCATGCGTGGCTTGTCTGGCAGAAGTGGGATGGCGGAGAGACGGACATCGAGGGCATATTATGGACCGGGACCCAGTGGACGGAAATCGAGACCGTAGCCGGTGAATCGGGCTCTGAACGCCACCCGGATGTCGCGTGGGGGGCAGAGGGTTTTGGACTCGTTTACCAGGCACTGAGAAGTGATCAATGGGCTATCTGCTTCAGAGATGCTCCGGATTCCGGACCGTTCGGTTCGGAGGAAGTGATTTCACTTCCATCCGAGGAAAGCCGCTACGCCTGCTTAACCGCCGCACCCGATGGAACGTTCTGGGTAGCATGGCAGTGTGCTGGGGGCGGTGTGAAATCGTCCCATCAGATCGGTTCGGGCTGGTCGGTACCGGAACTTATTTCCGGACCTGACTACGGCATAAGACCTTCGCTTACCGCGGCGTCTGATGGAAGTGTAACGGTGGCCTGGGTTGCGAACGGTAACTCACTTCATATCAATACTTACAGTGGCACTTCCTGGTCAGGCATCATTCCCGCTGTGTCTGCAGATGCAATAGACGATGTGTCGCTTGCTTACGCAGGCGATGGCAAACTCTGGGCCGTCTACGGCAGGAGAGACACCGATCTCCAGTGGGATCTATGGGCGGCCACGGGGAACCCTACAGGTGTAGAGGAAGGCTCAGGCGATGTGTGCGGACCGGGTCTGTCGATTGCCGGCAGTAATCCATTTCAGTCTTCCATAGCCCTGGAGATCAATGTATCAGGAGACGCCTCGCTTGAAGTATTCGATCTTTCAGGCAGGGTAGTCAGAAAGGAAACGGTGACTTCGGGAGTATTCCTCTGGAACGGTACCGACCAGTCCGACAGGTTCCTGCCTGCGGGAGTGTACATCCTAAGGTTGTCCGATGGTGTTAACTCATTCGGTTGCAGAGTTGTTAAAGTGAGTTTCTAGCAAGGCTGATTCAGGGCTGGATCGGTTTTGCCCAACTGATATCACTGTGTCAGCTGTCGTCCGGCAACTCTCCGGCTTTCCTGAGCGCTAATTTTGCCATTATCGGACCGATTATCTCGAACACTATGCAGGTTGCCGTGATCGTAGCCACAACCGATGTCCCGATATAGGCTGCATGGGTACCCGGTATTCCGGAGAATTCCTGCATGACCAGAAGTGACAGACCGATGGCAACTCCTGCCTGAGATAACAGCCCTAGCCCTAAATATTTACGTATATTCGGATCCGCCTTGCCAACGATTGCCCCTAGCTTTGCGCCGGCGATTTTTCCAGCAGACCGTGCGAGGATGTAAGCGATTCCAATAAGGCCGAGTCTTGGCAGAACGCCGACATCGAGGTGGGCTCCGGCAAGAAAGAAGAAGAGGATGAAGAGCAGCGGCATAACAGATCTCAACTTGTCTGAAATCATCATCCTGAGGGACGATGGAGCCGTATTAACCATGATGAAACCGATAGACATGTTAACTAGAATCAGTGAGAGATGGAACTGCATTGCGATTCCAGCGCCAAGGGAGATGAAACCGATGACCCTGTACTCCTTGGATTACAGCAACAGTACCTGCGGGGGCGGTGGCAGGTGCCATTGCCCCGAAGATAATTGACAGGGGTAGATCACGCGTTAACGCGTAAACAACTGCCGTAACGACAATCATTGCCGAAAGAGATTCGAAAATAATAATCAAACCAATACTGCGTCCCAGCTTACGTAGAGTACGTATGCTCAGTTCAGAGCCAATACTGAATGCAACGAAACCAAGTGCAATATCGGTGATGAAGGAAAGACCGTGAACGGTTTCCACAGGGAATATTCCAAAAACCGAAGTTCCCATGAGGATTCCGAGAATCATGTAGCCGATGAGGGAGGGGAGGCCAAGCTTTCTAGCGGCCTTTCCAGCGAAAAGACCAGCCGTAACAGAAAGTCCTACAAGAAAAAGAGTAGTGAAGTTAATTGCATAGAGGATTCTCTAGACACTCTTGATCTCGCCTGCTTTCCGAAGAGCATATTTTGTAAGGATAGGGCCGATTATTTCGAAGATAATTGAGGTTGCAGTGATTGAGGTAATAACCGCAGCACCTATTGCGATGGAATGACTGGTTCCGATAGCAGTGAATTCCTGTGTTACGATCAGGGCGAGACCTATGGCTACACCGGCCTGGGATAGAATACCAAGTCCGAGATACCTGCGTATCTTGGGTTCCGATTTACCGATACGGGCACCGATCCAGGAACCACCCATAAGACCGGCGGATCTGGTCAGGATGTAGACGATGCCCAGAATACCCAGAGATGGCAGTGATGCAATCTGAAGGTGTGCTCCCGCAAGAAGAAAGAAAAGGATGAATAGCAATGGCATGTAGTTCTTCAACTGTCCGACGATACTGCGAACAGAACTCGTGGAAGCTGTATTTGCCAGTACGAACCCGATCATCATATTCATGAGAATGAGAGATAGATTGAATTTCATACACAAACCCGTTGCAGCGACAATGAAACCGAAAATAAGTGCAGGCAGGTAACTGGAAGGCTTTAGTCTGCGAGCGAGTCCGGAAAAGATCAAACCGAGAAGCGCACCTATGACAAGACTGAGCCCGAGTTCGAAAAGCGGCTGTGCTACGCTGGCGAGAAGGCTGCCGGTAGAAGCTGAAACTTCGGAAAGAAGTGATTTGCGGGCTATTGCAAGTGCGAATCCGAATATCACAACAGCAAGGCCATCATCAAAGCCCACCACAGCATAGAGAGCTTTGGTCAGACTTCCCTTAGCCTTGCACTCCTGTATCACTGCGACCGTTCCAGCTGGAGCGCTTGCAGGGGCAAGAGCCCCGAAAACGAGGGCCATAGGAATATCGTTCGTGAGCAGAAATACACCGAGGGTGACAAGGATGAAAGCAGAAAACGATTCCAGTATAATAATGGTGATTATACCTTTACCGAGTCTGGCCAATGATCGAATGCTTAGTTCGGATCCGATTGTGAATGCAACAAATCCAAGCGCAATCTCTGTTATGAACCTCAGGTTCTGTAGCGACTGATCGTTCAGAATACCAAGAACGGATACACTCATGATGGCACCGAGAAGCATGTATCCGATCAGAGAGGGTAGACCAAGCTTCCTGACGCCCTTGCCAATGTAGAGAGCAAGAACGGTAGCGATACCGATTACGGCCATATCGGGAAGATTATGAAACATCTCAGTCTGGCTTAGTTGTCGATGGAGCCGAGAACGTAGTGGAGATCTGTGACAGTGACCATGACATCATCTCTGTCAGCAAGCTTTCCACAGACGTACTCGATGTTGCGGATGGTGGAATTTGCCAGTTCATCACGAACGGTGGCAATGATTAGTCGATTGAACTGGCGTACGTTAGGGTTCCAGAAGCTGGCAAAAAGAGGGATGCTGGATACGTACTCTGAGGATTCGTGAGTTTCGATGACCATTGCAGAGATTGTTTCAGTCGCGGCAAAGACCTGAAGAAGTTCATCGAAGATATCCTCGTTACGGATAAAAACATGCAGCATCTTTGCTCCCGGTCTTCGAAGGGGAACATCTTTTTCAGGTTGAATTCGCTTCTTCAGGAGGTCCATTATCTGTTCGGATGTACCCGCGGCGAGAAGAGCCTTGCGGAGATCGCTGTCTCTGAGAACCTGAGAGAAGCCGGACAGGAGTTTCAGGTGCTCTTTTGGCTTATCAAGGGGACCAACGACGAAGGGAAAGATGTAAGCTTTCTCCGAGTCGATTGAATCGAAATCGATACCCTCAGGTACTGTGATGAGTCCGACGGTGAAGCCCCCTGCTTCTTTCAGTCTGCAGTGCGGAATAGCGATACCGTTACCGAAACCGGTGGAACCAAGCTCTTCGCGTTGCTGAAGTGCGTCGTATATAAGCTGTTGCGAAACGCCATTCATTGCAGTATTTGTGGCAGCCAGCGTGGCAATTTCACTCAGGACAGCTTTTTTATCAGCAAGGTCTGGTATGCAGGCAATCCATCTGGAATCAAGAAAATCAATAAGTCCCATATCAGTGTAACCTCCATTGAGGGGTCTAGCAGAAATCTAGACTATTCCCTCTCCACTAGAAAGCCCATTTTCTTCATTACAGGGAGGATCTGATCGAAGTGGTCGATGCTGGAGACCTTTTCGGGATGAACGTAGTCTTCTCTTTCGGCAGCCCAGGTGCTGCCGTGCATTACATGGACTGCGTTAACACCAAGCATCAGTGCAGGATTGATGTCCGACTTCGAACTGTTGCCGATAAGGACAGTATTTTCGGGAACGGCAACATACTCCAGCAGGAGGTCGCGAAGCGAATCCGAGGTCTTGACTCGTACTACATGCAGCGCGTTAACATATCTGTTCAACCCTGATCGCAAAAACTTGCTGTTCTGATGCTCATCCTTGCCCATCGTGTACACAACTGTTCTGATGCCGAGGCTGAAGATCTCGGAAAGGGCTTCCCGAACACCTGGTCTGAGAAGAACAGGATGGTTCAGGAGGTTTCGAGACAGATCCTCGAATGAACGCTCAATGCCGGGTGTTGCATGATCACACAAAGCCTCTAGAATTGAATGCAGGGTATCGAGGTATGGTATCGCGCCATAGCCAGTGACTGATAATCTCTCGACATCTCGCGCATGAATCTCTGACCGTACTCCTGCAGGATCATGACCAAGTGATTCGGCAATGGAAAGGAAGTCTTCCTCGGCGCGCTCGAAGAACCTGGCGCTCTCCCATAACGTGTCATCAGCATCCAGAACAAGGAGGTCCGGTATTTTCATTACGTTTTCTACTGGTAAAGACATGCAGTAATATAAGAGTGCTGGAGAGCAATGCATTTCCGAGCTTCATGCAGATGTCGAGATACGTATTGAAAAGTGGTGCTGAATGCAAAACGTAATATATGTTTACTGGATGGATAAGGAGAGTCAATAGGACACGGGGAGGGGGATAAGTTGTGGAATAACAATAGAGTAAACGTAGATTGAGCTTACTACTATCGGGAACATAAATCTGAACGGAGTAAACAGAAGGAATTTGCCAACCTCGGAACCAGCTGAACACGAATGGTTCGAGCATAAAGGTTGGAGCCGTCTGCATGGCAGTTAACAGCGAATGAGTACGAATGATGGGTTTCGAAGTCAATACCTTGAATACTGTAAAATATGAATATTAGAAGAGATAACGACGGAAGAAGATATCGTGTTAACTATAGTGTAGAAAAGTAGTATGTTTTAGATGGAGAGAGTTAACGCGATTTGAAAGGGATTATGTTGAGAGGAGCATGATGTAGTTAAGATAAGTCAAAAAGGGAGTATTGACTTAGCAGTAGAGTATCCGCAGAATTTCTCCTGGTAGAATTCTGGAGGTGACTAGGACAATGGAGATAGTCTTTTGAGTAGAGTTGGTGATCACCAGGGTGGTGATCGAGAATCCAGGAGGGGTAAATGAAATATATTACAGGTGTGTTATTAGTTGCAGTGGTTCTGGTTGCAGGATGCGGTGAGCAACCGGACACGAGTGCTGATGGAGCAGCGGACGATACAACAGAAGTTGTTTTACCGGATATCGATTTCTATGCCGAGGCTCCAACGCTTCAGGTAGGATTCGTAAAGCAGGATCACCATTCTGCCGTGTTCATAGCCGCTCTCAGATCGGAAGAGATGAAGGCTCAGTATCAGGTATACCTCGAGCCGCTCGGAGAAGAATTCTACGCTTTGATAGCCGATGGGCAGAAGGTTGCGGAGATAGAGTTCATCCAGTCACAGGGCGCAATCAACGTGCCGAACAACATGCAGGCAGGATTGTTCGAGGTAGCATTCGGTGGAGTCGTTCCATTTGCTGCAAGTGCTGATCAGGGAAGCGGTATCAGGATAATCAGCCCGTTGCATTCCAGAGGAGACTTGCTGGTCGTTGCAGCCGATAACGATGTTGCCTACGACTGGGATTCGTTCCTTCAGTGGGTTGAGGGAAGTGATGAACCGATTGTAGTTGGATACAAGAGCCCGAAGGCTGTCGCACTCATCATTTTCGAATCTACACTCATGAATGCTGATGTGGCCTACAGTTTTGAGGGTAACCCGGTTGAGGGCTCGAAGATACTTCTATTCAACGCAAACGGGCAGCCGAACCTGAACCCGGCTCTACAGAACGGAAGTATCGATGCATACATCTCCAACAATCCGGCATGTGCTCTCGCGGAGAGCAACGGAATAGGGAGATGCATTGCGGAACTCTCGGATCTGCCTCCTGGCGACTTCGCAAACCACCCATGCTGCGCTATTGCAGCAACCGAGGCAGTGCTGGTCGAGAAGCCGCGCGAGGTCGCTGCAATCCTGAGACTGTTCGAGGGGGCTACGGATTACATCAACAACAATCCCGAGGATGCCGCAGCCGCAGCGGCGGAATGGATCGGCAATCCACTCGAAGTCGAGATTGCTTCGATGGCTACCAGCGGGTACAGCATGGAACTCACGGAGGACTGGCTTGCCAATATGGATGCAATTCTAGCGAACATGAGGGGACTCGGGACCTTTACCGGACCTCTTGCAGAAGATGATCCCGAGGCTAATGCAGAATTCCTCTACGACTTCTCCCTTCTTCCATAGCACCACCACCCACGAAGAGTGCAGGTATTTCTGGACAAGCTGAAGAATGAGAGGTTCTGGACGGGAAGGCTTAGAACCTTCCTGCCAGGACTTCTCATTCCAGCCTGCCTTCTTCTGTGGTGGATCATCTCAACGTCCGGGGATCAGGCCACTCTTCTTCCTGCTCCCTCGAAGGTCATCGACGTTCTCTTCCATCCTTTCACGGATCAGATGGCAAGTGGATCCATCGCCTGGAGCATCCTTGTCAGCTTCATCAGGATCTTTCTGGGTTTCATGATTGCTGTACTTGTAGGTGTACCGCTCGGGCTTTTGATGGGCTCCTCCGAGCCTGCAAGGAGTCTGCTCTCTCTTATCACGGAGATGGCGAGACCTCTCTCGGCTATTGCCTTGCTGCCGTTGTCGATAATGATCTTCAAAGCCCGAACCCTGACCGATCTGTTCGGGATATCTCAACTGAAGTATCAGAAGCACATACTGAACGAGCTTCAGCTCGGGATGATCTTCATACTCTTCTGGGGCGGTTTCTTTCCCATCCTTCTCGGAACCATTCAGGGAGTGAGAGGGGTAAGGAAACTCTACATCGAGGCGGCTCGGGTTCTCGGCGCACGGAAACGTTTCATCTTCAGGCACATACTCCTTCCCGGCGCTCTTCCCGATATCTTTACCGGGCTCCGAATGGCAATCGCAAGATGCTGGATGGTCATCATCGCGGCTGAGATGCTTCCCGGCACGAACTCGGGAATAGGCTACATGATCAGGTACTCCTACCAGATGTCCAGATATGACATAATGCTGGCGTGCCTGGTGATAGTTGCAGTTGTCGGAGCATTCCTGTCGAAGGGTCTGGAAGCAATTGGTGAAAAATCACTCATCCTGAGGTCGAGGGAACGATAATGATCGCCGTGGAGATCAAGGGCCTGAAGAAGAGCTTTCAAGGGCGTGATGGAAAGGTGAATGCGCTCGGTCCGGTTGACCTGGTTCTCGAGAAAAAGGAATTCCTCTGCATTCTCGGTCCCACAGGCTGCGGCAAGACAACCCTGCTGCGTTTGCTCGCGGGTCTGGAAACTCCCGATTCAGGATCTGTGGAGATACACAGTGAACGGGAAGGCAGGAAAGCCACGGTGGGTTACGTTTTTCAACAGGGAGCGCTCTGTCCCTGGATGACGGTTATGGCCAACGTCGCGTTTCCGATCAGAGCACTGGGAATGAAGATGCCCTTTTCCAGCCCCTCCCCGGGAGGTGAGATGTTCCC
>CBDUZS010000063.1:0-14152 GCA_965371785.1 uncultured bacterium
CTCATTCCCGTTTTCATCAACATTACAGGTGAGGTCGACCAGGAGTACATCGACCTGGCAACCGCCGGGATGAACTGGGACCAGCGCCGTGCATTCGTGGTCGAAGCTCTCAAAGCAAAGGCGGGGGAGACTCAGCAGAGCATTCTCGAGGAACTCAAGAGCTTCAACGCTGACCAGGTCGAGATGGAGAACACGTTCTGGCTTACGAATGCTGTTCATTGCTCGATAACACCCCTGATTATCAGGGAGATGGCTTTCAGAGACGAAGTGTATCACATCAGTTTCGCCGGTGCACTCGAGCCCGGCAAGTGCCTCATCGAACCGATTGACATGCACCCTGCGACACCTGAGGAGCTCGGAAGAGCCAACGCATGGG
Organism: uncultured bacterium; assembly: GCA_965371785.1. Classification (GTDB taxonomy): domain Bacteria; phylum Fermentibacterota; class Fermentibacteria; order Fermentibacterales; family JCC-6; genus CBDUZS01. Next base: position 377 of record CBDUZS010000063.1, read on the forward strand.
GAGTCGATCAGATCAACGCTCCCGCGGTGTGGGGAATGGGTTACGAAGGAAACGGTATCATCGTCGCAGTAACTGACACGGGCGTCAACTACCTCCATGTCGATCTGCAGAACAACATGTGGCACGATACTCCCGGTGGTTTCCACTACGGCTGGGACTTCTACGATAACGATAACGATCCCATGGATAGCCAAGGTCATGGCACTCACTGCGCAGGATCGGTTGCGGGTTACGGCACTGCCGGAACACAGACCGGCGTCGCCCCCTCTGCAACCATCATGGCCCTGCGGCTCAACTACTACTCGGGAGGTGAAGCCACCTGGATTCAGTGCTACGAGTTCGCGGTCGACCATGGCGCGCACGTCATCACGACTTCTCTCGGCGTCTTCAGCGCCTCGAACCACGTGAGCATGCGCCAGGCCGAGGAAGCTGTCCTGACCGCCGGTCTGCAGCATTCAATTGCGGCTGGTAACGATGGACCCGGTGCCCAGACCGTTCTCGGTCCAGGTTACTGCCCTCCACCCTGGATACACCCGGATCAGCCCGGTTCGGGCGGGCTTACCGCTACGGTTACGGTTGGAGCCACAGATAACTCGGACAACATCGCCAGTTTTTCCAGCCGCGGACCAACGAACTTCTGGGGAACCGTTGCCCCGTGGAACGACTGGGCTGACACAGAAGCCCTCATCGACCCTGACATCTGCGCACCCGGTGTCAACATCGTAAGTTGCAGCTGGCCCAGTACTACTGGTTACACCACAATGAGTGGAACATCCATGGCCACACCTCATCTTGCCGGTGTGATGGCGCTGCTGTGGGACGTCAATCCTCCAGCCAAGTCCATGACAGTGGCGAAGGTCGACTCCATCATGGAAGTCACGGCAGTCGAACTCGGCGCTGCGGGAAAGGACAACACCTACGGCTCCGGCCGCGTAGATGCCTATCAGGCAGCCCTTGCCGCCATCAGTGTCGGCATCGGCGATACGGCTGCGCCCATCATCCCCGCAGGGGTACTCCTCTCGAGCATTACCCCAAACCCGGTGTACTCCACTGTGCTGTTCGACGTTTACGTTCTGAATGCGGGACCGGTCGAAATATCGGTCTTTGACATCTACGGAAGAAAGACTGCATTGATCAGCAACGGCAGCCTTCCGCAGGGAAGCAACAGCTTCGCCTGGGACGTTCCGGACAACATGAGCAATGGTGTTTACTTCGTTACCGTTTCGAGCGGAAGCGAGAGCGCCATTTCCAGGATGACCATACTCAGGTAAACCTGGCCACTTGATACGACAGATCCCGCTCCCCCTGCCGGGGGGGCGGGTTTTCTTGAAAGCTTGACAGAAAACTGACCGGAGGTATTCTGTCAGATACTGATTTCCTGAAACGCTGTCTGTGTAACCCTCGAGGAGTGTTCATGAAGTACAGAAAATTCGGCGAACTCGATTGGGAAGTCTCCGTACTCGGATTCGGGGCGATGCGGCTTCCGCACGAGGAGGATGACTACGGGGCAATCGAAGAGGATAAGGCTGCCGAAATGCTTCACCATGCTATCGATGAGGGAGTCAACTACATCGATACCGCCTGGCCCTATCATCGCGGCGAGAGCGAGAGTTTCCTTGGCCGGGCGCTCGAGGGCGGCTACAGGGAGAAGGTCAGGCTAACGACCAAAATGCCGTCGTGGAAGATTGAAAAGAAGGATGATTTCGACATCTTCTTCGATGCCCAGATGGAAAAGCTGCAGACCGGATATATTGATTTCTACCTGCTGCACGCGCTCCAGAGGGACTGGTGGGACAAGCTGAAGGGGCTCGGTGCGCTCGAGTGGGCCGAGAGGAAGATGGCAGACGGCGTTATCGGATACCTGGGATTCTCCTTTCACGACCGGTTTCCTCTGTTCAAGCGGATAATTGACGAATACGACAACTGGAGTCTTGTCATGATGATGTACAACTACATGGATACCGGGTACCAGGCGGGCAGAGAGGGTTTCGAATACGCCGCCGACCAGGGGCTCGCGATGGTTGTCATGGAGCCGCTCAGAGGAGGATTGCTGGCCAAGGAACCGCCACCGACGGTACGCACTCTTTTCGATAATGCCCCGGTTCGGAGAACACCAGCTGACTGGTCTCTTCAGTGGCTGTGGAATCATGACAGGGTATCGACGATAGTCAGCGGTATGAGTTCAATGGATCAGGTTACGCAGAACATCGCCAGTGCCTGCGCTTCTGAGGTTGGTCTCCTCGAGCCAGAAGAGCTCGATCTTATTGGAAAAGTACGAGAGGAATATCTCCAGAAAACGAAGGTTCCATGCACTGACTGCAGGTACTGCCTGCCATGTCCGCAGGGTGTTGCAATTCCCCAGGTCTTCGAGTACTACAACATGACCGGCATATACGACGACGTGAAGATGGCCAGGGAGAATTACGCTTTTCTGGGGGACAGCAGCCATGCCGGCCTGTGCAACGAGTGCGGCAAATGCATGGAACTCTGCCCACAGCATATCGATATCATCGAATTGCTGAAGAGTTCTCATGCGGTGCTTGCTTCTGAGAAATCCTAGAGGAATCAGCTCTTTCTTCGCCTGCTCAGCCGGGAGATGATCATTCCGGTCAGCATCAGAGCACATCCCACAATGCCTCGTTCCGACATCGTCTCGTGAAGGATTATCCAGCCGCCCAGAGCGGCGGCAACGGTTTCGAAACTCATGATTATGGCAGCATGTGATGGGGCTGCCCTTCTCTGGGCAACAACCTGAAGCGTGTACGCAACTCCCACGGAAAGAATTCCGCTGTAAAGAATGGGCAGCGCAGCGTCTGCGACTGCACGAAGGTCGATGGTCTCGAACAGCAGAGCAACCATGAGGCTGAGTACCGCACAGACTGAGAATTGTACAAGAGCCAGTGCGATCGGGTTCAACCGCCCTGCACAACGCCCGATCACCTGAACATGTAATGCCCAGAAGAATGCGCCCGCAAGGATCAAAAGGTCACCGGGAGCAACGGTCAGGCTGCCTGTAACACTCAGCAGGTAAAGCCCCGAGGTAGCAAGGATGACACCTGTCCAGGTTCCGACACCCGCTTTCTGCCGCCAGAAGATGCCCATCAGGGGAACGATTACAACGTAGAGGCCGGTGATGAATCCTGCCTTGCCGGCTGTAGTGAAAACGATACCTGCCTGTTGAAGCGATGCGCCGCAGAATAGAATGAGGCCGGTCAGCAAGCCTCCCGGCAGGGCGGATCTGAACCCTGTCGGTCGTTTTCTTCCTCCGCGGAGCAGAAAGGGCAGGAGAACTGCGGCACCCAGTGCGAACCTGATCCCGTTGAATAGAAACGGGCCCATGTGCTCCATACCGATTCTCTGAGCCACGAACGCGAAGCCCCATATCGTGGCCGTCAGCAGAAGAAGTATATCCGGGACGTAACTTTTTCTCTCCAGAATAGCATTCCCCTCGGAGTCGACATTGCATTTTTCCCGAAGCACAAAGATATCTTGCATGTCACAACCTATCCAGGGAAGGAGTAAAAGATGCGGATTCTGATTCTGACAGTCATGGTGCTGACATCCGTCGCAGCCCATGCACAAAAGACGGATAGCCTGGAAGTGCTCGGTGTGGCGGAAGCTGTATTCGAGGCGATGCTCGAAGGAAAAGGAAACGTGATAGCAGAGCATCTGTCAGTGAGTGCTCTGGGTGATATGGAGGAGATACTCGTCAACCTCCGTGAGTATCCTGATCTGACCCTTGCGATGCTCAATTTCAACTGGGGCGTCGAGGTTATTGATATGGATGTTTCGGAGTGGACCGCGGGAGACCTCCTAGGTGCCATTTTCTCCTCTCCATTATCACGGGAGGTTTTATACGATCCTATGTCCGGGGAAACCTATCTCGAGATATCCGGGGACTCTGCAAATGTGATCTGGATGATATTGGGAGAGGAATGGCCGATGATGTTCGTCCGCGAGGACGGAGCATGGAAAGTCAGCGAAATAGAATATTTCTAGTATTGACCAGCCAAGGTAGATAATAAATCAACACATTTTTCCTTGCTTCGTCGACGCCCGGTCGAATGTGTACCGTGTGCATGATTGTGTTGCATGAAGCGATGAATAGGCTTAAATTGCATTCTTGTTCCCGCTATAATGAGAAAGCTGGCAATTGTGAACGCCGAAGACTGGGAATCACTGCTTCAGAAAGATCTCGCCGAACTGTCAGGTGTCCACTTCCGGCACGCCGGAGGAACCTCGAGGCTTCGCAAGGGAGAACGCCGTAACGTTGCCGTTCTCTTCCTGGATCTCAAGGATTTTACGTCTCTCTCCGAAAAACTGGATCACGAGACCGTCCACAACCTCCTTAGCGGAATCATGAAGGCTCTCACGAATGTGGTCGATGGTTTTGGAGGTTACGTAGACAAGATACATGGTGATCAGATCATGGCTCTTTTCGGAGCAAGGCATGCCGGGGAGAACGACAGCATTCAAGCCGTTTCCTGCGGGTTCAGGATGCTCGAGACAGTGGAGAGTGTGAATGCTCTGCTATCCGGTACCGGGCTCGAATTCGGTGTCAGAATCGGAATAGGCGCGGGGCCGGTAATCGTAGCGCCCGACGCTGTCGGGCATATCACTGCAATAGGATCCACCGTAAACCTGGCCTCGCGAATGGAGTCCTCGGCCCGGACGAACACGATTCAGGTGACGGAAAAAGTCAGGCTGGACTGCGGTGATTACTTCACCTGGGACGATCTTGGTCAGATACCGATCAAGGGGATTAGCGCACCATCTCCAGTGTTCAGACCGACAGGCCCCGGAAACACACTCGTAACGAGATGGGACCGGGCATCAACGATTACGGGCGCTCCATTCGTGGGCAGACAGGTCGAACTCGGTATCCTCGAAGAGGTTCTGCAGAAGCAGAATTCGCTTGCGGCCGGGTTCAACAGGAGAAAAGGCGCCAGGCACATCGTCGTAGGGATCAGGGGAGAGGGAGGTATCGGGAAATCAAGGCTCATACATCACTTCCTGAACGATCTATTGAAGAAGCGTCCGGATACGGTAGTAATGAGCGGGCAGGCGTTGCCATGGGCTCAGCCCCCATTCCAGCTGTGGTCCTCCTTGATTGCCGCAAACCTCGGGATTCGAGGGGGCGAGATCCTGGAATTCGATGAGCTGCAACGCAGGATAACAGTATTCGCGGAAGGCTCCGAATACGGAGATTCGCTCCTCTCGTCCCTGCCCTTTCTCGGAGAATTGCTCGGGATATCCGGTTCCGAACACCCCCTGGAGGACATCGATGACAAATCCCGCCGGCAGGAGATACTGCTCGCGGTCAGAAATTTCATTCGTGTAGCGGCTTCAGGCGGGAACACTCTCGTGCTTCTCGAGAACGTTCATTGGATCGACAGAGCTTCACTCGAAACTCTTGAATTCGTTGTCACGAACTGTGATCTTCCAGCACCGATTCTTTTCATATCTCTGTTCAGACCGGTTGATGTGTCACCGCTGGAAGGCCTCTCGAAGAGCTATGCAGAGGTAACAACCGTCGATCTTCATCAGGTGGATGAGAAAGATTCCCGTGAGCTGATCCATCACATGCTGGGCCCGGAAGTGGAAGAGCAGACCATGGCGCTTCTCATCGACCGAGCAAGAGGGAATCCTTTCTTTCTCGAAGAGCTTGTCATAATGCTGATAGAGTCTGGTAACCTCGTGCGGCAGGGGAACAGATGGGTGCAGTGCTGCCCCTCCTCGGATTTGCTCATTCCCGCATCGATCGAAGGCCTTGTGAAATCCAGGATAGACAGGCTTACTCCTGAACTCCGGAGAGGGATTCTGTACTGCTCTGTTCTAGGGATGGAGTTTCCCGAGAGTCTGTACACACGCATGGTTGAAAAGACCCTGGCTCCTATATCTCCGGGTGCTGTTCTGGAGAAGCTCGTATTCAGAGGTTTTCTTACTCGATCTGAAAAAAAGGGAGACAGCTTTACATTCAGGCAGCCGATGATCCACGATGCAGCCTACGATTCGCTTCTTCACCACAACCGGAGAATGCTGCACAGGTTTGCTGCCGAATCACTCGAAGAGCTCCATTCGAGTGGGACGGGAAGGGTTTCAGGAGTACTCAGCCGTCACTGGGAAAGAGCCGGAGATACGGAGAAGGCAGTTCTAGTCGGCCTGGAAGCCCTGAAGATGTTCAGAAACAGTTACCAGAGCGAAGAGGGGGTAAGATGGGCCGATCACCTCTTCTCGTTGATCGGTGATAATCCTGATGACGTATTCCCTCCCGAGAAGTTGCTGGAGGTGCTCGACTGCAAGGCCTTCATGCTCGACGTACTGGACAGGAGAGAGGAAGAACGGCTGACGCTGGAACGGATGCTCGAACTCGGTTCCGGCATCGACTCGTGGCATGCGAGAATTCTCTGGCGCACAGGCAACCTCCAGAAAGTCCTCTGCAACTGGGGCGAGGCAGCAGAGCTTTGTGAAAAGGCTCTGGAGATATACATAGATCTGAGCGATCTGCAGGGAGTTGGCTGGAGCAGGAACAGCCTTGGTGTTCTCAGCTGGAAACTCGGGGACAGTGCTGCTGCACGAAGTCATTTCGAGGAAGCTCTGGAAATTGCAGAATCGATGGAAAAGGCGGACTTCGAAGGTTCGATCCACTGTAACTCCGGGATACTGGACAAGGTCGAGGGGAAAACAGCCAGTGCAGAAACCCATTATCTGAAGGCTCTGGATTTCTTCAGACGGATCGGGAATCGACGAGACGAGGCTTCCGTCCTGTGCAACCTGGGAATACTCCACCACGTTGAAGAACGAACAATCGAGTCTGAGAGATGCTACCGGTCAGCGTTGAAGATCTACAGAGATATCGGTGACCGGCGCCGTGAAGGGGTTGTACTCGGGAACCTCGGCACTCTTCTCGCGGTAACCGGGCAGAAGGATGACGCGAGCAGCTGCCTCGATCAGGCTCTCACTTTACACCTGGAGTCAGGAGACAGGATCAGCGAGGCAAGGGAGAGGAACAACCTCGGAATCCTGCTCCAGGAGACAGGGCATCCGCACAAAGCTCTAGTGCACCTCGAACGGGCAGCTTACCTTAACGGGGAAATTGAAAACACCAATGACCAGATCATCTCCCTGGCCGTGCTGGGGAAAGCCCATCTCGATCTGGATGAAGCCGGTCAGGCCATGGACTACTACGACTCGGCACGTCTTCTTCAGGAGGACTACGCTTCCGACGGCACCGGAGCCGAGACTCTTGTCGAACTCATCGGAATGCTCAGGGAAAAAGGGTTGATCTTTGAGGACAGTCAATAGCCGTTTCCCCGAATCGATTCACGACTATATTAAGATGATGTAATTTGTACCCGATCCGTATGCAATCCTGGGATGGGAGAGAACGATGTGGATGATGCCATTCGATGATGAGGGTGAACTCGGAGATCTGATAGCCCTCAACATGGCGAACATGATGCCGTTTTGACTCAAGAACATGCTCCCGAGGGTTCCTCGGGATATCAGGATTCTGTTAGTGAAGAAGATGCTTGAGATCCTTGTTTGCGAAGGCCTTGGCGATCTGCCAGATGAAGATTACCTGTTGCTTTCGGAAGATCTTTGCGAGTTCATCAGACAGAGGAAGAAAAGGGAGGGTTCGATCCCGGAAGCCTGTTGAGGCGGCGTCGCGAAGGGCTGAGGATCAGTCCGACACGCATAAAGTTTTTCTGCCCGTCGGAATAGACAGCATTCCCCGATGTACACATTGCTGTTCATCGATATCGAGAGTCCTACTCACTGCGAAATGACAAGTCCATCCAGGAACTTACAGGCATGCTCTTATCTGAGAATCACTAACCTCCCGGTGAACTCGGAGCAGTCACCCGAGATGCGGACTGTATAAACTCCTGCGGGAAGATGACCTGTTCCGAGCGTAGTGCATGTTCCTCCCGGCTGAACTGGAATCTGACCGGTAGCAAGAACGCTCCTTCCCATGATGTCAAAGACCGTGATCTCGATGCTCCCGTTCTCCGTAGAGTTTACGAGTAGATTCACGGTGTTCGACGCGGGATTTGGATAAAGAGCTGTTTTCGTAATACTTGCGTTTACTGAAGTGCCGATTCCGGTCCAGTCGACGTATGCCGAATCGATGTTTGAAAGCCCCGTCTCGACCAGGTTCGAATCGATAGCGCTGACAGCGAAGTAATTCCAGCCTGTGGGAAGCTCCCAGATGCTCACCTGGCGTTCGGCAGTCAGGAATAGAGAAGTCAGCTGGGAAGAAGAAGTACCCTGCCATATCCTGTACAGGTCATACTGATCGTTACCGAAAACGTTGTAAGTGAGGACCACCGTGCTGTTGGAACTGTCGACTTCGGCTACCAGATACGGTATGAGAGCCTGTCCCTCCCAGTCGTATTTGTTCGCTCTGTAGCTTTCGTAGACAGGGTTAACGAACCGCATCGAGTGTTCCTCGGTTCCATCCGGGTTGACTTCCGTCACGTCGGAAAATGTCGTACTGCCAACGACATCTCCCCAGCCGATGACGTAATTGCCGCCCGGTATTCGCTGAACGGAACCAAGGTGTGAGCCGTAGAGACCTGATTCCTGGTAACTCCAGACAAGTGTTGCCGTCATGCTGCCCGTATCGAGCTGGTATTCCAGACCCCTCGAGATCTGGGGACTGTGGAACCTGCCGTTGTCAAAAACTGTGTAGAGCCCGGCTCCTGATGAGCGGAAATCGTGCTGCGAACTGAAACCGCCAAGCGGATCACCCAGCATGGTAAACCAGCTGGAATCGGCATCGAGTCCGCCGAATCGCCAGATGATATCCCCCGTAACCTGGTCGATCTTCGTGCCTTCACACATTGCCAGGCAGGAGATCAGAATGTGGCCGTCGAGATCTTCGGAGATCGAATTGCAGTGCACGTAATCCACAACCGCACCCGTCAGATCGACGAAGTGAGCAGCCTCTGTAATCTCGAAGTGATCGAAACTGCTCCATTGAAAGACCGGCATGTGATTCTCATCCTGTTCCTGTATCAGGAGTCCCAGGACAAGCGCATTGGGGTTTCCACCCGGAACGACCAGTGACATGTCGATGTACCTCGCATCGACTCCGATAAGGAGCGCATGCCCGTTTTCCCGCAGACCGAAGTCATGAATATCCGTGGGGTATCCGATTACCGTGAACGAATCCTGGAAAGCGTACGTGTCGTTCATTACAAGCCAGGTGGTGATATTGCCCGGTAATCTGGTGCCAAAGGTCAATAGCCCTCCCGGCTGAACTTCGACGCAGAATATCCCCTTGTTCCAGTGCCAGTAGAACACCGGCTCGGCATTGTTGTCTGCTATTATGACGTAGGAGCTGGAGGTTGCATCTATCACAGTCAGAGAGCCCATGAAGAAGTAACCTTCTTCAGGCTGCCCGGCAACGTTCAGAATAAGCGTTGGGAAGTCTAGCGGCAGGGATACACCCGAGGAGAGATTTCCTCGATGACTTCTTCGGTAATCGTCTGACAAGCAATCACTGGACGCGGATAATTCCTCCGGGAAAGCGAAAAGCCTCCCAGGTGGATCAACGGGTCGCACATCGAAAGACCACTCGGCAGAACTACCCGGCCACTCGAGGCTTACGTCAACTCTTTCACCTGCCGAAAAAGCCCTTTCTGGAGAGAGCACCAGCCTTCGGTCGTCGTAAGAGATGTAACGCCGGAAATCGAGCATTCCCGAAATGCTTCCAGTCACCCGAATATCCATGGTTTCGGGAACCGGTCCGTTGAAACCGATTATCAGCCGTGTCTCGGTGCTCTGCCATTCTGAGCCATCCAGGGGAGAGATGTAGATTATCCTGTTGTCAATCGAATCAGCGTTTGGGTAACCTGCCGAGGATGTAATTACGCACAGGAGGATATGGATCGTACACACAACAATGTTCACATCGTAACCGAAGCTTTCACAAGAAGTATTCGAGTCATAATGCAACAGCTGACTGTGCTGGCGAGCCGCAGCCTCGAAGGATCAATGCTCCAGGAGTTCCTGCATTCTGCGTAATTCCTCTTCCGCCTGTTTCCTCAAAGCTTCGAGTTCCGAGAGAGCTTCTCTCTGTTGGATCTCAGTCTGACGCATGGTGGTACTGACGCTTGGTCTGTACAGCGGTCCGAACGTCAGCTCGACGCCAATACCGAACTTCATGTTCTGCATCACGTCCGTCTTGTCGCGGGTTTCAGAGGATGTGAGCATCTCCTCTATCTCGGTTACAGCGCCCTGGAATGTGATGAGAGAGTTGAAGCTGTATTCGACACCTACGTTTGCGTCCCGGCCGTCCCATTCGAGCATGAGATTGAACTCAGGGGAGAATCTGATCCTGGTGGAGCAGAACAGGCCAGGGATGAAACTCGATGATTCGGTGGTGTCGAGATGTACGGGCTGGAAACGGCCGATTCCGTAACCGAGGCTGATGTCTACGGGGATACCGGATACGTAACGCAGATCTTTCGTCAAGACGATGTATGCCGAAAAATTCTGTTTGTCGCCGCTGCCGGTGCCGTAGAGCTCACCGTTGTCCTGCTCGTAGAATTCGTAATTCTCTTCACCGGTAATGTTCTGCACACCAATAGCGATACCTGGCAGGTCGAGTGATTCCTTTATTGGAACAAGTTTCAGATGACCTGAGATGCCGCCCTTTCCCAGGTAACAGAGACCGATCTGTCCGATATCGAATAGACCGAACTCGATGTGTCCGGCAACGGCGAAGTCGCTTTCGGTCTGCCCGGTGGAGTCCTCGTAGGAGAACATCGTAAAGGCTGAACCGACTCTTATTTCTGTATGGTCGAGCAGAGAGATGTCCGGCGTGTCTATCAGACCGTCCCTCGCGAAGGGAAGAGAGCCCGCTGCCGCAAGACCGGTAAGCATGAGTATGCCAGTCAGAGGTTTCATGGTTCCTTTCTAGCCTCGAGCAATGATACGCCATGCCATCCCTTTCGACAATGCTCATTGACCTGTGAACCCAGCCCGCTCATGTATTAACTATCAAATTACAAGGGAATTTGGAGGTTTGCAGTGAAAACGATTCTGGTGATGATTCTCGTCGTCTGCATTGCTTCTGCAGAAGTACCCGGTTTCCTGGAGCCAGTGCAGATTTCTGCTGATGGCGGTCTTCTCGATATTGGTCTCATGGCCGAACCCTTCATGATCGACTGGGACGGAGACGGGCTCAACGATCTACTCGTCGGGCAGTTCTCACCGGGCAAGGTCAGTTTTTTCAAGAACGTGGGAACGAACACGGTACCGGTGTTCGAATTCCAGAACTACCTTCAGGCTGACGGTTCGGACATATCCGTCAGCGCTGGTTGATGCACGGGCGCAACCAATCCACAGGCTGTGGATTTCAACAACGACGGTATTCTCGACTTCATCCTCGGCGAGAGAAACGGCCAGTACTTCTTCTACACGGGTAACGGTGACGGAACCCTCCACTTCATCGGTCATCCATACGATGACATGGGGTTCCTTATCGAAAGGAACTACAACACTTCCGGTTACCTGGGTGACTGGAACGACGACGGCAGGCTGGACTTCATTGCAGGCGGTTACAACACGGAAACTACTTCGGGAGGTGTGTTCGAGGTCCACCTCAACACGAGTGATGATCCAACGTCTCCGATATGGGACGCTGATGTCATCGATCTCACATCCTTCTACAACAAGTGGCGAACCACCCACCAGTTCTCCGATCTCGATGGTGACGGCGATAAGGATCTGATCCTGGGCTACGAGATGGGTGATGTCTTCTTCGCCGAGAATACCGGCAGCAGCAGCAACCCGCAGTTTTCAACCTATGCCGTTATCCAGAGCGACGGCGGGCCGGTCAACGTCTACACGAATTTCAGCGGCGGCGGCAGAGCACGCGAAAACGTTTTCGACTACAACTCCGACGGTGTTCTCGATCTGCTCGTCGGATGCAACAGCGGCTGGATTTATCTGTTCATCGGCTACTACACCGGTATCGAGGAGGAAGCCACGCTGCCTCTGAACGCCTTCGGGCTGACATTGTCAGGCGTACCGACGACCGGAGCATTCACGGTGAACATTACCGCACCCGAGAACGTGCCCGTTGCAATCTCGATCTACGATGCTTCCGGACGACAGGTCACATCGAGGACCGCAATGTGCACGGGTGGAAGCGGTGCACTCTACATGGATCTGGGCGGCAGCCCCGCCGGCATGTACCTGGTCACTGCAACATTCAGCGGAGAGACAAGAACCGCGAAACTGGTGTTGATTAACTGAACAGATTAGTGGGCGGCAAGCCCGTCCCATGCGCCGGCTGCTCGCTTGATCAGGGAGGAAACCCGTGAGACTGGAAGACGTTTCCAGGGAGACCGAAGGTACCTTTTTCCGGTGTCTGCATGACGAAAGAGCCGATGACCCGCGGGTGGTCGAGATCCGTCGCCGCTGGTTCGAACAACACAAGAAGCTGGGGCTGAGGGCTAAGGTCCTGTTCGACGATTCCGGTCAGGTTGTGGGTCTTTGCCACTACCTGCCTGTCGAGCATTCGCATTACGAGGGAAAAGGCCTGATGGCGATCCTGTGCATGTGGGTGCACGGCTACGACCATCACATAGGGAACCAGCAGGGCCAGGGCTATGGCAGGCTCATGCTCGAGGCCATCGAAAAGGATGCCAGGGAGTCCGGATTCAAGGGTGTGACCGTCTGGGGGAAGGACTTCCCCTACTGGAATCCCGTCTCGTTCTACGAGCACATGGGTTATTCAAGGGTCGACCAGATCGACAACGATGTCCTCGTCTGGAAACCTTTCACCGATGACGCAACGCCCCCGCGGATGCTCAGGCAAATGAAGAAGGGAACCCTGTATGCTGACAGGGTCAGCGTGGTCTCTCTCTTTACCGGATGGTGTAACGGCTGCGGTTTCAACATGATGGCCCGGGAAGCGGTGGAAGGGCTCGAAGACATCGTCGAATTCACCGAAGTGGACACATCGGTCAGGAGCAACCTGCTCGAATGGGGCATATCGGATGGAATCCTCCTGGACGGAGAATCTTACCGCTCCGATGGCCCACCCTTCACTGCAGAGGAACTCCGGGCAGACATCATGAACCTCTACGGGAAGAAGACAGGGGAATAACAACGGACATCAGGTTGCGTTATATACGTTGGTCGATGTGTGAAACAGATAAGGCCTGATGGCCTGAACGAAGACAGGACATGGAGGATCTCATGAGGGAATGGATATCGGTGGACGACGTGCTCGACTTTGCCATCGGTGAAGAGGAGGGGGCTGTAGCCTTCTATACCGCCCTGGCCGAAAGGGCGGAATCACCCGGCATGCGCAAGGCTTTTCAGGAATTTGCACGGGAGGAAATGGGTCACAAGGACAAGCTCATGGCCGTGAAGAGTGGCGAGACCTTCAATCCCTCGGATCAATCCGTTGAAGACCTGAAAATAGGCGATTACCTGGTTGACATAGTACCCAGTCCCGACATGAGTTTCCAGGATGCTCTCATCCTGGCCATGAAGAAGGAGAAATCCGCTTTCAGGCTCTACTCCGACCTTGCTGAAGTAACTTCCGATGAACGGGTCAGGAACGTCTTCCTGTCACTGGCACAGGAGGAAGCGAAGCACAAACTCAGATTCGAGCTGGAGTACGACGACCTGCTATCGGAGAACTGACGGTACACGTCCAGCCTTCAGATGCACTGCAGAAGAAAGCCCCGGGTCTCCCCGGGGCTTTTCCTTCGATGTACTGATTCCTACCGTTCGTTCCAGCGGTTCAAA
>CBDUZS010000064.1:0-14021 GCA_965371785.1 uncultured bacterium
GACTGCCAGTTGTTGACGGACGTGCCGAAGGCGAAAGCTGAAACAGTAACTAAAATCAGAACCAGAGCAGATACTCTCATTTTCTACCTCCTGATAATGGATTTGCTTCTGACTACAGACACCTATACATCATATTCATTAATCGTTTTACTTTTCCGGGTCAAGGCGGATTGACGAGGCAGCTTTCTCTGTCCATCTTGCCGTACACAGAAAGGAGAATGAAATGAAAAAGCTGATTGTCCTTCTTATGTTGTTCGGACTGGTTTACGCAGGCCCGAGATTTGGAGGAAGAATCGGGTACTACGCCGGTAATGATCCCAGAACCGGAGAGAGTGCCGGAGCTCCCATTTACGGTGGTCAGTTCGTTATGCCTCTCATGAGTGTCGTCGATCTCGAGATAAGCGCCGGATACACTTCCAGCAAGAGCGATATCATCCTTTCCGAGTACCTTACAAACTACATCGAAGAGGAATATGGCGAGACCTTCGGCGGCAGCATCGACTCACTCATGGGCTGGGTTGAACAGGAATGGGGATGGGAGAATCCCACAGTCGAAGAGATGACAGGCACGTATGAAGCCACCTATCATGATCTGGACGTAGGTGTTACTCTGAAAGTCAATATCCCGATCGGTGCAGTTCCCCTGAAGCCATACATCGGCGGCGGCGGCGGTGCGCATTTCATGGTCAGCGATGCAGATTTGCTGATAGCCTACATCCAGAGCGAGACCGCGAACCCTGAACCCATTAACCCCTACGACCACGTTCATCCAGGAGTTCACGGAGTAATCGGAATCACCTTCAAACCCCCCGTTGCTCCCGTAAGTGTTTTCGGAGAGTACAGGCTTTCGAAGCCCATAGGAGATACTGCGGGTGATGTCATATCGATGTACTACATCGGTGTGAACCTGGGATTCTGAGGGTATCCAATGTAGAGAAAAAGGGGCGCTGCTGCGCCCCTTTTCTTATGGGGAGCGGATTCCAGTCCTGAGTGCCTCGAACAACCCTGTGCCGGCCGCAGAGATTCCTTCGGAATACAGAGACCAGGGATTACCGTCATACCCGGAGACCCTTCCGCCGGCTTCTTCGACCAGAAGGACACCTGCCGCCATATCCCAGGGTTTCAGATGTTCCTCCCAGAAACCGCCCAGTCTTCCGCACGAGATGTAGGCAAGATCCAGAGCTGCCGACCCCCCCCTCCTGATTCCAAGAGCCTGCCCGAGGAAGTATCTCAGCACACCGAGATCCATCCCGAGGTCTTCAGGAGTGCGGCTGTAGGGGAAACCCGTTGCCAGAAGAACTTCTGATAAGGAAACGCTGTCTGAGGTTTCGATACTACTGCCGTTCAGGCTTGCGCCCTGCCCTTTCTCTGCTGAAAACGTTTCTCTGCGAAGGGGGTCGTGGACACAGGCAAGAGAAATTCCCTCCTCCTCTGCAAGTGCGATACTGACGGAAAAGAACGGAAAACCGCGGGCGAAATTGTTAGTTCCATCCAGTGGATCAACCACCCAGAAGGGAAAGGAAGGCATTTTGCCTCCCCAGCTCTCCTCCCCGACAAAGGAAGCCTCAGGGAGTAGAGAGGAGAGAGCGCTCTGAAGGTATCTCTCCGATGCGATGTCAGCGGATGTGACGAGCTCGTGACCAGTCTTCCATTCTACATCGTGTTCCCGGTTCAGGAAGTCGACAAGTATCAAACCGGCATCCGTGGCTATCTTCTCCAGCTCCTGTCTCATACTCACATCAAACATTGGTATAGTATACAAGAATATTGCTGTGATCATTTCGGGAGAGGAAGACCGATGAAGACAGGCTGGCAGCCTATTGCCGTGATATTATCAAGAATTCTGGGGCTCATTACCGTCTCTGGCGGGATAATGCTGATAGTGTCTGCTAACATTCTCTGGGGACCTATCTCTCAGGGTGTATCAAAATTTTCCGAGGGTCTTTCTACCGCGCATGATGCTATAGAAGCGGTAAGCAACGGGGTCGGCTCATCGTCTGCAATCGTTTCGGGTGTACGGATATCGATAGTGACGACAAGCCAGGTTGTGAGCGAAACAAGGAGTGTTCTCCTGGAAGCCGGTTCGATTACCGACGAGCTGCGAGAGATGTCTTTACTGTCCATAGAAGACCTGCAGACCCTTGGAGCAGGGCTCAGTGCTGTCATAGGGCACAATAATTTCAACGAGATGGCTGACAGGATGGCAATTGTCTACGAGATCTCAGGGCAGGGAATGCTTGAGCTGGAGCAGCTTGTCGGTACGCTGGAACTGCTCGAGAGTTATCTGCTCGAGGTTGCCGATGCCATAGAAACTCTCGAAACGGATCTCTTCAGCGCTGAAGCAGCCTTCGGTGAAGCAAACCAGCACCTTACGAGTGCCGTGCGATCAGCGGATTCAGCTGTCACCTCAAGGATGATCCTGTACATCATTGACGGTCTTGGAATCATTGTAGTTCTTGCGGGGCTATACCTTCTAATTCTGGGACAGGTTATCAGGAAGACAGGATAGGGCCGCACGAATTTCCTCGATGGAGTGTATCCTTGCCGGAGAACTGTCTTCGGGGATGGCAATTCTTTCCAGCTCTTCTTCCTCGACAGGGATCGTGCCGGTTCTTGCAATCGTATTCGATTCACGGTGTCTGATGGTCAGGTTCATCCAGTTGTACTGCCCTGGAATGGTGATACCAAGGTCGACGATCCGGTCGAACAGAGCCTGGGGGGCAGTAGATGCATCCTCCCCTGGAAGAAAATCACTGAAATCGAGTCTGTACCTCAAACCTTCAAGCACATGGTTCACTCCTATGACCAGGCTGCAACCAGTAGCTCTCATAAGTCTGAATGGAGTACTGGATACCAGCACCGGCACACCGAAGGTAGAGACCCAGTTACCCTTTGGACCGCCATAGGCTGTCGGAGAGATCTGAATGATTTCCCCTTTTCCCAGAGCATCGAAGATCCATCTGGGATTATCTCCTGGCAAAGCAACATGATGCAATCTGCTGCTTGTTTCGAGACGAGCCCGACGCACGACATCAGGAGCTCTGCCGTAATCTGTGGAGATCACGTGTACCGGGTATCCAGCCATCGCAAGGAGGATATGAAGGGTTCTCTCGTCTCCGAAATGAGGAGCAAGGAGGATAACACCCTTACCGCGGGAGAGTGCTCTATCCAGGCAGTCTCTGTTACGCCATTCGACTCTTTCGAGTAACCCCTCGCCTGCTTGCGGGTGTGTGTGCGAGTTCGAGTACCTTTCGCAGTTGAACAGACCAAGCATCGCACGCTGGTGAACTTTCCAGAAACTCCGAAGAATTTTCTTTCTTTCCGATTCACTCATGTCCGGAAAGATTCTCGACAGGTGTCCAAGATAGACCTGTCGTCCTCCGACTGATGAGATGACGTTCTCGATTCTCCTGATCATTGCGAGCAAGGAGACAAGAGTTTCCGATCCCGAGGTCCCAGACAATCTGAAGAGGGTCTTGACCACTCTGTAGTACGCTCCCCTGAGCAAGTCCATCCCGCCTTTCTGAGAGGGGAGTTTCTTGAGGACGTAAGCCGTTATATAATGAGCCGAGAGGTAACGATGAAACAACTGCCGTTCGCACTGCTGCTATTCGCTGTGCTTTCATACGCGGGTAGTATCACTCTTCTTGATGATACTCTGGAGATATCTGTCGGACAGTACAGGTACATCTCTTTCAGAGTTCAGCCAACCCAGCTGGACCATGCAGTTATCTCTGGCCATGTGAAAATCGTATCGGATGCCATTCCGCTGGAAGTTATGCTCTTCCATGTTGATGACTTCGTCAGATGGCGCAGCCTTGATCTGGATGTCGACACACTGTTCTATCAGCGGACCGAAAGCGGGGATCTGTCCATCCCTATTTTCAGCTTCGGGCACTACTACCTCGTGCTGAGCAACAGAGGAAACCTGGTTCCGATAACCGTTGCCGCAACATTCGATTTCCTTTTCGAGGGATCGGGGATCGAGTATGACCCGCTGGAAATAGCTCTCAAGATGGCCGTCTTCCTGATGGCGGTAACCGTGGTTGTCATTCTGATCGTGCGGATCGCAGGAACATGGAAAAAGAAGAAATAGGCGGTCGTTTCCGGTTGACATGTAAAACACACCTGAGTATGCTGAAATTCACCTGTTTCAGTCTTGAAAGGGAGACGTGCTGATGCTGATTTCGACGAGAAGCAGATACGGAATCAGAGCCCTGACACAACTTGCAAAGAGAGACAACGTTGAACCGGTGTCGCTTTCGAGTATTGCCGAATCCGAACTCATCCCGATTCGCTATCTCGAGCAGATATTCGGCAAGTTGAGAAGCGCCGGCATAGTGTGTGGGCGTCGAGGTCCAGGCGGCGGCTACGTTCTCTGCCGCCCACCGACGGAGATCACACTGTTCGATGTAGTTTCCGCCCTGGAAAAGGACTTTTTGCCGGTGGACTGTCTGCAGGAATCCTCCGAGTGTGTTGGCAGGAGAGAGCCTGGAAGCAAGCAGTGTGTGCTTCAGGATCAATGCCTGACAAGAGTCCTTTGGATTACGATGAGAACAGGTTACAGAAATTACCTGAGCAGCCACACGATAGAGGATCTCATCATGAGACGGTTGTCACCGGCCAACATCGATCCAGTTACGTGAAACCCGTCAGAAACTGATTCCAGTCCAGGCAGCCCCTGCAGACAGAATGAAATTGTAAGGACCATCCAGGCCTATAGAAGCAGCCCCCATAACCGAGATTCTATCCCATGGAGAGGCAACAACCCCCCCCGAAAGAAAGAATTGCCCTGCCGTGGAACCTGAAAGCGATCCGTGAACGACGATATCTCCTGTTACGTAGCTGGCGCCTCCGCACGAGAACCGCATGAGATCCTCCGTACTGTTCATGACGTATTTGGCTTCAGCTGACATCCTGAAGAGTCTGAAGGTCGTGCTCGTTGCAGCACCGAGGAAGAATTCAGCATCAGGGTCTCTCGTCTCGGAACCTGTCGGAAGGGAAAAACCCCCGGTCAGCCGGAGAGCGCTTCCTCCCCTTGCGGTTTCGTACTTCCAGGCGCCGCTGACGGAGAGGTTTCCCAGAAGGGAGCCATTCCATACATCATCGGAGAGATAGAGGGGAATCCCCGCAGAAACCTCGACGTTCTCGAACCAGCCATATCCCGCATTGAGAGGTAACCTCAACAAGTGCCCACCCTCTTTAACCGCTACGTACTCGAACATTCCCTGTAGCCTCAGGATGCCGGGATTCAGGACGTCCGAAGAAGGCAGGAAGGGGTATCCGCTGAGTCCATCAGCTGACGCTGTGCCAAAGGGGTTAGTCGAATCACCTGCTGCAACTGCAGCCAGGAGGAGAGAGAGGAGAACGGGAACTCTGACCCATGCGATGGTCAGGCCAGACATACATTCCTCCATTTCCAGGTTGACTAATGGACATCTGCAGAAGATTATCAGGTGCCGGAACAATGCGCTATTTCTTCGAAAGAGAATACAACAATGACGCTGTCGGAAACAGGGCTCATTCTGCTTGTCATCTGTGGTATTACCGGATTGATCGTTGTGCTGACAACACCTGATCCGCTTACCACAGCATCTGTTACAGATAGCGAAGCTGAGCCGTCCCAGCTGGAAGCTTTGCAGATCATCTGCGGAGAGCTCATATACGGAAGCCTCCCGCGTGAGACCAGCTCTGCAGATACTACGATCCTCACGATGGATCTCGACTGCAGCCTGTACACACCGGTCCAGGCTAATCTCCATCTGACCAGAGCCATGAGGCAGATGGGAATAGACCATGTGCTGACACTCGAAAAGCCGGATGGCGGGCTAACGTTTCTGGCCAGCCTGGAGAACGGAAAACCTCTGCGTCTCGAGCTGAAATACTGACCACCGCAAGGAATTGACACTTTCCAAGGTGGTCAGTATCCATCACTTTCTGTATCTTCCATCGTCATTACCGACTTGAAACGGGAATGGGAACCATTTTCACTCTCCTGTATCCTCATCCCGACACATATATTCGTAGCCCTGTCAGCTTGACGGACAGGGACTTCCTCTGGAGGGACATCTGTGAGTAAGAAATCCGCCAACTGGCGAATATGGAGCGCGGCAGTCATTCTGGCGCTTTCGATTGTGATGATCTGGCCTACCGTGAAATGGTATTCACTTCCCCAGGAAGAGCGCGATAGAGCCGAAGCCAGCGTACAACCCGAAACGCACAACCCACATCTCAGACAGATCCTGTCAGATCTCCAGCAGGAGGGTGGAGAGGATCTCATTGAGCATTATCGGCAGCTCTATAACACCAGTACGGGCACCCTGAAGCTCGGGCTCGATTTGCAGGGCGGCATGTACCTGTCGTACACTGTTGAGCCGACTCCGGGTCTCGATGCAGACGAAGCTCTCGACCAGGCACTGGAAGTGATTCGTAACCGGATAGACGAGTTCGGAGTCTCCGAGCCGTCCATTACCCGGCAGGGCAGCGACAGAATAATAGTGCAGCTTCCTGGTGTCAGGGATCCTGCAAGAGCCCGTTCGATAGTTGAACGCCAGGCTCTTCTCGAATTCAAGATGGTTGCATACCCGAGTGACGAGCATCCCGCTCCGGCAAGCGTTCCCGTCATCCGCGCGATCGAAAGCTACATGGGGACTGATTCGGGAGGGGGGGGTGTAGAAGATTCTCTGTCCCTGCCCGTTGCAGCCGGAGAGATCGACCTGCCATCCACCGAGGAGCTCACACTACCCTCCACCGGGGAACTGACACTTCCCGCTCTTCCGGGTGAAGAAGAGCTGTCCCTTCCGGATCTGACCGTCGATCCCCAGGATGAAATCGATGAGTTCGAATTGCAGGTTTCGGGTGGCTTCGCAAGTCTGATGCATTCGGCAAATTCCGACGTCGCCCGTGTACTGAGTATTTCCCCCGGAGACTGGACGATATCGATTGGCGATGACCTCGACAGGTTCAACGACATCATCAACAATCCAGGAGTTGATTCGATTCTGACCGAAGCCAATCTGATGTTCACCATGGGCAGACCGACTGAAACGCCCGAAGGTGAGATGGTATCCGTCTTCCTGACGCCGGCCGATGTTACAAGGGGCTGGGAACGGCTCATAGATACGGCAACTCCTCACTACCATCTCACGGGAACAAACCTCACAGACGTCCGGATACGAGTCGGCGGCGATCAGAGCATGAGACAGGACCCCTACCTCATTCTGGAATTCGATTCCGAAGGTACATCCAGATGGG
Organism: uncultured bacterium; assembly: GCA_965371785.1. Classification (GTDB taxonomy): domain Bacteria; phylum Fermentibacterota; class Fermentibacteria; order Fermentibacterales; family JCC-6; genus CBDUZS01. The sequence continues at coordinate 7,255 of CBDUZS010000064.1, forward strand.
AGAGGATCACCGGAGAGAACGTAGACAAGAGGGTAGCAGTCGTTCTCGATGGAACGATCTATTCGGTTGCGACGATCCGCGAACGTATATCGAGTTCGGGAACGAGACTTTCGGGAGGCTTCTCGGTAGAGGAAGCGAGAGACCTGAGGCTTGTACTGAAAGCCGGCTCACTCCCGGCCAAGTTGGTGATTGCCGAAGAACAGACAATAGGTCCCAGTCTCGGAAGACGATCGATTAACCACGGCATGATAGCAGCGATCATCGGAATCGGGCTCATAGCCGCTTTCATGATAATCTACTACGGAACTGGTGGAGTGCTGGCGATACTGGCGCTGATATTCGACATGCTCATCATCATGGCCGTACTCTGTTTCCCCGGACCGTTTGCCCATTTCGGGATTGCCGGGCTCAACGCTGCACTAACGCTTCCAGGGATTGCAGGTATCATCCTGACAATCGGAATGGCCGTTGATGCGAGTGTGTTGATATTCGAGAGGATCAGAGAGGAACGCCTCGCAGGCAAGGGAATCAGAACGGCCGTGGAAGCAGGCTATGCGAGGGCATTCGTAACCATTCTCGACGCAAACCTTACCACGCTGATCACCGCGCTGGTTCTGTACCGTTTCGGCACCGGTCCCATCCGGGGATTTGCAGTCACGTTATCCATAGGAATTCTGGCCAGCATGTTCTGCTCTCTGGTGTTCACAAGGGCGGTTATCGGGCTGATATTGAAAAACCGGAAGCGAACAAACTTAAACCTCGGGAAAATAGCTATTCTAAGGGGCGCACATTACAAGATCGTGACCCTCAGGAAGAAGATGTACATCGTCTCCGCCGTGATGATTGTAATCGGCATAGTAGCCTTCATCATCAACGGAGGCCTGAATCTCTCGATCGATTTCACGGGTGGGCTGGAAACAAACGTTATCAGTTCCGAGGTGATCGCCTCAGAAGATCTTGTTTCACAACTGGAGGATCAGGGGCTGGAAAGCGTCCAGGTCCAGGCGCTGGAGGATTACAGCGGAACGGGTTCTGCATTCATCGTGCGGACCTCGACCAGCGACAAGGATCAGGTCTACAGCGTCCTGGAGACCTGCGGCTGCACTTCCATGGAGCTGGACGAAGGACAGGACGAGAGTTCCTTCATAAAGCAGATTGGACCAAGAGTCGGCTCAGAACTTCGATCGAAGGCTATGAACTCGATCCTCCTGGCCATGTTCTTCATAGTGCTCTACATCTGGTACCGGTTCCAGTTCAAATGGGGTATCGCAGCCGTTATAGCACTGGTACATGATATCCTGATAACGGTTGGGATTCTGTCTTTACTGAGACTGGAGGTATCGCTGACCATTGTCGCGGCTCTTCTGACGATCGTCGGATACTCCATTAACGACACGATCGTGGTGTTCGACAGGATCAGGGAGGACAGGAAGCTCCGAAAGGGAAAGACTCTCGAGGAGACGGTCAACATTGGAATAAACGAAACACTTGGCCGTACGGTTGTCACATCGATTACCACCTTTACTGCCGTTCTGATGCTCTTCCTGTTCGGAGGGGGCGCTCTCTCCGAGTTTGCGCTCACGCTGATGATCGGTATAGCCATAGGAACCTACTCGTCGATCTTCGTGGCAAGCCCGATCCTCGTGGACTGGCACGCAAAGCTCAAGAAGAAGTAAAGCAGTCCGAACGAAAAAAGGGGCGGAGAGCAAAACTCCGCCCCTTGCTGCAATACCTGCAATGTCCTCTTGAATCAGGCCGGTAGAACCAGCCTGACCACCGCTCCGCCCTTGCTGCCCTTACTGAACTGCAGAGAACCTCCGTGCAGCTCGGCAATCCTCGAGGCGATCGCCAGCCCGAGACCGGAGCCCTTGCTGCCCGGTCCTCTTACGAATGGCTCTCCCGCCCTCTCCAGGATGGCTGAATCGAATCCCGGACCGTCGTCGGAAACGGTTACGATTCTCTTCTCTCCCTCCGTTGATGCGGTAACAACAACCCTGGAGGATGCATATCTCACAGCGTTCCGGATCAGGTTCCCGACAGCACGCGCAATGAGAGCCCTGTCGCCAACGTATGAGGCTTCTCCCGCGAGCAATATCTCGATATCAGGTCTGCCCCACGTTTCGGTCTGTGAGATTTCAGAACATAGCTGCGCCAGATCGAGCTCGGTTCGATCCACTGAATCGAGCCTGCTCAGTTTGTTGAATGCAAGGAGTTCGGAAACGAGCTTGTCGAGACTCCTGAGGTCCTTTTCCATCCGGTCGAGCTTTTCTTCCGTTGAATCAGGATTGTCACGGATGAGTTCCAGCGCGAGCTCCATCCGGGCAAGTGGTGTCCTGAGTTCGTGAGCCACGCTTCCAAGAAGATCGTGATGTGAATTCACGAGCGATTCTATTCGCTCGGTCATCTTGTTGAATGTACGCCCCAGGAAGTCGATCTGATCTCCACCCGTTTCCCTCACGGGGATTCTGGACCCCAGGTTCCCCGAGCCGAACTGATCCGCGGTCCAGGTCAGGCGGTTGATCCTTTTATGAAGTGGGCGGAGAGCGAGATAGAGGACTGCCCCTTCAACGAGCAGGAGGAGCAGCAGGTACGTAATGATGTTCCTGAAAGGACCCCTCCGCCTGGGAAAGGTCGAAACGTCGGTAACGTACGGGAACCCCCTCGTAGCCGGGAAGAATACATGGCCCGGTGGAGGTTCGGGAGGGGGGCCCTCCGGAAGTTCCCCAACAGGGATGAATCGCACCTGGATATCCAGGGAATCGGCAATAGCCTGGGCAAGGGGCACAGAGATAACACGCTCATGCAGGAGAGCATCGCGGAAATCCACTATGGTCTGCCTCTGGAATTCGCGAATCTGAGCGGGGACCACTTTGATGGCAACCCACCCAAGAACGATGATCGTGATGATAAGGCAGAAAGACAGGGGAAGGTAGACCTTCCAGAAAACCTTCATTGCTCTTCCCTCCTGGGCAGAGACATAACGTAGCCGACACCCCTGATGGTTTTAATCATGCTGCCGGCACCGGAGTCTCCCCCTAGCTTCTTTCGGAGCCGGGACACGATCACGTCAACAGATCTGTCGATCGAAGCGAAATCGATTCCTCTGAGTTCCTCCACCAGCACGCTCCTCTGCTGTACTCTTCCAGCCCTGTGACTGAGCAGAACAAGCAGATCGAACTCGGTTGTGGTGAGATCAACCTCAGAACCATCCAGGAGAACCCTCCGGGACGGCACGTCAATCCTCAGGGATCCAAGGATGATCGATTCCGCGCGCTCATCTTCAGAGCTTCTTCTGAGCAGTGCCCTCACCCTTGCGAGAATCACTCTCGGTGATGCCGGTTTGCCAACGTAATCATCTGCGCCAACCTCGAGACCCACCACTACATCAGCGTCATCCTTCATTGCAGTCAGCATCAGCACAGGACCTCTCCAGGAGATTCTTAAATTCTTGCATACATCGAGTCCGCTCATGTCAGGCAGCATGAGATCGAGAATCACGAGATCGGGAGATGTATCAAGGACCTTTTTCTCGACTCCGGAACCGTTATGCAGGACATCAACTATATAGCCATGGTTGCGAAGGTACTCGGCGAGAAGAGAAGCGAGAGCCTGATCGTCCTCGACCAGCAGGATCCGGAATTCAGGACAGTCCGTCATATCCTTCTCTTTCCGTTGACAAAATATGTTTCGAGTCTATTCTATTCCGATTAGAAGAAAAGGTCCAATGGTTGACGATTCGATTGAATACGCAGGAGGAATAATGAGATACTTGCTGTTTGCCGTTCTTGTCCTGTCCTTTGTTACGGTTGTAATCGCCGAAGAGCCCGTATACGTTCTCGAACCCCCGGGAATCGCTTTCGACTGGCTCACTGCAGAACTCAACCCCCCGGTTGAGGGAACTCTTTCAGTAGAGTCGGGATCGGTTGCCAGTTCAGCTACCTCATCAGGCGTTGAGTACCACTTCGATTACTGGCTAGAGGAAATGACCGGGAGCGACAGGCTGGGAGACTGGCTTACGGAAAGACTTCAATCAGTTCTGCCGCCTGATTCGCAGGATGGTCTTCAGATAGGCGACCTCACCTGGAGCGAGGGAAGCATGAAATCTCCCCAAAGACTCACTTCATCGGTCGGGCTTGTTGTCTCCGTGAATTTCAACTTCATCACCGAGAATGGAACCATCCTCGCCAGGGGGAAAGCCTATGCCATGCTGGTAGACGATTACTCCGTATTACTGTGGGGCATATCTCCTGCAGCAGTAACACCTACTGCTGGCAACGTGCTGGATGAAATCGTTTCCTGGGCGTATCTGACGGACTAGCGGCGTTTCGAGCGAACGAAGTACACAAGAGCGCCTGCAAGCAGCGCGCACAGGGAATGGATCAGAAGAAGAACCGAGTAACCCAGAGCCGAAGGATCAACAAGGCTTCCTGCCATACTCCTGCCAAGAGGCGGCAGAACGTGGGCAATGGTCTCGGAAGCGGAACCCGGATCCGATGGAAAACCCGTCAACAGAGAAGTAGCCATCACGGCAACGAACATGTAAGCCGCAGCTCCGCCCGTGGTAAATACCCCGAGGAAAGCACCGAAGCAGACGGCCCAGATTATGGGGATGAAGGAGCTTATCAGCGCAGCCACCCATGGGAAGGCGCCCATTCCCGAAAGAGCTGCGAGAATCGCTGCCATCGTGAGGACGTATGCCCCGGAAGAAATGACCATGACTGCGGCCAGGGGTTCCAGGAAGCCTGACAATCTTCCTACCGGGAGAGCCAGCGAGTTTCTGAACCAGCGGCTGGAATGGAACTTGCTGAAGAAAAGACAGGTTTTTATCCCCGTGATGAGAGCCAGTAGGAGGGTGGCATTCCAGAGAGACAGAGTCAGACGTGCTTCAGGAGCGTAAAAAGCCGCCAGCCCCTTTGCACCCAGGGTACCCTCGACGTAGATGAGAAATGCAAGCAGAGGAGGAACCAGCAGGTAAGGCGCAATCCAGTTGATCTTGACTACGTAATCGAGGCTCTCACGGAAGTAGAAAGCACATCTTCTCATGCCTTTACCTCAATGGATAGATCGATTGTCCGGTCTGCCATATCCTGGAGAATCGATGGTGATGATGCAGCGGTCAGAACCGAAGCATGCTCCTTGAGAGCTGAAATCCACGAGCACACATCTGGCTGCCTGGACGGGCTGAGGTTCTGAAGCGGTTCATCCAGAACGACAACATCTGGTTTCCAGAGCATGACCGCGGCGTAAGAGAGCAGCTGAACCTGCTCGAGATTGAGGTCTACAGGTTTCTTGTGAAGCAGTTCCTCCAGTGAGTATTTCCTACACCATTCGAGGAGAAGCGTCCCCGCTTCTTTTCTGTTCAGATTCCGAAGACAGAGACGCCTGACAAGCTGTTGAACAACCTCTCTGCTCTTATCGAAGTTATCCCCCTGGAAGAGGAAACAGCTACAGGAGAGAGCCTGAATGGACCCTGGAGCGGCGCCCATTATGGAAACTGAACAGTGCCTGAAACGCTCAATGCCGGCGAGTTCACGAATCAGTCTGCTCTTCCCGCTTCCGGGATCACCGAGAAGCAGTACGAGTTCTCCACGCTTGACTTCCATGGACAGATTTCGTATTCGCGGCTCGTCAGAATAACCTCGAATTGTAATACCGGAGGGCATATGCTCCTTTCTCGCACGATGAGGATAGATACCCCATGAAATGGATTCTGACCAGTCTGACCGTCTTTCTGGCCATATCAGGATGCGGCAAGACAACAGGCATGGCAAGCACGGATATGGAGTCCCTTTTCATAACAGTGAGACCGGAAATGCCTGCAGGTATTGAAGGAAGACTGGCCGAGGATGTCAGCCTGAAGAAGATGGTCTCGCTTCTTCCATCAACCGGGGTAACCGAAATCCGCGTAACCTGTACACAGATAGACTCATCCTCGCTGAAACAGGTCGCAGACACTATTTCGATACCGATCTACATCACGACCTCGGAAGGAACTCAAATTCCAAGGATATCCGTTTCGCAGAATGGGTTGTTGTGGCAGCCCAGTTACTGCTGGAGCGTATCCGAAACGGGCGACTGTTCAGTAGAGGGACTGGTGATTCTATCGAATTCAACGAACCAGATATGGAACGCTGCAACGGTGAGAATCGAGGACAACCAGGGAAACGCCGTTGCCACGACCAGTACGGGGCTGACAATCCCAGAGGGTGAAGTCGTAGTTAGATGGTGGGAAGCCACAGGGGAAGCAGGAACACTAAGTATTGTTTACGGATGGCCTTACGTGGGGAAATGGAATGCATTACAACCTCTCATAATCCCTTCCGCGGGACCACTCATCCCTGACTCCCCGGGAGAGATGTGGTCGCGACCAGCCAGTGACACCATCTACGTACTTGTAAACGACATCGTGGAGATCAGAGAACAGCAGGAACAGATTCCTCTCGGCTACGTCAACGAGGTAACACTGTCAAATATTGCCGACAGAAGCATCGATATTCGAATGACGTATCCCGACAAGCTTCCCAGGGGGGCTAGCTTTGTACCGGGAGACAGCTTTCAGGACTACGTCACCCTCACTCCCCTTGAATCCAGAACCATGCGTTACAGCTTGGTTTACACCAATTTGTAGCCCATAGATGTTGACCCGGGAAAAACAGGCTCTTAGGATACCAGCCCACACAAATGAACGGTGCGCCCGTAGCTCAATTGGATAGAGCGTCTGGCTACGGACCAGAAGGCTCCGGGTTCGAGTCCTGGCGGGCGTACCA
>CBDUZS010000065.1:0-13894 GCA_965371785.1 uncultured bacterium
CCTGTGAATCCTCTGAATCCTCCGACTGATCGCTTTGATCATCCGAATCACCATCCGAATCACCGTCTCCCTGCTCCTCAGGAGGTTCATGGTTCCGCAGCCAGTTCAGGGCTACTTCGTAGTTGGTCCTGTCACATTCGCGGGATTCACCTCCCGAGAGTGTCTCCCGCAGCCTTTCGAACGAGGATTGCACGCCTTCGTAATCATCCAGTTCGATCGATCTGCCCAGAAGGGTGGCGCAGGATGCCGACGCAGCCGAATCGGCTTCAACTGCAAGGTCTCCAGCCGAAACAAGAGTGTCGGCTTCCGCATAGGATTCAAGCTCGAACAACACAGCGGCTGCATCGTACCTTGCTCTGCCGTCGCGGGGCATTCTGTTCATTATTTCCACAAAGGCTTCGAGAGCCCGTTCATGATCACCCTCCAGCAGGCTCTCCATCCCAGTCTGATAGACGTAGGCAAGGGGGTAACGGACCTGGGCCTGCTGAGAGAAAAGAGTCAGGAGTATGAGGTGCAGAACAACCATCAGAAGCCCTTCCGCTCGAGCACGACAGCAGCCCCGACAAGCAGGAGTGCAATACCAAGGAATAGCTGGTATCTCCTGCCAACGCTTCCCCCGGTAACGACGTTACGTGCTTCAGCGGTCCCGTACTCCAGTACGGCATCGACAAGGGATGGGAGATTGTCCACTTCCGCGAGTCTGACGTAGAAGCCGCCGGTCTCCTCTGCCAGCCTTTGAAGTGGTTCTTCCACCAGTACGGTTCTCACCGTATCACCCGATTCTTCGACTATCAGCCCGCCGTAACCATCGGGAACGGGAACCGGTGTAACACCGCCTAGTCCCACTGTTATGATCGAGAGCCCATTCCTGTTCGCGGTGTCTATCGCGGAAGAGATGGAGTAGTCATGGAAACCGCCATCGCTGAAGATGACACCTATTCTCGACTCCAGCCCCATGTCGGGAAGTGCATCTGCCATCACATCGATAAGGCTTCCCAGTCTGGTCCCGGGGGGCAAACCACTGGATTCCCGAGATATCCTGGGCAGCCTTGTCTCCAGGAAGTCCATGTCCAGCGTTATGGGAACCGCAAGCCTGGCCTGCCCGGAGAAGAGGACAAGGCTGAACCTGACTCCTTCGAGATCGTCTACGATACGCAGTATCTCCGATGCGGCTCGTCCCATCCGTGAGGGAACTTCATCGGTACTCCACATCGATGAGGACACGTCCAGAGCAAAGACCACGTTCTCCCCGCCAAGCGGGATGAATCCCTCGCCGGTTCCCCACTCAGGGCCTGCTCCTGCAACCGCAAGAAAGGCTATGGCAAAACTCCAGACCCACCGCGAAAGAATTCTCGATGGTGGGGCCGTTATGCCTACTTTCTTCCAGAGAACGGGCCTGACGAATCTCCGGAGGCGTTTCTCCTCGAGGGAGAGCCACCTGGACCTCAGCCAGAAGTACACCGGAGCGAGAACCAGGAGAATTAGGACGATCGGTCTCTCGAAACCCATGCTACTCCCCCGCCACTTTCAGGAGCCGCCATCTGAGAACCGAATCGAGCAGCAGCATGATGAATCCGGCCAGAAGCCATCCGAAGTACAGATCCGTGTATATGAAAAGCCCCTCGGATGGAAGAGTGGATGCCTCGAGCTCGTCTATTGCGGCATACACCTCTTCGAGATCACGGCCCGACTCGACATCGAAGAGTCTTCCGCCATTTATCTCCGCTATGCGGGAGAGGGTCTCCCTGTCGACTCCGTACGCAGCGGGAGATGATGTTCCGATGGCAACGGTGTAAACCCTCAGGCTGTCTCCATGAATCGTGTTGACCGCTTCTGCAACGGTAATCGGATCCACTCTGCCCGAAGTCTCGACTCCATCGGAGATCAGTATTATCACGCGTCTCTCCGACCGTGAGTAATCGAGCCCTCTTGCTGCAACAGCAAGTCCGGCTCCGATGGCGGTTCCATCTTCGAGAGTTCCCAGTTCGGCTCTTCTCACGAATCGGGAGAGGGTCTCATGATCGAATGTCGGGGGACAGATTGTGATGGGCTCATTTGCGTAGAGAACGAGACCGATCCTGTCGTTTGGTCTACCCTCGATGAAATCAAGAGCTGCCTTCCTGGCCGCTCCCAGCCTGCTCGGATTGTAGTCTTCTGCGAGCATACTGGTAGACACGTCGAGCGTGATCACTATGTCCACGCCCTCTCCGGCCTCGGGCAGCCTCTCGAAACCGCTCTGGGGACGTGCAAGAGCCAGGAAGAGGAGCGTCAGCCCCCCCCACCTGAGGAACCATGAGAAACAGCCGGTGGACTGAACCGGTGTTGTCGCCAGGAATGGCCCTGTAAAGGTCTCTGATACCTTCCTGACCCTTCCCGCTACGATACCCGAGAGAATTGCCAGAACGGGCAGTCCCAGCAGTGCAGGCCAGAAATCGAAGCGTATCATCGCCAGGTCTCCATTATCCTTGCAAGGAGTCGTATGAAACGCTGTGCCCGGTCCCGCGAGCTTCCCCAGCCCGCATACCTCTGAAGGGTAATTTCCTCAACCAGTGGCTCGGTCTCACGTTTGAATTTCCTGCCGTCGGGCTTCCCCTTCAGTTTCCTCATCACCTGCCCGTAAGTCAGCGCTCGATTGGACAGGTTGAATTTTCTCTCTATCGTATTCCGCAGAAGCCTGTCCACATCCGAATAGAGTTCCTGCCAGCACCCATCCGTGAACCATTTCGATTCCAGCAAAGCCAAAGCATCGGACGAGGACTGAAGAGGTTCTGTATCATGTTCTGTGACTTCCTGGTGCAGCCTGTTCCTGAGTCTTTTCCGAATTATGAGCCATGTGATGAGAACAACGATTAATGCGCCTGAAGTGATGAGTGATATAAGGAGCCAGTCAGTGCCCCGGGGTGCGCCCCATGCCAGCCAGAAACGAAGCGCCTCGAGGTAATCGACAGGGAAACCTGCAGGTATGTCGAGCAGAGCCGGGTAAGGAAACACGGCCGGTACGTACAGAGTGTCCGCCATCGTGCGAATCACGATCATTTGAGGCGGAGAAAGAAAAAGTGTGTCGCTCTGCTGGTTCCATGCCGTCAGTACGGGAAGCTGCAGAGTATCCAGATCGAGTGGGATCAATACAATGCTTCCACTGTCTTGGGAGACAACCTCCCACTGCTCTCCCGAGTCCAGCGTCTCGATCTCCCAGCCGGAGGGAAGAGGGTAATCCACCGTAATTGGAACACCCACAGTCGATTCGACCGGCATTGCAGACAGAATGAAAAGAAGGAAAGAAAACATCAGTGGCGTCTTCTACGTTTCCGCAGCCTGAAGAAACGCCTCAGAGGCAGAACGAGATCATCTGCAGTGGAAATACTGATTATATCGAGTCTGTTGTCACGCCAGAGCTTCTCGCGGTTGGACTTGCGCTCTCCGACCGCTTTTGCGAACTGCTCCCTCCAAACGCGGGAACTGGTATTAACGGTACGCATCGCCCCCGATTCAGGATCTCTGAACCGTATTCGTCCTATTGGAGGTACGTGAAGCTCTCTGGGGTCGAAAACGTGAACCCCGACAACATCGTGCTTCTTCGAGAATGCCTTGAGAAGTGAGCTCTCCTTTTGCCCGAACCTGAAATCACTCACCAGAAAGATCAGAGCTCGCCTCTTCATCATTCTTCCCAGGTATCTGAGTGCTCTGTCCGGTCTGGCCGGAACCTGCATGTCAGGCGACCCGAGTATTCTCTGCACCAGTTTCAGGGAGTGTGATCTGCCCTTGTCCGGAGGGATGTACTCGTGAACGGCATCCGAAAACGTCAGCAGTCCCACCCTGTCCTTGGTTCTTACCGCCGATAAAGCAAGAACCGCAGCTACTTCGGCAACTCTTTCGGATTTTGTGAGATTGACTGAACCGAATTGAAGGCTGCCTGAGATATCCACCATGAGCATGACGCTCAGCTCACGTTCTTCGGTGAGAACCTTGATGTACGGCGTTCCCGTCCTGGCAGTCACGTTCCAGTCGATCAGCCTGGGGTCGTCCCCTTCGACGTATTGCCGAAAATCCGAGAATTCCATTCCCTGGCCCCGGAAGATCGATTCGTAATCCCCGCCAATAAGCTGTTCGACAAGCTTCCTTGTAGATATTTCAATTTTTCTGACGCGCCTGAACAGGCTGTGGACATTTTCCATCGGTGCAGGTCTCCGCGATTACTTTACGGGAACCTTGTTGAGGATCGTATCGATGATCTCCTCAACCCCCACTTCTTCCGCCTCGGCTTCAAACGACCTGATTATCCTGTGCCTGAGTACGTCGAGAGCGACGTCTTTTACCAGATCCGGTGTAACGAATGCCATTCCGGCGGTAAGGGCTCTTGCCCGGGAAGATGCCAGGAGTGACAGACTGCCGCGGGGGCTGGCTCCATAACTAATCAGGCCTGCCAGTTCCCGGAGACCGACCTGTTTCGGATTTCGTGTTGCGGAAACCAGCCTCACCATGTACTCGAGTACAGGTTTCTCGACGACGACCGAAGCTGCAAGCTGCTGCAGCTCGATAACGCTTTCGGGCGACATGACCGCTTCGGCTGAAGGCTGTTCCACTCCGCCCATTCTCTGGAGAATCTCCACTTCTTCAGAAACGGTTGGATAATCGACGATCAGCTTCATTACGAACCTGTCGATCTGTGCCTCAGGAAGCGGATAGGTTCCCTCCTGCTCAATGGGATTCTGTGTTGCCATCACGAAGAAAAGCCGCGGAAGGCTGTGCGTGATGCCCCCGAAAGTCACCTGTCTCTCCTGCATTGCCTCCAGCAGTGCACTCTGAACCTTGGCAGGTGCCCTGTTTATCTCGTCGGCAAGAATGAACTGGGCAAAGACCGGCCCCTTCCTCGCGGTGAACGTGCCCTTCTCCGGGGAGAATATCATCGTACCGGTCAAATCGGCCGGGAGGAGATCCGGGGTGAACTGAATTCTGGAGAACGATGCGGTTATACACAGCGATAGAGTCCGTGCGGCCAATGTCTTGGCAAGACCGGGCACACCTTCGATAAGTACGTGACCGTTGCATAACAGAGCCGTTAACAGGCCTGCCGAGAAATCCTCCTGGCCAACGATCACTTTTGCAAACTCCGTCCTGAGACGGCTCAGAGTTTCAGAAGCCCCGCCTATCCGGCGCTCGAGTTCTTCAATCTGTTCCCTTGGCATCCAGCATCCTCCTGGCTTCCTGTAGTTCGGTGAGTATCAGTTTCCGGTATTGTTCCAGTTTTTCCTTACTCTCTGCCTCGAATCTGAGTACGAGAACCGGTTGCGTGTTGGAGGCTCTCAGAAGAGCCCAGCCCTCCGGGAGTTCGACACGGACACCATCGATATCGATTATCCTGTAGCCGTCTTCCAGCAGCTTCTCCTTCACGATATCCACCAGAGCAAACTTTTGTTCCTCGCTGCATTCCTCCCTTATCTCGGGTGTGGAATACACCTCCGGAAGGTCCGCAAGGAGATTCGACAGCGGCTCCTTCCGGTAGGCCATTATCTCGAGCAGCCGAAGCGCCGCATAGAGAGCATCGTCATAACCGTAGTACCTGTCCCGGAAGAAGATATGACCGCTCATCTCACCTGCGAGCAGGGCATCCTCCCTCACCATTGCCTCCTTGATGATCGAGTGCCCCGTGGGAGACATTACCGGTATGCCGCCGGCTTTACTAACCTCGCTGAAGAAGAGACTGGAAGCCTTCACTTCGGAAATGATCGTTGCATCAGGATGACTCTCCAGCAGTGCCCTGGCCAGAATGATCAGGATCCTGTCCCCCCATATCACCCGGCCTGATTCATCGAGAACTCCCAGTCTGTCCGCATCTCCATCGAATGCCAGTCCTATGTCAGCTCCATGCTCGAGAACTGCGCGGCGCATCTGAAGAAGATTCTCTTCGACCGTTGGGTCGGGGTGGTGGTTCGGAAACCGGGGGTCTGCATCGCAGAAGAGAGGAATTACTCTGCATCCGAGTTCACGGAGCAGCTGAACGGAGCAGTCCCCTCCAGTCCCGTTCCCGGCATCCACTACCACGGTCAGAGAACGTGCGAATGCGAATTCACTGCGTAATCTGTCGAGGTAGTCTTCCCGTACGGAATGCCTCTCCACGGAGGGTTCATCCGGAAACGAGGTGACCTCTCCCCGCTCCTCCATTCCGAGTCTGATCTCTTCGATCTCGTCACCGTAAAGTGTGTGAAGTCCCTTCATCAGCTTGAAACCATTGTATTCCGGAGGGTTATGACTTCCGGTTATCATTACCGTCACATCCGGTTTCAAAGTGCAGGCTGCGAAGTAGGTCATGGGAGTAGTCTGCATTCCCAGGTCGAGAATTCTGCAGTCAGAGGAAGCGGCTCCCTGGGCAAGCCATAACGCAAGCTGCGCTCCCGATTCTCTGCAGTCCCTGCCGATGGCAATTGTGCCGTTCCCGCCGGATATTTCAGCCAGTGAACGTCCGAGTCTTCTCACCGTATCCGGATCGAGGTCATCCGGAAAGATTCCCCTTATATCGTACATCCTGAATATCGACTTCTTCATCCGGTGTTCACCTCATCCGAAATTGCTGGTGGAAGACTTGCAGTGTACTCACCAATCCCTCGACCCTCCGTAAGCCATCCGCCATGAGTGCTGATTATCAGTCTTGCGAGTTCGACACCCAGCGCGGAATCACCTTCGTCGTTGCGGGGCTCGCCTCTGGTATTGATCTTCAGCCTGACCGAATCAGCGGTTCGGCTCAGGTTAACGTTTACTATACCTCCCCTTGATATTTTCTTCATGGCTTCGTTCAGCAGGTTGGAGACGGCGTGAGCGATGTACTTCTCGTTTCCGCGAACAAGGAGATTGTCATCCATTGCCACCGTCAGGGAAAGCCCGTATTCCGTCATACGCTGAATGTTGTCCTGAAGGATGTCCGAGATCAACTGGTCAATCCGGATAAGAGGGTTCTCACTTCCACCGAGAGGTGGAGTCCCATCTGACGACTCCTCCAGGTCTTCGAGCAAGGCGATCTCGCTGAGCACGTTGAGGAAGTGCTCTATCTCATCGATTTCAGCAGTGAGCCTGCTCATCTGAGTGTTCATCTCGGGGGAGCTGTCCAGAGGTCTCATCAGTTCGAGTGCGCTCTCACGAACCGAAGCCAGAGGTTGTCGGAGTGAAGATCCTATTCTCGTAAGCAATTCGGATTTGAGCTTCTCCAGGGATGAGATCTCCCACTTCATGGCTTCGATCTCCGTTTTCAGCTCCCGGAGCCGCTGTCCGGCCCGGATATCCCTTCTTCTGAAGAACTCCAGAACGACCAGAACCAGGATCAACGCAACGATTGCGATGCTTACCGGCAATTCAGTCATGGTAATGAAGATATCCTGTCCACCACTGCAATCCTCTTCCCGATCTTCTTTTCGATCTGCCCGGGGCTCAAGTCGTCAAGCGTGAAGTTATCATGGTTGAACATCACGCCGGGCAGATATACAGGCATCCTGCATCGAATGCCTGAAAGCTGCCGGACAATATCCATTCCTCCGAGTAGTCCTGCAACCCCCACCGGGTTTCCGAAGAGAGTGTTCTCGATCCGCAGGACATCGTAGCAGGTTCCCTGCAGAACCTCCCTGATCCTGCCGTATGCCAGAGTGCCGGTGCAAACCGTCCCGGAACCCGAATGGCGCCTTTCACGGTTTTCTTCGAGCATTGCTGTCAGAAGGCCTATTCCGTTGGATGCCAGATCACAGCCAAGGTAGTAATCCGGGCCTGGGAGTTCCCTGTTCGCCATCAGGAAGAATTCGTCTGCTGCGTAGACCCAGCCGACCCCCCTTTCGGCCAGTGCCTTCTTCCTGAAGCGTTCGCAGAGATCGATCACTTTCCCGCCCGAAGAAGAATCGGGACGCCTGAGCGGAACAAGCCCGCTCCGCCAGTCGGTTAGCCCGACCGGTACGACTCCCAGTGCCGTAACACAATCCAGCTCGAATAGCTCACGGATCGTATCCTCCAGTATTTCTCCATCATTGAACGTTGGTACAACCACGATCTGTGCTTCGACTTCAATACCGGCCGTCGCCAGTTTTCGAAGCATGGGTACTATCGGTACAGCGCCGCTCCTGCCGAGGAGAAGCGCTCTGACGGACGGATCGGTCGCATGCACCGACACATGAATGGGAGACAGCCTCCTGTCGATTGCCAGAAGAGCCTGATCTTCATCGAGCGTCACGTAAGTTCCCTGAAAGAATGAGTACCTGACATCGTCATCCTTGACGAGAAGTGAATCCCTCAGACCGGGAGGCTGCTGGTCAACGAAACAGAAGATACAGTTATTCCTGCAGAGCCGCGGTTTCTGATCATCGAAAATGACCCCCCAGTCCCTGCATGGATCCCGGGTCATCAGGACCGACCTGATGATTCCGGCCCGGGAGTACTCCAGACTCAGGGATGCGCCTGCTGCAGCAGCAGCGAAGTCCAGCCAGCTGCCTATTTCCACGCCATTGCATCTGATAAGGGAATCACGTTCCAGAAGCCCTGCTCTGGAAGCCGGAGAACATGACAGGATTATTTTTATTCGTAACACCGTCTCGGTGTCTATTCAAGCCCCTGGATCTTGGCCAGTACCGGGTCGAGAGCAACCGCTGCTTCGAGCTCGGCTTTCGCATGGGTCTTTCTGCCAGTATCCTCGTAGACCCTGGACAGATGCAGATGGAATCCGATCAGTGCCTCGAGGTTGTCACCGGCTATGCCCATGCCTTTCATGAAGTGGTCTTCAGCCTCGTCGTAACGCTGCATGTCGAAACAGCATCTTCCAAGCATCTCTCGAGCTTTCAGCCTGTGATCCGGGCTGATCAGAATGAGTTCGAATTCGGAAGCTGCTTCCCGCATCAGCCCCATTTCCCGGTATGCAATGCCCAGGTCGTAGTGCGTCTGGAAATCCTCTGGTGCGACGTTCTCCTGGATGCCATCCCTGAACTCGCGAATCACCTCGGCAAGAGCCTGGGCCGAGTCGTTGTCGAACATCGAATCGATGTCATCAAGGATGCTTGCAATGTTGGCTACATCTGCTTTGTCCCGGTAACTGGGTTTGATGCCTGCCAGAAGCGAGGAAGCCATTTTGAATTCAGGGTTGGTCCTGATCGAAGCTTCGAGTGCGGCCATCGCTTCGAATGGGCTGTCGTTCAGGAGATAGGCAACGGCGATCCTGTAAAGCGCCCTGGCCTGACCTTCCTCACTCATCGTCATCCTGATCCTGACGAGTTCCTTGGCGGCAGTCATGGACTCGGGACAGATATCGAGAACTCCCTCGAGGAGTTCGAATACCATGACATCTCTCTCCATGCTCCTGTAGATATCAGCAGCCTTCAGGTAGGCGCCTACGGAACCATAGAAATCACCTACATCGAGTAGCAGGTTTGCCATCTCCACGTAGCCGAGAGCGTCGTCAGGATCATCCTCGAGCCTTGATCTCATGTCCGAAACCTGCTTGGACAAAGCTTCCCTGACCTGCCTGCTCGAAACAAGCCCCATGTCGACAAGAACATCACCGAGGCGTACGCCCTTTTCGGCTACGGTCTGCTGTTCCAGAGCCTTCAGGACATCCGTTGCCTTGAGCATTCCGTTTGCGACGAAGTACTCACCCAGTCTCTGTCGTTTCGATTCGAGATCAGTGTGTTCCTCGTCTTCCGCAACTTCTCCTATGAAATCATCTTCTTCGAAGATTACATCATCCAGCGCGCTTCGCTTCGGTTCCTCGAACTCGGTTTCCTGACCGACGTACACGAACTCTTCAGCACCGGGAGGGAGTTCCTCTGCCGCGGCTGTGTCGAGTTCATCGTACAGTACTTCTTCGTCAGGTTTCTCCTCTTCCCGACTCTCCTCAGCGGTTACTTCGGGCTCTTCTTCGATGAACTCCTCAGATGGTTCCTCGGCCTCCTCAGCGTGTTCCTCAGTGGGGGCTTCGGGCTCCACCTGCGGGGAGGTGTCAGGAATCTCGGAATCGTCGTCGGTTCTGGAAAAACGCATTTCCTCGAGCATCCTTACGATCTTGGCATGCTCGGGCATATTCCTCTCGGCAGACAGTGAGACACAGCGATCGAGGTAGCCTATCTTCTTCTGTATGTATGCGAGTCTGGCAAGACGCTTCACCCATTTCGAATTATCAGGATCGAGAGATGTAAGTGAATAGCATGACTCGAGAACTGCGGGATCGCTTTTCGAAGGTTTCGTTTTGAGAAATTCTATGTAGTGTGTTTTCGCCTGTGCAGTCTTGTCCTGGGCCTGGAAACACCGTGCGATTATGTAGGTGGCCCGGCCGAAACCGGGATCGATGCGCAGAGCTTTTCTGCTCACCGAGAGCGAAACCATATGAAGCCCATCGAGGAAGTAGTACTCGGCGGACAGGGCGAAATGGTCGAGAGCTTCATCGTTGCGTTTGAGCTTGAGCAGTATGTCGCCTATGCTGTTGTGAACCGATGCGTCCTCTGGATCCTCCTCCAGGAGGAGATTGAAGACTCGAAGGGCGCTATCGAGCTTGCCCTTCTGGACCAGGTCATGAGCCTTCTTCTTCAGAGAGACATCAACCATCTTCTACCCCTGCTCAGCCGATGAGAATGCTCCGGAATATGTCATGGTTGCCTTACAGAAAACACTGGATACATCCGGCACTGCCAGATGATATGCGATACAGCGGTAATCATCAATATCCCATAGCACGAAATCCGCATCGAAACCGATGTCAAGGCTGCCCTTGATTCCGCTCAATCCCAGGGCAGCAGCACCGTTTGCAGTGGCAGAGACAAGTGCTTCCTCGACTGTGAACCCACACTGACATACGGCCAGGTTCACTATGAAGGGCATTGACTCACAGAAACAGCTGCCGGGATTGAAATCGGTTGCCAGCGCCACCGCGGCTCCGGCATCGATCAGTTCTCTGGCAGGCGGATACGGTTTGCCGAGGAACAACGCTGTTCCCGGGAGAAGTGTTGCCACGGTGTTGCACGAAGCAAGATTCAGAATATTCTCCTTCGAAATAGAAAGCAGATGATCCGCACTGACCGCGCCCAGTTCTGCAGCGAGGCCCGCACCCCCGGTATCATGGAATTCGTCTGCATGCAGTTTTATGGCGTATCCCATCTCCATGGCTCTGGTAAGGTACGCCCTGCTCTGCTCTACCGAGAATACACCGAGTTCGCAGAAGATGTCCACGAATACGGCAAGGTCTCCGACATCGGGAAGTACCGATTCGATCAGAAAGTCCAGGTAGTCACTTCCTCTGCCCCTGAATTCCTCCGGTACTTCATGCGCACCTAGAAACGTCGGAACAACGGTCTGGGCAAGCAAATCAGATGAATTACGGACCACCTCCAGGCAGAGGATCTCCGTGTCGTGATCGAGCCCGTATCCGCTCTTCACCTCTACCGTTGTCGTCCCGAACTCGAGCATCTTCCCCAGGTGCGAGACGAGATTCGATTCGAGTTCACTTCCGGAAGCATTCCTCGTTCTCCTGACACTGTTCAGGATGCCTCCGCCAGCCCGTGCTATTTCTTCGTAGTCCGCACCCTCGGCCCGAAGAGCGAACTCGATCTGGCGTGCTCCGTTGAAGAGCGGGTGAGTATGAGAGTCTACAAGACCGGGTGTAACAACTCTCCCGCCGGCATCGATCTCGGTTGAACCGGGCAGAAGCTCGACTCGTCCGGATACGCCGTCAGTGGAACCTTTCCAGACAACGGTACCGTTCCTGCAGGCAAACGCACCGTTTCGTACGATGCCGAGTTCACCTGCCTCGTCGTTCCGTCTGGGTCCGGTGGAACCTGCAAGTGTGAGTAGTTCCCCCGCATTGTACAGCAGAAAATCAGCCCGAATCACGGTGTGATATCAGTTCTGCTCGGGAATTACAGAAGCAACCCTTCTGGCGCCCATGCTGTGGAACTTGACCCTGCCGTCGATCTTGGCGAACAGTGTGTCATCGCCTCCCTTACCGACGTTGAGACCGGGGTGTATTCTGCTTCCGCGCTGACGCAGTATTATGGTTCCTGCATTCACCAGGTGACCGGCAGGAGCTTTGACACCAAGCCTGCGTCCTGCGCTGTCCCTTCCATTCCTCGAGCTGATTGAAGATTTCTTATTTGCCATTGAATTATTGACCTTTCACTTGTTTCCTATGACAAACCTGCTCGTCACAGATCCCCCGCCGGATGAGAATGAAGCAACGTAGACACCCGTGGGGAGTCTGTTACCATCACCTCCGCAGCAATTCCACAGAAGCGTTTCGACTCCTGCTTCAATGCTCTCACTGCTCACGAGGTGGCCGTAAATATCATATATCTGAAGCGTTCCCTCAACCCCGGTTACCGGAAGCACAAACGAGCAGACGGATGTCATGGGATTCGGTAAGATGTGAAGGGTGCCGGAAGGCACAACCGATTCACTTCCTGAAACACCCGTTGCGGTGAAGACGAAGTTCACTTCCACCCGTTCGGTGGGTCCGACAGCGATACCAAGCTGGGATTGTGATGGATAACCGGATACGGTTGCAGTTATATCATAGGTTCCCGGAACAAGGGACTTGGCGTAGTCGCCCATGGTTACGTCGGTTCTGCAGAAGCGCAGCGGTGTGGAGTCGATACCGTCGGCAATACCTATCTGTATAAGTGCGTCCAGTGGATTGCTCCACTGATCCGTTGCCGTTCCGTAAACACCGTACGTGCTCGTAACCATGAAATCCAGGATGGCCATGTAGTGGGCGTTGTTCACCCCCGGCCAGTCCGCTGGCTGTTTATTCTGATGGACTTCGAGCGTATGATCTACCGTCCCGACCTCACCGTAGCTCCAGTCGTTGACGTCTCCGTTAATTGGATACCAGGTGGCACCGGGAAGCCATATATCGAAATTGCCCGGGCCGAAGTAAGCCACGATCCCCGGCATGTAGGCATAGCTCTGGCACTGAGCATCCATCAGATCGTAATCCTCGGGCAAAGGTGTTGCCGAGTAGTTCCAGGGTGTGTTTATGCAGGCAGCGCCCCCATGCATCGAAAGCCCTCCCACGAAGGGATTCTCGAAGTTCTCGATCGCGGGCCAGCTCTTCATGGTGATATCGCGGAGGGCTGCGGTCTCGGGCTCGGAGAACGGAGTCGAACCTCCTCCGCCGCCGGGACCCATGTAGCTGCAGTTGCGGTTCAGGTCTATTCCGTTCGCATTGTACCTCTGATCGAGGAAGTAGCCGTCCGGGTTCAGTACCGGGATGATCCAGGATTCCGCGGTATCGATAACGTACGTACACATTGCGCTGGTTCCGTAGTTGTCGGTAAGGGTTTCCAGGTAGTGGAGGGTTACGGTTGCCGCAGCCTTTTCGTCACCATGGATCGCACCATGAATGCGAAGCTCTGGCTCGACCTCTTCGCTTGAAACGTTGTCGGACACGATAATCGCCCGGATTTCCCTTCCCTGAACACTGGTTCCGATTATCTCGAGCCTGCATATGTCAGGATGTGCTGTGATGACCGCATCTATTGAAGTGTAGATTTCAGCAAGGGTTGGGTACGGTACGAGGGGCTCGAACCTTTCCTCGACACGAGGCTGGTATCCAAGATGCCTCAGGAGCTCCTCCTGATCGTTGTCTACGTAGAGACGGGCATTACTCCCGAACAGGGCCTCGACGAGAAACCCCTGATCCTCCAGCTTGTGGAGATCGAGTCCGGTAACGGGGCCAATCCAGACCGAGTGCCAGTCGTGTGCTGAGACAACACCGGTAACAAAGACCAATAGGATTAGAATGTATTTGGACACCTCAGATCACCCGCCAATCATGGAAAACCGTGCAAACCCCGGAATCCATTGAATACATAGTTTTTGCAGGCTCAATTATGCCACAACTGCCTGAATGGAGTCAACATCTTTCCCTGCTCTTGATGAAACA
>CBDUZS010000066.1:0-12484 GCA_965371785.1 uncultured bacterium
GGGACCGTTCTGGTTTTTGTGAGCATGAAACTGCTCTCCAGGGGATTCTCTTTTACGTACACCGCAACTGCGGTAGTCCTGGTTGCCGGCCTGTTCCTTTCATTTTCGCTTCCCCGGGTGCCGAGCGATGGCGGTTCGTCCGATGACCACGGAGGCAGGTCGAGGCTTCGAGACAGGTTCGTCTACAGGAAGGAGTACCGGCTCTACTACATCCTGGCATTGCTGTTCGGGGCGAGAAAGCAGATCTTCCTGACCTTTGCCCCATGGCTGCTGGTGAGCATGTTCGCGCAGAAGGCTCCTTCTATCGCTCTTGCGATGGGCTGTGCCGCAATGATCGGTGTGGTGGTCAAGCCTGTTTTCGGTAAGATGATAGACCGGTATGGAGAGAGGGCTGTCCTTACCGTAGACGCGATTCTGCTCTTCTTCCTGTGCATCGGGTATGCCGTGGTTCCGACGTTACTGCCCTCTGCCCTGGCGCTCTGGATCCTGTACGCATTCTACGTGGGAGATGAGCTGCTCTTCTCCCTCTCGATGGCCAGAACGACATTTCTCTCCCGTATTGTTAGCCGGAGAGGGCATATGCTGCCGACGATGGGTCTCGGGGGGACTCTGGATCACGTCGTCTCGATGCTGATTCCTGTGGGTGCCGGTATCCTCTGGATGGAAGTGGGCTACTGGTCCGTATTCAGCCTTGCTGCACTCGTCGCAGTGGGTACGTTGGTTGCCGTCAGATTCATGCCCTGCAGGGAAGAACTGTTATCCGGAACGGGCTTTGACGAGAAGCCGATCTGATTTCCCGGCCACTCATCAGAGAGTCTGGTCAAAGGTGGAGTGAGTGGATATTTTAGCCCCTTGGAAACCTTTTCATCGCAGCAGGGAAGGCTTGAATGCGTAACCGTATCCTTGGGTTGGACATGAGCACACCTCTGCTGGACGGCACAGAGGTCAGATACGTCAACCTTGACAATGCGGCAAGTACACCGCCGCTGATCGATGTCGTCAACGCTGTCGAACGATTCATGCCATACTATTCCAGCGTCCACAGGGGAACCGGTTTCAAATCAAGGCTCAGCACGATGACATACGATCAGTCCAGAGAGAGAATTGGTCGATTCGTCAACGCCGATCTTTCCACTAACACCGTGATCTTCGGTAAGAATGCCACGGAAGCGATCAACAAGCTGTCGCACAGACTTCCTCATTCGGAAGAGTGTGTTGTGCTGACGACAATGCTCGAGCACCATTCAAACGATCTCCCCTGGCGTGATCACTTCAGAGTTGTCCACGTCGGAAACCTTCCCGATGGACGTCTCGACGAACGCGAATTCGATAGAAAACTGTCCGAGCACAAGGGGAAAACGGCGCTAGTCGCCGTCACAGGTGCCGCCAACGTCACCGGCTTTCTTCTGCCGATCCACAGGCTTGCCAGAAAGGCTCACGAAGCCGGTTCACTCATCCTTGTAGACGCGGCGCAGCTTGCCCCTCACAGGCGGATCGACATGAAGCCCGACGATCACCCCGAACATCTCGATTTCGTCATCCTTTCCGCTCACAAGATGTACGCTCCGTACGGCACTGGCGCCCTGATCGGCCCTCGGCAGTTCTTCCTCGACTGCGGCCCAGACTACAGCGGCGGCGGCACCGTGAACGTCGTAACTCCCGAGGATGTGTACTGGGCGGATCTGCCCGAAAGGGATGAAGCCGGCAGCCCGAACGTAGTTGGTGCGCTGGCAATGGCCACATCAGCCAGGGTTCTGGTGGAATACGGTATGGACAGAATCGCCCTGCACGAGAGGGAACTGACCGAGTACGCTCTGAATCGTCTGAAGGAGGTCAAGGGAATCCGTATCTACGGGGAGAGCGACCCGTCTGCCACTGACAGAATCGGCGTGATCCCCTTCAACATCGACGGGATTCATCATGCTCTCCTTGCAGCCATTCTCGGGTATGAGGGAGGGATAGGTGTTCGCTCCGGTTGTTTCTGTGCACATCCCTACGTGGTCAGTCTCCTCGAACTGGATCAGACCGAGATCGACAGATGGAAGAGCCAGTTCCTTGCGGGGGACAAGTCCGACATGCCCGGCATGGTCAGGATGAGTTTCGGATGCTACAGCAACGAGGATGATGTCGACCGGCTCATCGACATGCTCAATCGTGTCGTCAGGGGCGAGTACGAAGGTGAATACCAGGTACACAGACAAACCGGCGAATTCTACCCCATCGGTTACGAAGAGCCCTTTGATCGGTACTTCTCCCTGGAGAGCGACAACTGATGGGAGTATTACTGACAGGGGTATTCCTGTTACTGCAGCTTCTCCCGTCCGGAACCGCATCTCCGCAGGAACATGCCGCTCCGGGTACTCCTCTGCCGAGGATAAACGTTGAAAACGGCGCCTATTCCGCTTTCACCTACTTAGCAGGGCTCAGTTCTCCCGATGGGCTTGCTCTCTCTCCAGAGGGTATCCTGTACGTTGTGGAGGAGACCGCGGGAAGGGTCTCCAGGATAGCTGGAGATAGCGCCATCTCCGTACTCACCGGGCTTGATAGCCCGGAAGGTCTTGCATTCGATTCCGATGGAAACATGTACGTTACAGAAGATACTGCAGGAGGCAGTGTGCTCATGCTGTCGGCATCGGGTGATTTAACCATTCTTGCGGAAGGGCTTGATGCTCCCGAAGGTGTAGTCGCGCTGCGCCCCGGATCGATCCTGGTCACCGAATCGACATTTCAGATTACGTGGAACCCATTCGAATACGTAACGCGGATTACGGAAATAGAGCTTGGTGAAGCACCCGAATCACTCGTCATGCTGAGGTTCGTCTGCAGTTTTTCAGGAATAGCCATCGATTCGGCAGGCACCGTATACGTCTGCAACGAGGCATCCGGAACAGGTACCGACTGGAGTGTTCTTGCACTGGATCCGCGGACAGGGTTCATCGAACCCTTCTGCACGGGGCTCTCCGCCTGCGAAGGTCTTGCGTTCCACCCGGGAGGTCTTTTTCCGCTTCTCGTAGTGGAAGAGGATACTGGAAGCGGAGAGGGAAGGCTGTCAATCCTGTCATCCGATGGCCATGCTTCGGTGCTTGCAACCGGATTCCAGACCATCGAGGACGTCATCGTCAGCAGTGAGGGGCGCATCTACGTAAGTGAAGACTCGTCGGGAATGGTAATCGTGCTCGTTCCAGAGTAGTGGGGGGGGTCAGTAATCTCTGACGGCGTCCTTCAGTTTGTCGAGTACTTCCTCATCGACTCTGAAACCGGACTTGCTCATGGAGTTCAGCGCAGCATCGGCAGTTCTGAGCCTTTCGACAAGGAACTTGCCAATGGTGATCATGAAACGGGCTCCCGGCTTGGGCTGTTCAACGACGAGTCTTATGAAGTCTTCCTTGGTGAAACAGAGGACAACCGCGTCCGTTTTTGCCTTGACCGTTGCAGATCTCGGGCGCTCGTCCAGGAAGGACATCTCACCGAAAATATCACCTTCATGAAGCCCTGCGATCAGGACGCGCTGTCCCGGTCGTTCGTCCAGTACGTTCAGTTCCCCTTCCATGACGATGTAAAGGGCATTCGTCTTGTCACCCTTCTTGAAAAGAACTTCGTTCTCACTGAGAAAAACCTTGTCGCATTCAGCGAGTATGGATTTCTCCTCTTCTTCCGTCAGTGATGAGAAAATACGTATGTCACTCATCGAGAGCTCCTTCAAACGGTTGGTATGAGTCAGTCGGTCCTGGTCAGAGTTCTGACCGATCTTCTTGCTTCGCGGATAAGGCGCCTGAGCTCGTATTTCTGTCTCGTTTCGCTGTCATCGGACAGCAGGCAGAGTGAATGATCGGCTGCGCGGAGCCTCATGGCAAGCAGCTCTCCAAGATTCTTCAACATCCTGGCTCCCATCATAGGATCGGCGCCAAAGATATTCATGAAAGCCTCCCTGGAGAGCACGTGGACAACACCTTCATCCTCTGATTTAACGGTTGCCGAACGGGGGCTTCCATCGAGAAAGGACATCTCGCCGAAAACGTCGTCGGACTCGAGATGTGCCAGTACGAACTCATCAGAGCCCTTGTCATCGGTTACGCTGAATCGACCGGAGACTACTATGAACAGGTCAGTGCTTCTGTCGCCCTGTCTGATAAGAACCTGGTCGGCAGTTGTCTCGATTCGTCTGCACATGCAGATCAGATCCGGATCCCAGAAAACCTCGGCGGAGTCGAACAGTGTCTCAGGTGACATGGGATTTCCTTTCGCTATCACTGGCTGGTTGAAAGCAGCATCAATCCTGTAATCCGGATGATAGCAGGAGAGACAGCTTCTGGCAACAACTTCGCAGATGGCAGGGGTATGGCGGTTATGGGTGGTTACGGGAAGAGGGAGTATCTTAGGTGAAATGGAATTCAACGTAAGAGAGCGGAAGCGCCGGAGGGCACACAGCCTTCTGGAAACGATGAGGGGATTATCATTCCCTGGAGAGAAAGATAACCCCGGCGGTTTGGAATATTTTTCCCTGTGCTCTGTAGAATACGAAGATGGAGAATGATCGGAGGATTCTCATGAAGAATCGAATGGGATTGTACGAAACGATAGCTTTACTCGTGCTGTTTGCCGGGGCTACGGCTGCGGAACATGTCCCGGAGCCCGATTTCCAGGAAGTAGCCGAACTCGTGGCGGGGAATACGGCCTTCGCCCTGGATCTCTACAGGGAGGTCGTGTCCGAACAGGGAACCGGTAACATCTTCTTTTCTCCCTACAGCATATCCACTGCACTCGGCATGACGTATGCGGGAGCAGAGGGACAGACCGAAGTCGAAATGGCTGAAGTCATGCATTTCTCCCTGCCGCAGGAGACGCTTCATTCGGCTTTCTCATCCCTGCGCGGTATGCTGGTGGCCGGTGATCTCTCAGGGGCTGCATTGGGTGAACCCTTCACAATGTTCGTAGCCAACGGCCTGTGGGTGCAGGAAGGTTTCGATCTGCAGGATCAGTACGTGTCGCTGGTAGCTTCATGTTATGACGCAGCCGTCACGAATCTCGATCTTGCCGGTGATTCCGAAGGCTCCCGCCTGACGATCAACCAGTGGGTAGCGGACATGACGAGGGAAAGGATAACCGACCTTATTCCACGAGGCGTTATCAATGCCGATACAAGGGTCGTACTGACGAATGCCGTCTATTTCAAAGCCTCCTGGTTCCATTCGTTCAACGAGATGGCTACCACGAGAGGTCTCTTCACGCTGGCGGACCGTTCCTTGGTCGAAGTTCCAATGATGCATCAGACGGAGTATTTCCAGACCGCGGAGACCGCGGGCTGCAGGGCGATCGAACTCCCTTACGTTGACGGTGACACCGGGATGCTTATCCTCCTTCCCGATGACGGGATCGAAGAATTCGAGCGGGAACTCGACGTGGAAACTCTGGAGACCATTACGGCACGGCTGACTTCGAGCCGCATCAGCCTTACGATGCCGGCATTCGAATTCACCCGCAGTGTACAGCTCGGCAAGATATTGAGGTCCATGGGCATGACTTCCGCATTTTCCAGCGCACTCGCCGATTTCAGCGGATTCACCGGTCAGCCGGATCTGTTCATATCGGAGGTTCTGCATAAGGCATTCGTAAAAGTAGATGAATCAGGGACCGAGGCAGCCGCGGCAACCGCTGTGGTAATGGGCCTCACATGCGTTCCAGCCGAGTCGACCGATTTCGTTATCGACCGGCCGTTTCTATTCCTGATAAGGAACAGATCGACCGGAACGATCATCTTCATAGGCAGGATGATGGACCCCTCCGTCTGATCGGGAATTTCCCGGGCTGACATTCGTGCGAGCCAAGCCCCTGTTTTGTTGACGGCTCCGAACGCTTTTCGTATCTCTCTCCGGGCCCCCATATTCTGGACGGGATGATCTTGGCAAGAACTGCTGAATTTGCGCTTGTGCTCACCATGCTGATGTCCGCCGCCTGCGGCGGAGGCGAGCAGCCGTCCGAAGTTCGTGCTGGTGAGTTCACCACGGTAACCTGATCCTTCACTGAAAGATGTGCATGATCCTGCATACGCAGTGAATTGTCCTTCAACCGTGGAGTAGAATGTAACGGTATTACTTATCTGATAAGAAAATTAAACGTTGCTATTGTATGGCAACGTTCTTGCTTTAAGATTATGGTATGAATGAAATGAACGTATTGGAAATCAACAATGATGGGAGGTCATTATGATTAAACCCTCATCTGAACACCTGAGATCGGGTTTTACCCTGGTCGAGGTTGTCATCGCTTCGGTGATCCTGGCCATAGTACTGCTGAGTCTCGGTTTCTTCTTCGCCAACATCATCGACCAGTCTAGCAAGGTCGATAACATGTCAATTGCGCTGCAGTTCGCCAGACAGGGCCTGGAAGAGATCAGAACCCAGGATATCACGGCCATGCCCCTGGGTAGAAGCGGCCCCGAGTTTCTGGGTGACTTCGATCGTTACTTCGAGATCTCCATGGTGGATTCCTTGATAATGAATGCCAGAGAGGTCCGTTGCATTGTAATCTGGAGTAGTAAAGACGGTCCCGATTCACTCAGTTTCAGCACGATATTCTAAGGCGGTTTGATATGAGAAAGAAATGGAAGAATATGAAGGGCATGAGCCTGGTCGAGATCAGCATCGTGCTGACCGTGCTCCTCGTGATATTCGGCGCCGTGTTCCTGTTCTTCACGAGTGGAACCGAAACTGTCGAGTTCTCCCGTCGGCAGCAGCAGATGATGACCGATGGCAGGATGTCCCTGGACAGGGTGACCAACGAGATAATCTGGGCGGGATACATGCCCAGTGGAGGCTGGAGCAACGACGACTGGCATCCAGTTGTCCTGGGTCTTAGCGGCCAGACGGAGTTCTACGCCGACTACGGAGGCAACAGGGTTCTGGAGAACACCGATTACAGGCTGATATCAGTGGACAACGAGATGTTCCGTGTGGAAGACCGCATGGGAAACGTCTACTTCACGGGCAACAGCATCACCTCTATGGACTTCGCGTATCTCGACGAAACAGGTGCTGTCCTGGTCGAACCGCTGAGCGCTCTCGACCGGGACGCGGTCAGACACTTCAGGATAGCCATCGACATGACCGGCACCTGGATGGACAACGTGCACCAGATTCAGCTGCACACGACCATTTCTCCGCGTAACCTCGGCATCAATCACAACATCGATCCTTCCTTCTTTCCTCCCGATCCTCTCGAGGGTACCGTGGTGTTCAACGTCGATGGCGCAGGACTCGACGCGGAGCATCTCCCGACGGTGGATGAGCTGCTCATGATCAACAGGATGCTCTTCTGGGGTCTTACCGTGATCGTCCTCAACGATGACGAAATGGGGATATACGATTACGTAGGCGAGCAGATCGATCTTGTAATACTCAGGTACAGGGAGAGCGCAGCCGCACCGAACGTCTATCCGCACGGCGACAACTTCCCCGTTCCCGTCGTGACACTCAACGCGCGTGACGCAAGGGACATCTGGTCCTTTGGCACCGATATTGCCGATCTGCAAAGCGATTTACTGACAGCGGCCAATGACTGGCATCCGGTGAACGAGGGCCTTCCCCTGCCAGACTCCTCCTACAATGTCTACGTGCCTGGTTCCGGTGCATACCAGTCGGTTATCTACAACCTTGACATGTCTGCCGCTATGGACACCATAGTCACCTATTACGCCTCCACTGACTCCCTGGATCCCTACTCGGGCGTATGCGTGATCAACGAGGATTCACTCTCAATGCGAAGGATTCACTTCAGCTGCTTCGATGCCAGCGAGTACACCGAAGATTGTGGCTGGACGATATTCAGGAACATCATCGAGTGGAACGTCGGACAGCCTCCTCCACAGGAAATAATCCAGGAAGAGGGGTTCGAGGACCCGGAAGACTACAATTCCACCGAACCGGGTTACGGAGAGGACACCTATTCCCACCTAGATGCTCCCGGCGTTTCGATTCCCCCGGACACCGGAGCCACAGCTGTTACTTCACCTGTGCTGTCATTCACGCAATGCTACTGGACCCGTAACAGGAAGTGCGGCGGCTACATGGACATATCCACCGACAGCACCAGCTGGTCCCAGATACCCGACTCACTGTTCCTTATCTACGGATACGATTTCCTTTCACACCTCTTCTACCCCGGCGGCGGCGGTAGAATGATCTTCTGTGACAAGAGCCCGGGGTACAGCCCGGTGTCACCTTACATGACACCTGAAATGGTTGATCTCTCGGATTACAGCGGTCAGACCGTGTACATCAGGTGGGTCTTCGGTGTGGAAGACAAGGCGGCGAACAACCAGGACGGCTGGATAGTCGACGACCTGGAGGTTCTAGGGGTTGAGGTCGCCACTGGCGACACGCTCAAGCTGGACACCTGGCTTCCCTATCCCAGGCACTGGGCACACGAGGAATTCCCCACGTACAACGACGACTGGTGGTACCTCGATGTTCACACGGTGGACCCGATCTACCCCTTCGAGATCGGCTATGCCTGGACCACATGGGGAGAGATAGGCTACATAGGCCCCTGGACCCATGGCGGAACCAATGATTCGTGGGAGATCGGTGTCACCGCGTTCTACATTCCACCGGATCCAATGCCCACAAGTTCTTGCGGAGCACACTACGTCGGAACAGACCTCACGCAGGATGACGGTTTCTACAACGACGACGAGCAGTCCTGGCTCCTGTCCGAAGCCTACGGCGGCCTCGACACACTTGACATCTTCGAGGACATCTTCCTGAAGATATACAGGTGCAACAGGTACCAGACTCTGGATTACGGACGCATCTTCCTCGGCTTCACGCCTGACAGTGTTCCCCCTTCAAGGGATACGCTGTTCACGGACAACTGGGTTCAGGTGCGTGAATACGACGGAGACAACATGGTATTCTGGGAGTGGGAGGTCATGGAAGTTTCCGACGAGTTCGATTCCGCCAGAATCCATCCAGACAGCCTGAAGTACTACCACATCCTCTTCTGGATGGATTCCGGTCCCAGTTTTACCCGGGGAGGCTGGAATCTGGACAATATCAGCATAATCGGCGAGTACTTCTAGGAGGAGGTGAAGCAATGAAACGGAACGGAAAAAGAGGATCCGCCCTGGTTCTGGTCCTGGTCTCCTCCATCATACTGGGCATACTTGCGGGGGCGCTCTTCGTGCTTTTCAAAAGCAACATCGGTTCCCATACCTGGAACCGGGAACGAATCCAGGCAAGGTGCACTGCAGAGGCCGGGGCAAACCTGGCGGTCCACATGATCATGGAGGGTGCAGACGTTCCCCAGGGCATCCTGCCGGTGCAGCTCCTCCCGGAGTTCGGAACTTGGGAACTGCTCTCCGATGAGATGGGTTACGTTCAGGTCTGGATTGACCCTCACGACAACAACCCCATTGTCGGCAGTGCCAACGCCTACGAGGTCAGGGCTCTGTCAAAAGTGATTTCTGCCACCCAGGCGGATCACTACGGTATGTCCAGCATGGTGTCTCCCAGGAACTTCGCCGTCTACGCCACCTTCCTCAACCACGGGGGTAGCGGCTACTACGGTGATGGATACCGGTTCGACGGGCCTTTCCACAGCAACACCCCGGTCATAGTGTCGAGCGAGACCCCCGACAGGAATACCGACCCTCACTTCTACTCGTTCTCCGTCGCTTCGGACTTCTACTACTACCTGATACCCGGGACCGGAACAATCGTTCAGGCGTACGAACCACATTACGGCAACCTCTGGATGGAACCCTACGAGAGGATGATTCTCGGTGAACCACACTTCACCCTGAATGCCGACTCGATTCCTTTCGGTTCAGGCGAGGTCACATGGCAGGGCGCCTGGAACGCTGCACAGAGCGGTGGTCGGGTTATCGACGTTCCACACGACGGTCGGATGATAATAAAGCAGGATACCCTATTCGTACGGGAAGTTGACGGCGGTCCCATCGATGTCTACTATCTCGGCGCAATGACGAACAACGTGGTCTGGATCGACAACCTGGTTGGCGAGACAGTCTATCTGAAAACCTTCCCTCACGACCCGGACACGATGGGTCTGTCCATACCGCTGACCATAGGTGTGAATGGAACGCTGGCGGTCTCAGGCAACTTCACTTACATGAACGCCGATATCACCGATCCGGACAACGACATCATGTTAGGTGTGATCGTAAAGGAAGGGAACTTCGTCATAGCGGAAGATCCCGACTGGGACGGCTCACCTGACTGGGCTGGCCCGTTTCAGATAGTCACCTTCTCGGGCAACGACGCTCTTCTCTTCCACGGTATCATAATGGTACTGGACGGTTTCTTCCAGCTGGAAGACCCCAGCGGGGCAGCCTACACTCACTGGCCTAGTCCAGCGGTGGATTTCACTATTCTCGGTGGATACATCATCAACGAGGAGGGTGTTACCACCTGGGTTGGTGGGGGGACCACATGGGGGTATCTCTCGGACATAATCTACGATGTCCGCCTGATGACTATGCATCCGCCGTTCTACCCCCAGACGGGTATATGGGACACTGCCTACTGGAGGGAATGGCCTGAGCTGGATGAACTGAACATCTTCTGGAACTACCAGTAGGCGGAACCCGGCTCGAAGAATGGAGCCATGAAGCGTAACGGACACGACGGGAACAGGCGCGGCGCTGTTCTCGTCGTTGTCTTTGTAATAACGCTTATACTCGCGATCCTCGCCGGATCCCTCTTCGTCATTTTCGGCAGCAACACCAGATCCCACGTGGCCATACTCAAGCGGACCAGAGCCCTCTATGCCGCAGAATCAGGGGTAAGTCTCGCAATGCATCACCTGGCTCTCGAGACTCTCCAGCCCGGCCAGTCATCACCGTTCTTTCTCCCCGATGACAGTCTCGGCTGGATTGAAATACCCGGCAGCGAAGACATGGCCCTCGTGGTCATCGATCCCATGGACGGAGGGCTGGGAAGTAACAGCAGCAGGAGAGTGGAGATCAGGAGTCGCGGACGATCCGGTGGTGTGGAGACAGATGTAATCATCAGAGCAGCTCCCGATTCACCTTCCAGATATGCACTTATCACCGACCAGGGGATTCCTCAGGGCTATCTCACTGACGGTCTGATACTCCAGGGGCCAGTTCACTCCAACGGCACCATCGAATTCAGCAGTGTTTCGACCGATTCCGCGGGAGACGTCTTGATTCCTGAGATATCCACCACACGCCTGGGAGGTTTCTACTTCACGGACATCGGATATTCCGACGAACCACATCCGCCGGGGAGCAGGGTCTGGGTCAGACCGTATCCAAGACACTCTGCCGGTAGTCCGAGCTGGAACACCGGTGCAGGCGTTATCGACTTCTCTCGGATACATGAACATTTCCGTGATCTGAGAACCGAGGCTGTCGGCATGGGATCCTGTTTTACAGGAGTGCGGAGAATTCTCCTGGACGGCGACATGATCCTCATGAAACGGAGCGTAGGCAGCCTGGTTGATACGCTTGTACTCCAGGGCGGCATAGACCTTCTCTACCTGGATAATCCCGGATCTGACGTCTGTATCCGCTCCAGGCACACCCTCACTTCACCTTTGACGATAGTGTCTACGGGTACTGTAATGATATCCGGACACATCGATGCTCTCACCACTGCAAACGGCGGTCCGCTCGCCATTGTTTCACTTGGTGATATTACCATTGCCCAGACCCCGGGATTCGGTGACTGGTTTCCCCCCTGGAATATTGCCACCGATGGCAATGTCACTGTAAAGGCTTTTCTGGCAGCACCATCAGGAGAGTTCAGTGCTGAGAACGTCTTCGTACCCGGATCTCAGGCACAGTTTACCATTCAGGGAGGGCTTCTCGCAGGGGAGTTCGGAAGAACGGGGACGATCAGCTCGGGTTATCGCCTGTCACTCGTCTACGATACAGGTCTTGCCCTTCAGTTCCCTCCTCATTTTCCGATCTTCGAATACTGGAAGATTGCCTCCTGGGAAACCGGGCACGATCTCGCGGGGCAGCACATCGCCGAGAACGGTTACTAGCCTCGCATTAACCCGTCAGTAATTCGGTCATCTTGTATCGCATCGTCTACAGGTCTGAGGCAGATTACGTTCTCTGGATGAGTGGCATCTCCGGTGTTGAAACCGGATAGCACGAATTCAGTATCAGCGAGAAACAGGTGTGCATATGATTGCATGAAAAGAGTATAGAGTATTAGCCCAGGTCGTTGACGGTGTATATTTCATCAGTGACAATCTCCCGGTTGATTACGACTGGATATGTATCAAGGGGGGATATTCATGAAACGGGCAATGACCTGTTGTGCTTACCTGTTGCTGTTCGGGTTTTCCGTCCCTGCGCTGGCGGATTTCGATGTTACCGGTCGCATGGTGTGCAGGCTGCTATCCGGGGAGTCCTTTGGTCCTGGTGCTCATTAAGCGACTTGGGATGGACGTGATGATTCCGGTGGATTGGTGTCTGCAGGTTTGTACCTCT
>CBDUZS010000067.1:0-12428 GCA_965371785.1 uncultured bacterium
CCGGCGACCACCTGATCCACAATCAGGGGCTCTACCAACTGAACTACTCCCACCAAAGCACAAAATTCTATACTTTATGGGGTTCTTCGTCAAGCAGTGGAGTGTCTTGACGCCGAGCCTCTTCCGGGGTACGGTTAACGGTTGACAAGGCGGTGAAAAGACAGTGAAGTGCCCTCGTTGTGGCGGAATGGACGATCGCGTAATCGATTCGCGAGGCGCAAAGGAAGGCCGTGCGACACGAAGGCGGCGCGAGTGCGCCGACTGCGGTTATCGTTTCACAACTTACGAGTACATAGAAACATCTTATCCAGTTGTAGTAAAAAGAGATGGACAACGTGAACCTTTCGATCCCCTTAAACTGGAGAAGGGAATTGCAAGGGCCTGTGAAAAGCGACCTGTTTCGACTAAGGATATCAAGGATCTCGTTGACAGGGTTGCATCAAGGGTGGCGGACGAGTTCCATGACGAGGTGGAAGCAGAGTACATAGGAAAATGCGTAATGGATCTTCTCCAGGAACTGGATCAGGTCGCTTACGTCAGGTTCGCGAGCGTCTACAGGCAGTTCAAGGACGTGTCGCAGTTCAAGGAAGAGCTCGACCGCCTGCTGAAGAGCTGATTAACACGGTTTCCACACTTGCCCTTTTTCACGTGTTATCCTATGAATCAGCGATAAGTTTGAACCGAATCCCATGGCTTTGCTGTACCTGCAGAGGAGACCCATGAGCAAACCCGTATCCTTTGCCGGGGGAACTCACCCTTTCGGTAACAAGGAGCTTTCGAGCGACCAGGCCATTACCCTGTTACCTGCTCCCGAGATCGTCAGGGTTCCTCTCTGTCAGCATCTCGGAGCCCCTTCAAAACCCACGGTCGAACCGGGGGACATTGTGAGAAGGGGACAGGAAATCGGCAGACAGAACGGTTTCATCAGCATTCCGACACACTCACCCGTCCAGGGTGAGGTTCTCAGAATAGAGGACATACCTCTTCCACACAGGAGATACGGTCAGGCGGTCGTGATCTCTACCGCTTCCGAAGAGGGCGGGCAGATCTTCGAGCCCTGGCTGGAATTCGGTGACCACGCGCCGGATGATCTCGTAGAGCGTATCAAGCTTGCAGGCGTGTGCGGTATGGGCGGCGCCAGCTTTCCGACCTATGTGAAGCTGTCTCCGCCTTCCGACAAGAGTATCGAGAAACTCATAATCAACGGAGTCGAGTGCGAGCCGTACCTTACGGCAGATCACAGACTGATGCTCGAGAGGGCGGATGACGTAATCCTCGGTATGCGGATTCTTGCATACTGCCTTGGAGTCGGAGAAGATTACTGCATGGGTATCGAAGTGAACAAACCTGACGCGATCGAGCTCATGGAAAGCAAGGGCGTGAACGTCGTACCGTTGGTGGTTCAATATCCGCAGGGCGCCGAGAAACAGCTCATCGATGCCGTCACCGGCAGGGAAGTTCCCTGCGGCGGGCTTCCGATGGATGTTGGTCTTGTCGTTCATAACGTCGGAACCTGTGCCGCGGTGGCAGAAGCTGTCCGGGACGGTGTTCCCTCCATCAGACGGATTACGACCGTTACGGGGCGGGGAGTCAGAAATCCCTCCAACCTGGACGTGTGCATCGGAACCGATGTCAGCGAACTGATTGCCGCTTCCGGGGGTTATCTGGATACAGTGGAAAGACTCATTTCGGGCGGACCTATGATGGGGATGGCCCTGTTCACGGATGCTGTTCCCGTTATCAAGGGGATGAGCGGCATTCTGGCCCTTTCGCACGAGGAAGTCCGGGATGTTGCCGAGGGACCATGCATCCGCTGCGGCAAGTGTGTTGATGCATGTCCTATGATGCTCACACCGAGCCTTATTGCCAGCTTCTCCGAGCATGAGAAATGGGCTCTTGCAGATGAATACGGTGCCTTGAACTGCATGGCCTGTGGAACGTGCAACTACGTCTGTCCCGCAGGGAGGTACCTGGTTCACTACATCAAGAGGGCTCAGGATGCTATTCGGGCTTCAGAACGGGAGATGGAGGTCTAGGTGACCGAGACACGCACATTCGATCTGGCAATGTCACCTCACGTGGGCACGAAGCAGTCGACGCGGAAAGTGATGTTCGACGTGATCATCGCCCTTGTTCCCGCTCTCGTAGCAGCCGTTTTCTTTTTCGGTCCGTGGGCACTTCTGCTGGTCGGATTGAGCATCGCGACAGCGGTAGGAGTCGAGTATCTCTGTCTCAGGTTCATGAAACGCCCGGTTTCCTTCGCTTTCGATGGTTCTGCCGCCGTCACCGGCCTGCTGCTGGCTTACAACGTTCCCCCTGGAGTACCCTGGTGGCTTCCCGTACTGGGCTCTGCTTTTGCCATTGCGGTAGGCAAACAGGCATTTGGAGGTCTGGGGCACAACATCGTGAATCCTGCTCTTCTCGGCAGGGCATTCCTCATGGCAAGTTTTCCGGTTCTGATGACCGCCGGATGGAGCGCTCCGATGGACTGGAAAGCGGACGGTTCATCGTTCGAAACGAGCGGGATAGCTGCAGTACAGCTTGCCGAAATCCCCGGGGCGGACGCAATCTCCGGGGCTACTCCTCTGAACGTTCTCAAGACGACATTCGATCTAGATGCCAGTTCGGCGAATGCCGTCGTAGAAGGTAACATCCAGGAGGCAGAGGTTCTCAGCCTGCGTGCCGCCGAACTCCGGTCCGCACTGTCCAGCGGCACCACCTACCAGAATCTCCTCATCGGACGGGTTGGCGGGTGCATCGGTGAGACATCGGGGATTCTTCTCATCCTGGGGGCCATCTACCTGATCGCAAGAGGAGTGCTGGAGCTGCGGCTTCCCCTGAGCTACCTGGGTACTGTCGCCCTGTTCGGCTGGATATTTGGCGGCGCCGGATTGTTTGATGGAGATCCTCTCTTCCATGTGCTGGCCGGAGGAGTGATTCTGGGCGGGTTCTTCATGGTCTCGGACATGGTGACAACCCCTGTGACCCGGAAGGGCAGGATCATATTCGGAATCGGCGCGGGTCTGATCACCATGGTGATCAGGAGATGGGGGGGATACCCGGAAGGATGCTCCTACTCCATTCTTCTGATGAACCTGGCAACACCTCTGATAGACAGGTACACCAGACCCAGGATGTTCGGGGAGGTGAAGAAGAATGGCTGAGATCCTGAAACTCGGATCCGTCCTCACCGCGGTTTCCCTCGTCGCTGCAATCGCATTGGGGCTTGCAAACAGGGCAACGGCTCCCGTGATCGAGATACAGGAGGAGATGGCAAGACAGGCTGCGATGCTGGAAGCCTCTCAGGTTCTTGCTCCCGATGACAGCCTTCTGTTCGACTCCCTCAGTGTTACTGGTCTTTCGAATCCCTATCTCCATGTCGATGAGGAACTGACCGTCATCTCCGTACAGAGTTCGGAAGGACTGAACCTCGGCTACGTTTTCATAGCGTACGGAAAGGGCTATTCCAGCGTTATTCAGACAATGGTTGCCGTCGACCTCTCCGGGACGGTTGCCGGTTCCGTAATACTCTGCCAGCTGGAAACTCCCGGTCTCGGCGCAAACGTCGTAAAGCCTGAAAAGCTGATCGGTCATTTCAACGGGCTCCATGGATGGGAGCTGCTCCTCAAGAAAGACGGCGGGGAAATCGATTCGATAACGGGGTCGACAATAACATCCAGAGCCGTCGTCAATTCCGTCAGGACAGGTCTCGAGGCAATGGAAGAGGCCGGTCTCTTCAGCGATGGAGACGACGGAGGTGTATTGTGAGCTTCTCGCGAAATCTCACGAATGGGATATACAGGGAAAATCCTGTTTTCAGGCTGACCCTCGGGATGTGTCCCTTTCTTGCGGTCACGACCTCCGTGGAGAACGCACTCGGGATGGGAGCGGCCTCGACCTTCGTGCTCCTGTTCTCCAATTTTCTCGTATCACTCTTCAGGCGTGTCATACCTTCCCGTGTCAGGATACCCTGCTACATCGTGATCATTGCCACTTTCGTGACACTGGTGGAGATGATAATGCACGCGTACTTCCCCGCGCTCTTCAAGAGCCTCGGACTCTTCATCCCATTGATAGTCGTCAACTGCATCATTCTCGGCAGGGCAGAGGGATTCGCCAACAGGAACGGTGTCCTCAATTCGCTTGCCGACGCAATCGGAATGGGAATCGGATTCACTCTTGCAATGGTGGTCATGGCTACTTTCAGAGAGATTCTGGGAAATGGAACCTGGCTGAACATCAACCTTCTCGGCGAAAGATTCCAGAACCAGCCGATTCTGATCGCCATACTGGCTCCGGGAGCGTTCGTTCTGATGGCGTTCATCATGGGTTTCTTCAACATCATCGAAGCCAGGAAGCGAGGTCGCTGACGTGAATTACACAGCATTACTGTCAGCGGTGCTTGCTGCGCCCGAAACCGGCGGGTCAGGTTTCAATCTTGCCGGGATCATGACGATCATCATCGCAGCAATACTCGTAAACAACTACGTGCTCTCCAAGTTTCTGGGCATCTGCCCCTTTCTCGGCGTGTCAAAACAGCTCGACTCGGCAGTGGGTATGGGCGCTGCCGTGATATTCGTCATGGTCCTTGCCACGCTCGGGTCGTGGGTAGTGTACCACCTGCTGCTCGTACCCCTCGAGCTGACCTACCTCAGGACTATTGCGTTCATACTCATCATCGCTTCGCTGGTTCAGCTGGTGGAGATGGTTCTCCAGAAGTTCAGTCCTGCCCTTTACAGCGCACTCGGGATATTCCTTCCGCTGATAACCACGAACTGCGCCATACTGGGTGTTGCGGTTCTCAACATCGACGAGAAATACAGCCTTGGCTACTCTCTGATAAATGCGATTGCTGCTGGAATCGGTTTCACTCTTGCTCTCATCCTGATGGCGGGATTGCGTGAGAGACTGGAGCTATCGAACGTACCTCCCGCATTGAAAGGCAAGCCGATTGCCTTCCTTGTTGCGGGAGCGATGGCAATTGCATTCCTCGGTTTCGCCGGGCTGGGAGGGTAGCACATGACATCTCTGCCTGCAGTGATGCTGGTTCTCTCCCTTACCGGGCAGGAGGATATTGTCCGGGCCGTTGGTTATCCCGTGGCCGTTCTCTCCGCGATTGGATTGCTGTTGGGGTTCGGTCTTGCGGTTGCTGCAAAGAAGCTCGCTGTCCCCAAGGACTCCAGGGCCGAAGAGATTGAGCGTGTGCTTCCGGGAGTGAATTGCGGCGGCTGCGGGGTACCGGGCTGCCCCGCCTTTGCACTGGCCGTTGTCAGCGGTCAATTACCTCCGAACGGCTGCGTTGCCGCAAGTGCTGCCGTAAACGCCGAGATCGCCAGGATTGTCGGCTCTGAAATCACGGATTCCGTGCGGATGATCGCTCTTGTACACTGCAATGGAGGGCATTCGGCAACGAATGCCTTCGTGTACCATGGTCCAGCAAGCTGCACCTCTGCTCACATGATCATGGGCGGACACAAGACCTGCAGGTGGGGATGTCTTGGTTTCGGTGACTGCATTGCCGTGTGTCCATTCGATGCAATCCAGATCGGTGAACACGGAGTGCCGGTGGTAGACGGGGAGAAATGTACCGGATGCGGCAGATGCAGAGACATCTGTCCCAAGGGGATAATCGAGATGTGGCCTTTCGATCGGCAGGTTACGGTTGTATGCAACAACAGGGACAAGGGCGGCATTGCCAGGAAAGGCTGCTCCGTAGCCTGTATCGGTTGCAGGAAGTGCGAGAAGGTCTGTCCCGTGGACGCCGTGAAGATCGACATGTTCCTGGCAAGGATCGAACCGGAGACCTGTATCGGCTGCGGTCTGTGTGCAACCGAGTGCCCCACGGGAGCGATAAGGGATAACGTTGCCGCAAGACCGAAAGCGTTCATCGAGAGTTCGTGTGTCGGCTGTACGCTCTGCGTGAAAGTATGCCCTGCAGAAGCCATCACCGGTACTCTCAAGGAGAAACATGTAGTCGACCTCGAGAAGTGTGTAGGATGTGGATTGTGCGTACCCCTGTGCCCGAAGAACTGCATCAGGATGATGGGTGCGCTGTCCTACGGGAGAGGAGAAGGTGAGCTTTGACGAAGATCAATGGAGATTCCGAAGGGCTCAGGGGGCTTCCGGCCGTTCACGTTCTTATCGACAGGCTCGATGAGAGCAAAGGCACCCCGCCGGCACTTGCCAGAAAGGCCTGCAGACAGATTCTTGAAGAGATAAGGAAGGACGTCCAGTCCGGGAGTCCGGTTCCGGAGACGGAAGAGATACTCGACATGATAACCAGGCGAATCAGCGCGCTCTCGACTTCATCGATGGGTGATATCATCAACGCTACCGGTATCGTACTGCACACTGCCATCGGCCGGGCATGCCTTCCCTCTGGCGCTGTTGACGCTGTTGCGCGGGTTGCTGACGGCTACTCCATTCTTCAGTGGAACAGGCTGACGGGGAAGCGAGGCCACAGGGACGATCATGTGGAACACCTTCTGACCGAACTCACGGGAGCAGAAGCGGCAACGGTCGTGAACAACAATGCCGGGGCAACCCTGCTCGTTCTTGCGGCTCTGGCCAGGGGAAAGGAAGTTATCGTCTCTCGAGGACAGCTGGTCGAGATAGGCGGGGCTTTCAGGATACCCGACGTCATGAAGCAGAGTGGAGCCATTATGGTCGAAGTCGGCTGCACGAACCGGACGCACCTGCGGGACTACGGGAACGCCATCACGGACGATACAGCAGTGATTCTCAGGGTTCACCCGTCGAATTACCGGATAAGAGGATTTTCCAGCGAGGTTCCGATAGACCAGCTCGTGGAACTCGGTAACGAAACCGGCATTCCAGTAATAGATGACCTTGGTGCTGGTAACCTCGTGAAACTGGAGGATTTAGGTCTCGAACCGGAACCGACCATCATGGAGAGCATCAAGGCTGGTGTTGCAATAACGACCAGCTCCGGTGACAAACTCATCGGCGGACCACAGGCCGGGATTATCACGGGTAAGAGAGAGTACATCGAGATCGTGAGGAAACACCCTCTCGCACGGGCGTTGCGTGTCGGTAAACTCACACTGGCCGCGCTGGAAGCTACTCTCAGACTCTTCTCCGAGGATATCGAGTACATCAAGGAACACCACCCGGTCTACGAGAAGCTATCCGTCAGCCCCGACGTACTCGAGCAGAGAGCACGTGAGTTCGTTGACGTTCTCCGACTGCCTGATTCATGCAGCGCCGAAGTGAGCGGTATGAGCAGCTTTGTCGGCAGCGGAGCACTCCCCGACAGCGCAATTCCATCGTTCGGAGTATCCATCAGATGTCAGGATCTCGAATTACTTGCGCTAGAACTTCGAATGGGTTCTCCATCGGTAGCCTGCAGAACAGAAAACGACATGCTTCTACTCGACCTCAGAACGGTTTCCGTGTGTGAACTCGAAGTGCTGGCAAGTCTTGTATCGAATGCAGTGGAAAAATTATGGGCGTAGTTGTAGGAACTGCCGGACACATTGATCACGGTAAGAGTGCTCTTGTCATGGCTCTCACAGGGAAAGATCCTGACAGGCTCGAAGAGGAGAAGCGACGGGGAATAACCATCGAACTCGGATACGTCTTCATGCCCCTCCAGCAGGGGAGAATTCTTTCCTTCATCGATGTACCCGGACATGAGAAATTCGTCAGGACAATGGTTGCAGGTGTCGCAACAGTGGACATGTTCCTGCTCGTTGTGTCCGCCGATGAGGGAGTCATGCCTCAGACCACCGAACACCTCGATATCCTGCGGCTCCTCGAAGTGGATAAGGGAGTAGTCGCCCTTTCGAAGTGTGATCTCGTCGAGGAAGAACTTCAGGATCTTGCCGAGGAAGAAGTCAGAGAGGCTCTGCAGGGAACCCCTGCCCAGGATGCCCCGATAATCAGGATCTCAGCGGTCACCGGCCAGGGAATAGAATCCCTGAAAGAGCTTCTCGAGGAAATGGCCGGACAGATCATCGAAAGGGATTCCGGAAAGAACTTCAGGATGCCGGTCGACAGGATATTTACTCTCAAGGGATTCGGAACGATCGTCTGCGGAACAGGCCTTTCGGGAACCGTTTCCATCGGTGACACTCTCGAGCTTCAGCCTGGCGGGACGAAGTACCGGGTAAGGGAACTCGGAGTGAACGACACAAGGGCCGCGAAATCGGCAGTCGCCGGTGACAGGATAGCACTCAACCTCGTAGGGCTGCATAAAGATGACATCGAGAGAGGGCAGTGCTTCGGAACTCCTGGGACTCTTATCTCCCTTTCGAGTATAGACGGTTTCTGCAACATGCTCGATGGCAGCGTCGATCTCAAACCAAGACAGAGAGTACGTTTTCACGTAGGCACTGCAGAGGTCATGGCCAGAGCGATTCCCGTGGACGGCAAGGTACTCCCTAGAGGAACATCCGGTTACGTGCATTTTCAGCTCGAGCACGAAGTGGTAGCATTGCCCGGAGATCGTTTCGTTATAAGGAGGTATTCCCCGGTTACAACGATCGGCGGGGGAACGATCCTCGAAACTGGAACCAGGAAGATAAGATCGAAGCGCCGGGATGAAAGAATACACCGCCTGGACCTTCTCTCTTCGGGAAACGCTCACGGAATCCTGGAGGGGATGCTCGAAGCCAGTCCACGTCGCGGCTTCACGATAACGGAAGCTCTGAAGGAGACCGGAGCATCCGAACAGGACCTCGAGATGGTGCTGGATGTCATGAAGGAAGAGGATACCGCGGTACTCATGAAGGATGGTTCGACGGTACGGGTGGTATCCGCCCCTGAGGTGACCAGGATATCGAAAGATCTCGTTGCGGTTGTAAGTCGGTACCACTCGACCAGTCCTCTGAGTTACGGTCTTCCGATTGCCAGGATCTCCAGGACTCTTCCTGCGGGAACTCCCTCCTGGTTCATCAAATCGGTTATTTCAGGATTGGAGGATTCCGGCGTTATCGAACGGCGGGGCGGTGACAGGCTCGCTTTGGCTTCCCACCCGGCCGAGATACCTGATGCAATGCTGAAACAGGTTCAGGCAGCCGTCAGGAACGTTCGCAACACCGGTTTTTCCGGGATGCGGTTGACCGAAGCGGAATCACCTGCTCTCATCGAAGCTCTCGTGGAAAGAGAGTTGATAATCTGTCTGAGCTCTGATCTGGTTGCCTCTCCGGAAGCACTTGAGGATGCCATCGAGCTCATAACGGACAGGTTCGCCGAGAACGGTTTCAGACTGGGTGAGCTGAGGGAAGCGTTAGGTGTATCGCGCAAGATAGCACTGATATGGGCAGAATTCCTCGATGGCATTGGAAGAACACGGAGAATGGGTGATCTCCGCTACCTCGTATCCGGTTGATTCCTTTACAATGAGCCTCTGTTTTTAGTATTCTCGGGGTTCCCATTCACACTTGAAACCTTTGATACAATCGTACACAGGAGGAGAAATGCATATCGCAGTAGTCGGGAGCGGTTACGTTGGGCTTGTTGCCGCCACGTGCCTGGCAGAGATGGGTAACGACGTAATCACAGTCGACAACGACGAGAAGAAAATCGACGATCTCAAGAATGGAATCATCCCTATCTACGAACCGGGACTGGATGAGATGATCGTCCGGAACGTCAAAGAGAACAGACTGTCGTTCACAACGGACATCAGAGATTCGGTTCTGAAGAGCAGCATCATCTTCATCGCAGTCGGCACACCTCCAGATGAAGACGGATCCGCTGACCTCCAGCATGTTGTTGCAGTAGCAGCCGACATCGGCACGCACATGGACGGTCCGAGAATCGTTATCAACAAGAGCACGGTTCCGGTGGGAACCGCTGAGATGGTCAAGAACGAAGTCGAGAAACACACCAGCTTCAGAGTAGACGTGGTCAGTAACCCGGAGTTCCTCAAGGAAGGTTCCGCCATAGATGACTTCATGAAGCCGGACAGAGTAGTGATCGGAACCGATTCCGATGAAGTCGCAGAGGTCATGCGAGAGCTCTACTCCCCATTCGTCAGAACGAACAACCCCATATTCATCATGAGCAACAGGAGTGCAGAACTCACGAAGTACGTTGCCAACAGCCTTCTCGCGACAAGAATCTCGTTCATGAACGAGATCGCCAATCTCTGCGATATTATCGACGCAGACGTCAGGGATATCAGAAAGGGTATCGGCTCGGACAGGAGAATCGGAACGAGCTTTCTCTTTCCCGGCGCCGGCTTTGGCGGATCCTGCTTCCCCAAGGATGTAAAGGCTCTCCGTGCGACTTCAAGGGAGCACGGGTACACTCTGCGGGTCCTCGATGCGGTTACGGCCGTGAATGTCGATCAGAAACTTGTTCTCGTGAACAAAATTACAAAACTCTTCGGAGATGACCTGACAGGGCTGAGGTTTGCCCTCTGGGGGCTGTCGTTCAAGCCGAACACAGACGATATACGTGAGGCTTCATCCCTTGTACTGATAGACGAACTGCTCAAGAGAGGTGCCACCATTGCCGCATTCGATCCTCAGGCAATGAAGAATACCAGGGAGAAGATCGGAGACATCATCGATTTCTCCAAGTCCAACTACGATTCCCTGAAGGGGGCAGATGCTCTGATCATCGTGACCGAGTGGACGGAGTTCCGCGAGCCTGATTTTCTCAGGATAAAGGAACTGATGAACAGGGCCGTGGTCTTCGACGGGAGAAACATCTTCAATCCTGCGAAACTCAAGGGTATGGGCTTTGAGTACTACGGGATCGGGAGGAGATAATGACTTTCGCCGATAGAACTGCAGGCCGGAAGCCTGTTGTCGGAATAATTGGTCTGGGCTACGTCGGCCTTCCCCTGGCTCTGGAGTTCATCAAGGGTGGCTGCAATGTCACGGGAATAGACCTGGATCCCGGTAAGCCGGAGAAGATCAAGAACGGAATCAGTTATCTGAAGCACATCCCGTCTGAACGAATTGCTGAAGCATGGAATACGGGGCTCTTCACCGTATCCACCGATTTCAGCCTTTTGAAGGATACTGACGCGATACTCATATGCGTTCCCACGCCACTCGGGAAATCGCGACAGCCCGATCTGAGCTACGTGCTCTCCACGGCGGAAGAAATCGCAGGCA
This sequence comes from uncultured bacterium, assembly GCA_965371785.1. Classification (GTDB taxonomy): domain Bacteria; phylum Fermentibacterota; class Fermentibacteria; order Fermentibacterales; family JCC-6; genus CBDUZS01. The sequence goes on from CBDUZS010000067.1 coordinate 11,094, forward strand.
ACCTTCAGCCCGGACAGCTGGTGGTGCTCGAGTCTACAACCTATCCGGGAACCACAAGGGAAGAACTCGTCCCCGCTCTCGAGAAGAGCGGTCTGAAGGCAGGTTCCGATTTTCATGTGGCTTTCTCACCCGAGCGGGAGGATCCCGGAAACAAACACTTCAACACCAGGACGATTCCGAAGCTCGTAGGCGGGCTCACAGATACCTGCACGGAAGTTGCCGTCAGTGTCTACTCCTACGCACACGATACAGTCATCCCCGTCGATTCCCCGGAAGTGGCTGAATTCGCGAAGATAATGGAGAACACTTACAGAGCGGTTAACATAGCGCTCGTCAACGAACTCAAGGTCCTTGCGGCAAGGATGGGTATCGACATATGGGAAGTGATACGTGCCGCCTCGACCAAGCCCTTCGGTTTCACCCCCTTCTATCCCGGTCCAGGTCTCGGGGGGCATTGCATACCGATTGATCCCTTCTACCTCACCTGGAAAGCCCATCAGTACGGTATGCCTACAAGATTCATCGAGCTTGCAGGGGAGATAAACACATCGATGCCTGACTACGTTGTAAGCGTGGTCACCAGTTCTCTGAACGACCATCAGAAGAGTGTCAATGGCAGCAGGATACTGTTGCTCGGAATGGCCTACAAGCCGGACATAGATGACTACAGGGAGACTCCCGCCCTGAAGATTCTGGAGAAACTCATCGAACTGGGCGCCGAGGTGGATTACAACGATCCCTACATCCCCGAGGTACCCGTAACCAGGCAGTCCAGATTCACACCCTGCTCGGTGCCTCTCACCGAGGAGAGCCTCGCTTCATACGATTGCGTGCTTGTCATTACCGACCACGCGTGCTACGATTACCAGTGGGTTGTAGATAACAGCAACCTTGTGATAGACACTCGAAATGCCTGCAAGGGCATCGTTCGAGGAAGAGAGAAGGTAATCAAGGCGTGAGAATAGCAGCCCTGCTGCTGGTCTGCAGTACGATTGCAGGCTGCCTTGCTTCGGGCAGTGATGGCTACGTGGTTCCCGGTGTCGAAACCGGTGAGGTCATGATGAACATCCACGTCTGGGGGGAGGTTGTAAGACCGGGAACCCATCTCGTTCCCTACGATGCCGATCTCATTATCGGTCTGTCCGAAGCGGGCGGACCGACCGGTGACGCTGATCTCAGAGATATCAGGCTAGTCTTCGAAGACTACGAGCTGGAATACGACCTCAGCGATTATCTCGATGGCATATCCGAACCCCCGCCCCCGCTCCTGCCCGGGACAACGATCTTCGTTGCAAGGCGCAACATAGAGTGGTGGAAGGAAACCATAGATATCGG
>CBDUZS010000068.1:0-12266 GCA_965371785.1 uncultured bacterium
AGCTGGCCAGGCTCGGTCTGGATGAGGTCGTCACCTTCATGCTCACACCCCTTCCAGAGACCGATGTTGCCGACCTCATACCGGAAGGACTTGATTACGAAGATATCAACTTCTCCCCAACATGGAGGGAGAACTACAGACTGATCACCAGAGCCAGGATCTGGGTCTACATTCAGTTCGCTTTGCTGAAACTTCTCTTCCATCCAGACAAGGTCATTGGTCATGTCTTCGCGATCTTCCGCAGGCGTTTCCAGATGAAGGGCGACATGACAGTTTACAGGTTCCTTATCGACATTTGGGACAGGCACTTCAGAAGACTGACCTCTGCAGGAAGGCATCCATCCCTCGAGGAGGTCCGGTGGCAACCGCCAGAAGAAGGGGTCTGACCGCAGGTTCCGGATCCCACCCGCTCTGGCCTTCGCTGATAGTCGTCGCCGGTTACCTCGTTGCCGATATTTTTCTTGATGGCATCACTGCTGCCCTCTTCGTCGGCTCCCTTGGAATCCTCGAATTCCTGATCATCCTGGTCATCGCTGGAAGAGCGATGCCTTCACTTCTCGTCGAAGGTCTCGCCCTCGGTGCGATCGGATACGCAGGCTTTCTGATAGCGGTGCCCGGGGCCGGCATCACAATCCTCGAGCTCTCCGCAGGAGTGGTATTCCTGGTGAGCTGCCTTCTCGGAAAACCGTTCCTCGGCGGGCAGATAAGGAAGATCACCGGCTCCGGTATCAGGCTCTCCATGGCGAGGGACATGACGTTCGTCTTCGGTCTTGTGTTCCTGGCGCATGGTATACTGATGTTAGTAATGATACTGACGGGAGGGGTCAGGACTTCCATTGCAGTGGGCGTATTCGCGGCGCTTTACATCGCTTCGGTGATCTGGTTCAGGAAGAAGGGCAGGAGGGAGGATGTCCAGAGACATCTCTGTCTCATTCCCTCAGACTCCGGAGAATCGATTCTATCGATCGGTGATTCCGTCCTGGGAAGGGTACGAGTGGAAGGAGACAGGATTGCCGAAGTAGTCATCCTGTCTACAGAAGATTCCATTACCATCGGGAAGTTCATCTCCGCTCTCGAAACAGCGCTTTCTCGAGCGGGTTGCCGAACGGTCAGATTCACCGAGTGGAAAGACGACACGTCACCGCTGGAGATGTCAGGCTACAGGCTCATGGATACGGCCTGGCAGAAAGTCCTTCCGAGGGACATCAGATCGTAGCATATCCACACCTGCTGATGCTCGATGAACTTCGATTCCAGCATCCCTTCCGTTGACTTGATGCGGCTCCGGGAACATCATTGATGGCAAAAAAATCGTAGTCTATTCACAAATACGATCATTCACCTAGGGAGGTCTTGACCGATATGAATGAGTACCCCTGTCCGGAGATAAGGGTTGACGAGTGCAAGGGATGTGGACTGTGCGTTCTTTCATGTCCCAAGAAGGTCCTGGAAGTCTCTGACAAACTCAATTCCAAGGGATACCATTACACCGTCTACAGCGGCGAGGGCTGCATAGGATGCGGAATCTGTTTCTACAGCTGTCCCGAGCCTGGAGCCATGACCGTATACCTCGAGGGCTACGTTCCAGAGGAGGTGAGCTGATGGCACGCAAGCTGATGAAAGGTAATTACGCAGCAGTCTACGGTGCCGTCATGGCCGGATGCCATGCGTACTACGGCTATCCGATAACACCTGCCAGCGAAATAGCTGAAGCCGCATCGACACTCTTCCCGCTCATAGGCAGAACCTTCCTGCAGGCCGAAAGCGAAGTCGCTGCGATACAAATGGTGTACGGCGCTGCCGGATGCGGGCTCAGAGTGATGACGGCCAGTTCGGGTCCGGGCATCAGCCTGAAGCTGGAAGGCCTGTCCTACTGTGCCGGTTCCGCACTTCCATGCGTAATCGTCGACATCATGAGAGGCGGTCCCGGCCTGGGCAACATCGGCCCCGAGCAGGGTGACTACAACCAGGTCGTGAAGGGAGGGGGTCACGGCAACTACAGGCATATCGTCCTTGCTCCCAATTCACCGCAGGAGATGTGTGATCTGACTTACCTTGCCTTCGATATCGCAGACCGTTACCGCAACCCGGTCTTCGTCCTGACCGACGGAGTGATAGGACAGATGATGGAAGCGGTCGAGATTCCCGATCCAATCGGGGAGCTTCCCGACAAGTCGGACTGGTCCGTCAGGGGAACCGCTGATTCGAAGAATCTGATAAATTCGATCTACCTCGATCATGACGATCTGGAGGAGTGGAATCTCAAGCTTCTCGCCAAGTACAGGAAAGCCGAGGAAAACGAGGTCCGTGTCGAGGAGTACCTGATGGATGATGCCGAGATAGCAGTCATCGGATACGGCTGTGCCAGCCGCGTGCTGAGGACAACCGTCGATATGGCCCGTTCAAGGGGAATAAGACTTGGTCTTTTCCGTCCGATCACGCTCATGCCCTTTCCCAGAAAGGAAATAGGCGCTCTTCCCGATAGAGGTGTGAGAGGAATACTTACAGTCGAGATGTCCACAGGCCAGTTGGTCGATGACGTCAACCTTGCCCTGGGAGGCAGGATAGGTTCCGACCTCTATTTTCGTGTGGGTGGCAACGTTCCTTCCGCCGAGGAGATTCTCGACAAGATCTCCGAACTTTACGGGGTGTGATCATGGCAACGACAAAGACGGTCTACAGAAAACCAAAAGGCTTCAACGATATCTACAGGCACAAACCGGGAGCCGAGAAGGACAAGACCCATTACTGCCCGGGATGTGGTCACGGAATAATCCACAAGCTCCTTGCCGAAGCTCTCGAGGATTTCGATGTAGTTGACAGGACGATCATTATCAGCCCTGTTGGCTGCAGTGTGTTCGCCTACTACTACTTCAATACGGGCAACCTCCAGGTTGCCCATGGAAGAGCTCCCGCCGTAGCTACCGCGGTTTCGAGAGCCAACCCGGAGAGTATAGTCATCAGCTACCAGGGGGATGGCGATCTTGCCGCGATCGGTGGAAACAACATCCTCCAGGCTGCAAACCGTGGTGAGAACATAATGGTGATCTTCGTGAACAACGCCATCTACGGCATGACTGGCGGTCAGATGGCACCAACGACTCTCGAAGGTCAGAAAACTACCACGACTCCGTACGGCAGGAACTGCAAGACCGATGGATATCCCATGAAGATGTGCGAGGTTCTCTCACAGCTTTACGCTCCCGTATACGTTGCCAGAACCTCTCTTCACAACACTGCCAACCTGAGGAAGACACGTGAAGCGATCCGCAAGGCGCTGCAGAACGTGAAGGAGAAGAAAGGCTTCTCCTTCGTTGAAGTGCTCAGCATGTGTCCGAGCGGCTGGAAGATCGCGCCCAACAAAGGTCTGGAATGGATCGAGCAGAGAATGCTTCCCGAATTCCCGCTGGCCGTTTTCAAGGACAGGAGTGATGAAGCAGAGCCTGTCGAACGCCCTGTTCCGATCATGGAGCCTGGTGAAGTGAAAAAGGCACTCGGTCTGACAGAGGAAGAGGACAGGCATATCTCTAAACTCGATGTTCTGCCGAAGTACGCGGATCCATCGATCAGAGTCTCCGGTTTCGGGGGGCAGGGGATCATGGTCACGGGCCAGGCTCTCGCAACGGTTGGGATGGAATACGGTTACAACGTATCCTGGCTGCCCTCGTACGGCCCGGAGATGCGGGGCGGCACGGCGAACTGCTCGGTCAAGATACAGGAAGGTGTTATCGGTGCATCGGAGGCCACCAGCCCTTCGGTTGTAATCGCGATGAACCGTCCTAGTCTGGAGAAATTCGAGAAGATAATCGTGCCCGGAGGCACACTGATTTACAACAGTACTCTGATAGATATCGAAGCCTCGAGAGACGACATCGATGTCTTTCCCGTGCCCATCACAGGGCTCGCGGACGAGCTCGGCAACACGAGGGTACAGAGCATGGTCAGTGTCGGCGCGTTTTCTGCGATTACCGGGTTGTTCGACATCGAGGAGATCGTCAAATTGCTCCCGGTACTCTTCGCAAGCAAGACATCACTCGTCGAGATCAACGAAAAGGCTGTCAGAGCCGGCTACGAGTTCGTGAAGAACAACTTCTGATCGAAAGGCTGTTACTGCAGGGCGGTCCGAGCAGGCCGCCCTGTTCCGTATTTCGGCGACATCCTCGAGATGGATGCGTATACTATTGACAACGTATTTCATGTCGTCGTCTGCATTTGATTCAGGAGGATGATCGTGAGTAAGTACAGAACCCTGTTGCTGCCTGGTTCATTTTTCCTTGTTCTCTTTCTTATCCCCGGCGTAATTCTTGCTTACGGTTATGCCGATGCTGCCAGCGGCGGCTCTCCTCTTCCGGGAATTCATGCCAACTCCCTCGGGCTGGGGGGAGCGAGAGCGGTGGGTTTCGGCGATGCCGCATCCATTTTCCTGAATCCCGCAGATCTGTACAGGATTCCGGGAAGCAGTTACACGATAGGAATAGGTGGTGCCGTAGCCAGGGAGATAGTAACCGACAGCCTGGGAAAGCACCGCCAGGACTACATCGCTTTCGGAACCGCACTTGCCGCTTTCAAACTTCAACCATCAGCATCTCTGGCGATTGGTGCCGGTGTCGCACGGATAACCGATGCCACGTACGAGAGTGTCATGTACATCATCGAGACCGAGCCTCCGGAAGTGGGCAAGATAATCGCAGATTCGACCGTTTCGTCCGCAGGCGGTTTATGGGAAGCCGCAGGCTGCGTTGCTTACAGGATTGCCCCCTGGATGGATGCGGGTGTCTCGGTCGGCATGCGTTTTGGAGGATCCGATCTGGAGTTCGAGTTCGACGATCGTGAGGATGACAACAACGACTCCACCTGGACCGAGAGCTGGGAGGAGAGCGAGCTGTGCTGGCATGCCGGATTCATGTTTCCCCTCTCGCTGACTTCCATCGGCATTTCCTACGCTTCCGGATCGGACTACTACAGTGACCGGCTTGCTGCGGGAGCTATTTTCTATACCGACAGGTCGAATCAGGGCGCTTTCGGATTGGAAGCCGAGATAGCATCACTTGGAGACGCAAACGAAATCACTGCAAGGCTTCTGGGCCGTTTCTCGCCTCAGGGTTCTCTCAGATTCAGGGGTTGCTTCTTCTTTACGGACAGGGGGAGCTCAACCGAGGGATCCACTCTGGGTTTCGCCGTAGGAACTTCCATAGCGTTTGGCAGGCTCATGCTGGATGGCGCCTTCAGCATGAGCGGCTCGGACCGGGAAGGAACATCATTCGGTTACGAGTATGCCGAGGACCTCAAGAATCAGAGCTCGCTGTTCACGATAGGGCTGTCTCTGAATCCCTGAGAGTGGATACTGCGGCTACAGCCAGGGGCGAACCGATAGCCTGTATTCCAGTATCTCCGAGTCTTCGAAGAATATGGCTATTTCCCGTTCGGCAGATGTAGTCGAGTCCGATGCATGGATCATGTTGTGCTCAGGGATTGTGGCATAATCCCCTCTGATCGTACCTGATGCCGCATCAGCAGGATCCGTTGAACCGACCATCATCCGTACGAGAGCAACCGCTCCTGGAGATTCCAGAACCATCAGTATCGACGGCCCGCTGATTATGAATGACACGAGTTCATCGTAGAAGGGTTTCCCCCTGTGCTCTTCGTAGTGCTTCGCAGCGGTATCGGTATCGATCATTACCATTTTCAGGGCAGAAATCTTCAGTCCTCTTCTCTCGAATCTGCTGAACAGCTCGCCCACAAGTTCTCTCTGTATGGCATTTGGCTTGAGGATGACCAGTGTTCTTTCCAAGATGAAACCCCTTCCAGGACTGACGAATTGCTCAATAGGAATATAGTGCCGTCACTCCCTCCCGGGGATTGTTTCATGCTCCTGACCAACTCCCGGCATGGTTGTATGTTCTTCTTCCGAAACCACTGTACATGCTAAACCGTATCGAGGGGAAGGCGTGCAATGGAGATGAACGGCTCCGGATCATCTCTAAAATCGTGGATCCGATTCCAGTACGGTTCTGACGGGCTCATCTCCAACCTGGAGGGCAGCTGCGAGAGTCTTCTGGGTATATCAACCGAGGAGCTTCTCGAGCGGAAAATTCCTGTGGAAGTGCTGCCACCCTTTCTATCCGATCCGCTCGAGAGCGATTTTCCCGAAGAACCGAAATGGATTGGTGACGGTTTCTCTCTGGAGGGAATTCTGATCCCGCAGGGGGACCACATCGATGTCGTGCTCTTCAGGGCGGGAACCGCAGGGATTGCAGGTGGTTCATCGGTACTTGCGGATCTCAACGCCGGTGTTGCTGGAATCGATCCGAAAGGTGTCGTCAGGATCTGGAACAGTGGAATGGAGAAGATCTTCAGTATTCCAGGTCAATTCGCTCTAGGAAAGAAACTCGAGGATGTCCTCTCCTCTCCTCTGCTGTACAGCTGGAAGACCGTAATCGAAACCGTGTACAAGGGCAGGGAATCGGCTATCCAGTGTGTACCCGAAGTGAACAGAAGGGTTACGGCTACTTTTCGCAGGGGTGGACCGGGTGTTATCGGTACGTTTTTTGATACGACGGAAAGCTACATCACCGAGAAGCGGCTCAGGACCAATCGAAGAATGAACCAGGCGTACTTCCAGACCATCAGAACGGGTCTTGTGCTCTTCAGTGAAGATTACCGCATTCTTGCATCCAACAGATTTTTTGGTGTCCTGTTCGGCGTCAGTGAGAATCTCGTCGGAATGCCGCTTTACGAGATCCTGCCCGAGAAGAGTTTCTCAGGAATAGAGAATCTGGCCGGTGAGCTCTTCGGTGGAAAAAGGGAAGTATTCCCACCTGTCTCGATCCGATACAGGAGCCCTGACGGAAGTAACAGGGTGATCAGGCAGATCTTTCGCTCTCTGAAACCTTCAGAGCATGAAATACCATACGTTGTCGGCATATTCGAAGAACTCACCCGCACGGTAGAAGCTGAAGAGAATCTGGAGAAGACAAGAGACCAGATTACGGCCGTTTCCGAATTGGTGAAATGCCTCGAGAATAATCCTGTTCCCGTCTCCGGAGACATGATTTCCGCCATTCTCCATAGATGCCTCTGCGCAAGAGCGACTGCCGTTTACGTCTACGATCCGTACTCGACGATCACACTGATAGGGAGCCATGGAGGTTGGGGCGAGGGTGTGCCAACAGATGACTTCTCGGAACTCGGGCTCCCGTCATCGGTCTGGACTACGCTTCCCGGAAGCCTGCTCATGGAGCACGAGATGGGAAGGCTCCAGGACAAGTTCAACAACTGCTTCGTAATTCCCATCGGCAAAGGCAGCGAAACAGTCGGATTCATCATTGCAGTAGACGTTCCCGCCACGCAGGTAGAGGATCTCTACGTTCTTGGAGGGATGGTGTCATTCTTCCTGCAGCTCAGTCTCGAACGTTCTCGCGAACGATCTGAACGTGAGCAGTTTCAGTTCCTCAGAAGCAAGGATCAGCGATTCCTTGAATCACTTCTCTCGTCCATCGATACTCCTGTTGCAGTGTTTACGGAGGACTGGCGGGTTCTCCACTGGAACGATGCGATGGAAGTCGTTACCGGATTCAGCTTGCCAACGGCCATCAATCATCCGGAACTGGTTACGGAAAAACTCTTCGCCGCTGTCGGCGGTACATCCGGAGCACGAACCCTTGCAAGATCCGATTCGTCAGGGCAGATCTGGGAGACGGAGGATGGCGGCAAGTCTTCGGTAGCGTGGAGAATCAAAAGAACGGAATCCGTAGGACAGGGCCCGTTCACGTCCGCTTACATGTTGATTGGACTCGACGCCAGTGACAGAACAGGGCTGCGCAGAACACGGATGGAAGTCGCCAGGCTCGAAGCCCTGGGAGAGGGGATTGCAGGCCTTCTGTCGGCAGCGTCCTTCGATCAGATTGCCGATATCACTTCGCACGTATTCCTTATTGCATCGGGTGCGCACGAAGTAGAGGTTACACTTACGGGAAAGGCTTCTTCGAGTGCGAGCCATGAATCCGAAGATGTCGAGTCAGGCAATGGGAGTGACTGGAGCATCGAGCTTTCCGACGGCACCCATTCGGTTGGAACCTGCTGCGTTTCAGGAGGTCATCATGCTGCCGTTCTCGGCAGCTTTGCCGAGGGTGTCTGCAGAACCGTGCTCGGCATGGAGGAAAGGGCTATCGGATCCAGTCTTGTCGAACTGGCTTCAGGCAGCGGCGGGAAATTCCTCTTCTCGAATTCTGAAGGTGCAATACTCTTCTCGACATGGCCAAGGTCCGTTCTCCACCGGGTATCCGGTGGCGTATCCGGTGCCAGCGTGTTCGGGTTGTTTGCCGAAGAGGAGCATCCGAGACTTGACGGCATGATACGGCGGGCCACGATTACCGGAAGGGCTGCATCGAGCCTTCTGGACGGAGATGGAGCCCGCTGGAACGTTGCCGTCTCCGCTCTGAGCGGAAACGGAAAGAACATTCTGCTCCTCTGGTGGCCCGAAGGCAGCGAACAGGGCTGGACAACCCGTTCAGAAAGCCAGACTGCCGGGATACGGAAAGCAATTCTTCGATTCCTGATCGATTCCTCTGCAACCGGGGTATCGACTCTGAGTGGAATCAGGTCCGATCTGGCTGATGACAATGGCCTTCGATCTTCTCTCCAGTCGGCCATTTACGAATTCGGTGCAGCAGGGAAACTCCTGGGCTATCTCGACCTGCTTGATTCATCCTGGTCTGCCCCCTCCCAGGGATTCGATGTCGAGGAAATGCTGAGGATGCTTGTCAGCGAGCTGCTCGAGGAAAAGCACCGTCCTCCGGACATGGAAGTGCTCGATTCGATTCCACGGGTGCGAGGCGATCCGGTTCTCGTACGCAGTTCTCTCCGGCGTTTATGCATGATGACCGATCCGGGGGGGATTGCCAGACTTGAGACCAGGCTGGCAAGAGTGTCGAGAATGGCACCGGAAGATGTGCCCTCGCTTTTTCCCTGGACGCCTGAGAGTCTCGTATTCATCACTGTAAGCGGCTCAGTACGCCTTCAGGAACCCCCTGATCCCGGTGATCTCATCAACATGATCCGGGATGGAATCATCGGGCCCGCTGCGGAGCTGGGATTGATACGCCGTCTGCTCCGCACAATGGGCGGAGAGTGCCGACCGGGAGAAAAGCCAGGATCGATCGATGTGATACTTCCGGTTGTCTCCGGCCATGTTTCTGTCTGATATCAAATCGATCATGTTGTAGCGGATCGGGTGCGACTCTTTACCCGGTGATCTCATTTTCCCATAGTCCCTCGTTCGATAAGAGTGGCATGGAGGGCTTTCAGTGGAACCGTTCGATTTTGTCAAGCTCGAGAGAAAATGGTCCCCGGTATGGGAGAGAATGGAACTCTACAGGACCGGTGAAGATCCAGGCAGGTCCCCCTTTTACTGCCTTGACTTCTTCCCTTATCCCTCCGGTGCAGGGCTGTCGGTAGGTCATTGCAGAAACTACATTCCGACCGACGTAGCATGCAGAAAGATGAGGATGGATGGCCGCAACGTGCTGCATCCCATGGGATGGGACGCATTCGGTCAACCAGCCGAGGAGTATGCGATCAAGACCGGGATGCACCCTAGGGAAGTTACCCGACTGAATACGGATACGTACAGGCGCCAGATGAAACTCATCGAGATCAGTTTTGACTGGAACCGGGAAATCGATTCCAGCAAACCGGAGTATTACAGGTGGACCCAGTACTTCTTCCTGCTTCTCTACGACAGGGGGCTGGCGTACCAGGCGGACAACTTTCAGATGTGGTGTCCGGAATGCAGAACGGTTCTCTCCAACGAAGAAGCTGCCGGGGGTCTGTGCTGGCGATGTGAGGGACCAGTATCACGCAAGAAGCTGAAACAGTGGTACTTCAGGATAACGGACTACGCGGACAGACTTCTCGATGACCTGAATGACCTCGACTGGCCTGAGGGAATCAAGGCGATGCAGCGTAACTGGATCGGTAAATCCCACGGTGGCGAAGTGATATTTGCAGTCGACCTGGCCAATGGAGGATCGGTCGAACTGCCCGTCTACACGACCCGGCTGGATACGATATACGGTGCTACATTCTGTGTTCTTGCCCCCGAGCATCCCGACCTCGAGAGACTCACCTCACCGGACAGGCTGCCGGAAGTGAGAGACTACGTTGAGTGTGCGCTGGCAAAGAGCGACATGGAGAGAATGGCGGCAAGCGAGAAGGAGAAGACAGGCGTTTTCACGGGCTCCCATGCCAGAAACCCGTACAACGAAGAACTCGTACCGGTATTCGTTGCCGATTACGTTCTTGCGGGTTATGGAACCTCTGCCATCATGGCCGTTCCCGCCCATGACGAAAGAGATCATGCTTTCGCCCTCAGGTACGACCTGCCAATTGTCGAAGTGATAGCACCGGGAGGTGTGCCGCAGGGCGTCGAGGAGCACGCCACCGATGCAGACGGTATTCTCTTGAACAGCGGTCGGTTCTCCGGTCTCGACTCGGATGAGGCAAGGGTGAAGATGGCTGACTGGGCAAGGGAGAAGGGGTTCGGACGCGCGGATACGAGGTACCGCCTGCGTGACTGGCTGGTGAGCAGACAGAGGTACTGGGGAGCTCCGATTCCGATAATCCACTGCGAGAAATGCGGCACTGTTCCCGACAGAAACCTTCCCGTAATCCTGCCCGAAGTTGAGAGTTACGAGCCAGATGATACTGGGCGCTCACCACTTGCGAGGATCGAAGAATGGGTTAACACGACCTGCCCGGACTGTGGCAGCCCTGCGCTCCGGGATACGAACACCATGGCAGGGTTCGCGTGTTCGTCATGGTATTTCCTCAGATACGCATCCCCGGATGAGAACGACCGCCCCTTCGATCCGGAAGCGGTTGAATACTGGCTTCCGGTTGATCTCTACGTTGGCGGCGCCGAGCATGCGGTGATGCACCTCATCTACGCCAGATTCTGGACCAAGGTCATGCACGATGCAGGGCTGGTTAGTTTTTCAGAGCCTTTCACGGTTCTGAAGAACCAGGGAATGCTGCTGGGTGCCGATCACCAGAAGATGTCCAAGTCGAAGGGCAATGTGGTCACACCCGACGAAATGGTTGAGAAGTACGGTGTCGACGCCCTGAGACTGTACATCCTCTTCATGGGGCCTTTCGAGGCCGAGCTGGATTGGAAAGAGAACGGCATATCGGGAACGTACAGGTTCCTCAGGAGAATATGGAACCTCTGTCTCGAGACCTCTGACGTTCCCGATTCGGAACCCGACGAGGTGCTGTGCAGGGAGCTCCGATTCCAGCTTGCCTCGACGATCAGGAAGGTCTCGCAGGATGTGGACGGTTTTCAATTCAATACGGGCGTTGCCGCCCTGATGGAGTTCGTCAACTTCCTCTCGTCACACCGCGACAAAGCCGGGGCGACCGGCGGAGCATGGCGGGAAGCGATCCGACAGGTGCTGCTGCTTCTCGCACCCATGGCGCCATTCCTGTCCGAGGAGCTCTGGCACAGGCTCGGTTATCCGGGAGAGACCATCCATCTGCAGGAGTGGCCTGTCTGGAACGAAGCCGATCTCGAAAGGGACATGATCGAGATTGCCGTTCAGGTAAAGGGGAAGATCCGGGGAAAGATATGCATCCCCGTCGATTCATCCGAGGAGCAGGTGAAGGATGCCGCACTCTCGCTCGAGAGGATCAGGGAGATCCTTGCAGGCTCCCCCCCGCGAAGGATAATAGTAGTACCCGGGCGGCTAGTGAACATCATTCCCTGAAAGAACTTCGCTGCAGGACTACCTCAGGAGCACGGCTCTCGTACTCGCTCTCGTCCAGCCCGTAACAGTGATCGTGTAGACTCCGTTCGGCAGCAGAACACCCGAGTCGTCCGCGCCGGTCCAGGTAAGGGACCCGTTGGTGCACTCCGTTCTCACGATCCTTCCCGACGAATCGAAGATCGTGATGTCCACTACCGGTCCGAATCCTGTTCCGGTGATGATGAGGCTGCCGATGAATGGATTGGGTGACAGGACGACGGCTGCATCCATTATTCCCTGGACGTGTCCTTCGCCGATTCCCGTCCCATCCGGATCGATCTTGTAGATCTTCCCGTTCGTGTTGTCGCTGGCCCAGAGGTAGCCGTCGTCGTCCATTGTAAGCCCCGTTGCAGAGGGAACAAGCGATGATTCGATCTGATCCACGATCGTGCTGCTGCTGTTGTACCTGAGGATAGGGGTACCGGGAGCGGCACAGGCAACCCAGATATCTCCCTGGTCGTA